>JAGQWZ010000013.1 GCA_020436835.1 Saprospiraceae bacterium | reverse complement strand
CCTATCTTTTTGGGATAATGGATTTAAATTCTTTTTCGTAGACATGATAATTTTTAGGTACTTTCTTAAGTGAAGACACGCTAATGTTAAGCTCTGGCAGATTGGTGTTGAGGACTCTGGCTTTATCTTCGATGCTTTCGATCAATTCATTTTCAATTTGACATTGTCTAATCAGTGTGTCAAGCCAAGCTCGAACTATGTATTTTTTTCTTTTGCCACCGATATATCTCCCTCTTGAATCCACTACTTCGGGTTTAATGTCCTTAAAATATTTCAGATAGGGTTTCAAGTCAATTTGTACCGTATCTTCTTTCCCAAGCTTCCTCGATCCTTTGTTCTTTATTGTAACTAGAGATTTGAGACAGGTCTCTAGTTTATCTTTGTAGAGCCGGTAGCCAATGTACCTGGCTCCGCTACTGTCGGGATCACACCACGAAGCCGTAATATTTGGAAATTCTGAAATTGCAAGATCATTAATTTTTTCCCATACTTCCCAATCACTTCTATATAAGTCCTCTGGTAGATATTGGTCTAGTCTTTCGGTATGTTCATTAACATCCTCCGGCCTCTGATAGCTTGGATCCAACAGTTTTTTGCGTACAAATAGTATCTCCTTCTTGACGCATACGATTATCTCATTTCTTTTAAACCCGATCTTACGCCACCCTTCAATCTTCTTATGGAATTCTGCGACCAATGATGCTTTAAAAGTCTTTGCCGCTTTGTTTATGGCATCCCATTGATGATCTTTTATTTTCTGATCTTCGATAGGATCTATTTCAAACTCTACATTCTCAATCTTATAACCTCTCTTTTCAAGCTCCTGTTGACAAACATATTCATGGCGAGAAAGGTAAAATCGATCATCTTGATTCCAATAACCTTCATCTGTTTTTAACCAATCACCATATGTGTATTTGACCAGTATTTCACCATTACTTTTCTTCTGAATGTCCATTTCTATGAAATCTTAATAGGATCGAAAGTTGTTTAGCAACAGTCTTTGCATTTTGGATCTTATCTAGATTAATATACTCAAAAAACTGCTTCTCTGTGCTATGTCCGGTAATCAACATCAAATGAGCAGCCGGTATACCCAATTGATAAAAATTTGTAGCAAAACTCCGTCGGGCCATGTGACTTTGAGCCAGTTGATACTTTTTCTTAACCACTTCCTGGATCTGGCCTCCAACGGATTTCTTTAATAGTACATCTTGATCGAATTCTGCCACCTTGAATAAATCCTTAAGGTAGACATTAAGTTTTTGATTAGAAATAGCTTTAGGGGAGCGATAATCGTACTTCCTTAGAATGGCCTTCAATTCTGGCATCAATGGTATGACTACCTCGGTATCGGTCTTCTTTGTAAATAGCTGGATCATCTCGACGCCATCCTCCCGAATGATATGCTCCGGACTTATCCGGATGAAATCTGAGAATCTCAGTCCGGAGTAACAACCAATCAAAAATAGATCCCTGACGCGGTCAAGTTTGAGATCATTGGAGAGGTCCAAGTTATACAGGACTCCAAGCTCCTCAAACGACAACACAATTTTTTGGGTCTTCTCTTTTTTAATTGACCAGCCTTTCTGTGCGAATGTCATCCTGGTATTGTATCCTCGCCTCGTTGCTTCGTGAAGGAATTGTCGGACCACTGACAGCATTTTTGACGCATAGTTGGTCGAATGATGGCGTTTCGGCTGATATAACCAATTCTCAAAATCATCCTTAAAATTAAAATCGAAATCTTCATAATCAAGTAGTTGGCCTCGATCTTCAGAATACTTCTTTAGGTGGTTGAGGGTCGTCTGTAATATCTTCCAGGTGCCTCGTTTTGAGTTATATCGATTCATCCGTTCATTTACAAATTGTTCGACAAATTCCATAAAGGGAAGATGACCTTTTGGTAAAATCTGATCTGGCTTCCTTTTACCTGTTCTCAGACCTAGTTCTGACTTAAATTCTTCGGCAGAGATTTCGCCAAACTGATGATCTTGAAATATCGATTTTGCAGTTCTTCCTAGATCTTGTAATCGATCGTTCAGTGATGAATAATCCAAATGATTTCTAATTACTTTAGCCAGGGTCTTGTTGTCCCAGTATTTCGGTACAACTTTCTCACCTGTGGAATAGACGATTCGTATCTTCTCTCCCGTTGAAGGCTTTTGATATCGATAAACTAAAACGATTAGTGTCTCTTCAGAATCGTCCTTATGACTTTTAAGGTTGAATCTTGGGTTGGGTATCTTGATTTGCTTAGGCATATCTAAGTTCTGGTCTTTATTCAGTGTGAATATAGAATATAAATGACAACTAGAGCTTAAAAAGTTGTCGTTTTTTATTGATATTTCCTGGCAAGCCTTAAGAGCAGAAAAGACATAAATATTGAATATCAGTTTATTACACATTATTAAGTAACCACATAATGCCATGAATCCTTAAGATACATATCCTACCACCCCGACAAACTTGATCAAGGTCGTCATCGTCAGATGGCGACCTTTTTTATTGCCCTGACCGAAAGAAAGCTCGCTTTCTGGAGAGAAGGGGCAATAAAAAAGGCAGGGCCGTCAGGCACTGGCCTTGAGCAAGTTTGAGCAGACCCCCACATAGGATCGCGGAACGAAGTGTAGCAATCCTAAATCTATCTGCCTTTGACCTGGACATAGGCAGGGCCGTCAGGCACTGGCCTTGAGCAAGTTTGAGCCGCCTCCCACATAGGATCGCGGAACGAAGTGTAGCAATCCAAATTCTATTCGCATTTGACCTGGACATAAGGCAGGGCCGTCAGGCACTGGCCTTGAGCAAGTTTGTACAGCCCCACACATAGGATCGCGGAACGAAGTGTAGCAATCTAAATTCTATTCGCATTTGACCTGGACATAAGGCAGGGCCGTCAGGCACTGGCCTTGATTAAGTTTGAGCAGCCCCATTACCTATAATCCCTCCCAGTCAAACTGGTGAGCACCGATTTCTGCCAATCGTAGAGTTGCTTCTGCATCGTATCGACTACCTCGGGCTTTTCAGTGCTTAAGTTCATTTTTTCTCCGGGATCGCTCTCCAGATCAAACAATTCGATGGGTTCGTCCTGGGATTGATCAATCACTACTTTATAGTGTGGCCCAATGATGGATCGAGCGCCCCCAAAATCATTTTCAGAAATCTCCGGGTAAACATAATTGCGGAATGATCTTGTATATTTTCCATCCATCACTTTTACCAGGGGTGTTGTCCCTTCCTGCAGTCGAGGGTCTATATAAGGCTTGGCATTATTGTTAAAAAAAATGTCACTTTCAAAGCTCCAGAAACACAAAGGGCTTGGCCGCGTATCGAGGTTACCAGTAAATGCAGCAGCCAGGCTGATACCATCCAGAGGCCTGTCTGGGAGCGGTTGATTAGTCAAATCGCAAAGGGTTGGAAGGACGTCGGTCGTGACTGACGGCAGAGTGGACACGCTGCTCAAGATGCCAGCAGGCCATTCGATCACCGCCGGCACTCGAATACCACCCTCATACATCGTGCCCTTTTCACCTCGCAAGGTCATACCGGTTCGGGCAGCACTGGGAGGAGTACCATTGTCGCCGCAATACCAAACCAGAGTATTATCACGCAGACCCTCATCTCTTAGGAAATTACGCAAAACCCCAATGGACCGGTCCATGGCCGTGATCTCCGCGTATCGCTCCCTCAATACTTCATTGAGGGGTCGCTCTATCGCCTCACCAGATTCATTGGAAGTCAGGGTAACCCGCTGGCTGGAATAGGCATCCGGAAGGTTATCGTACAGGGCCAGATCTTCTTCTAATCCACTATAAGGTTCGTGCGGAGATCCGAACCACACGATCACAAAATATGGTTGATTCTTTTGTTTGGCTCTCCGAATAAAATCAAGAGCCTCGTCAATAATGACTTGTGATCCTTCTCCCTCTAATCGCTCGGGGGTTGCCCCATTACGTGAAAGTACCGGATTCATTTCGAAAAAATTATCGTGGGACAACCACTCATCAAAACCCATTGCTCCAGGGTTAGTAGGCGAATCACTTTTTACCGGTCCCAGGTGCCATTTACCAAAATGCGCAGTGGCATATCCCGCTTTTTTAAGGATGTGTGCAATACTGATTTCCTCGGGTCGTATTGACCAATTGGGAGCAAAGGTTCCGTACCGGTTCGGATGCCTACCGGTCAAGAAACTTCCTCGCGTGGGTGAACAGGTGGGATGAGCGGAATAAAACCGGTCCAGACGAAGTCCCCGGGCTGCCATTTCATCAAGTACCGGTGTCTTGATGTGCGGATGCCCATTATAACCAACTTCATCCCAACCGTGATCATCCCCCATTAGCAGGACAATATTTGGCAGCAACTGACTTTCTGATGTTTGCCGGTTGTTTCCGTTGCAAGATAGAAGAAGTAGAAGGGAAAAAAGAGCAGATATCCGGACCAAAATAGAGTTCATTTTTATCGTTTTAGCCATCGTAATTAAGGTAATCTTAGTCATTGGTCAGGAAAATAAATAAAAATATCTTTTGAGGCAGCTTCACATTGTCTGAATCAGAATTTTCAGAATGAACTAATCCTATAATCCTCTAATCCTACAAATCCCAATTCTGACAACAAGAAAGGTCAGAAAAAAGATTATCCTCTGATGCAGCTTCACATTGTCTGAATCAGAATTTTCAGAATTACTGAATTTACCAGAATGAACCCATCCCATGATCCTCTAATCCTATGAATCCTAATTCTGACAACAAGAAAGATCAGAAATAAAACTATCCCCAAATACAGCTCCACATTGTCTGAATCAGAATTTTCAGAATTACTGAATTTATCTGAATG
>JAGQWZ010000138.1 GCA_020436835.1 Saprospiraceae bacterium | reverse complement strand
AAGTTGTTTTATGTCTGTTTAATGCGGGGGAAACAAGCTTGCCGGTTAAGCAAGAGATCGTAGTATAGGGACTAATACTGGCCTTTTGGGTGATAGATATTTAGTAATTACTGTCTTTATAATAAAATCTACTTCTATTCAATTGTTTGCCCCATAAATTTAATAATATTTTAGCTTCACTAATCAGCACGGTTCTCAAAAATTGTCAAAATAGCTCAAAAATAGATTGTATTCATACATAAAAGCCGGGAAAGGCATGCCGGAGGCGGCTACCAGGCTTCCTTTGACACGGAGCTGTTAAACCTCTCAAAGATGAATCATCCCGAATTAAAAAAATAATAGAAAACGTCTAACGGGATTCTTTCATTAAATCCTGATAATCAATTCATTGCCGGTTAGTCAGCTGACTAACCGGCAACTGGCAACATATCTTGTATATTTGGAGATTGATTTACAACCCCTCATGGTATTTTCTAAAGATATGTGATTATTCATGTTGTTATTTACACTTTCATCTTCACATCAATCACCCCTTTACGCTGCATAAACAGCACCATTCCTCGAACTGTTTCTTCCAGGGAAGGATCAGGTATACCATATTTTGATCGGTTCCTGGCAGCCTGGTATTCCGCATTACTGTACAACTTAAGCTCCATGGCGGAGATATTATCCACCGAGCGGATCAGAAAGTCCAGCAAGGGGAAAAGCAGATCCTCCTTAGTACAGCGCGCTACGATCTGAGGTACGAAATCCGGCAATTTTAAATTGTCGAACTCCTGATCCGTTATTTTTGAAATGATATCAGTGATGTCCATCATGTTATTGTAACGGTCTCGCACTATGTGGAAAGTCTTATTGATGGTATCCGGCAGTCCAGAAATGGCAACTATATTATTGGCGACTACATCCACCGGCGTAAAACTCACCTGGTTATTCGTATCCACCCCAATACCGTTATTGATCATAAACGCCAGCAAACGGATGGATATATCGAAATTGTTACCCCCTCCGTAGATGGAAGGAGTAATCAGGGCCGGCCGGAAAATTCGTGCCTGCAGGCCGTATTTCATACCATCTTTTACGATCTCTTCCGACACCCACTTCGTCTGGCTGTAGCCGAAATCCAACAGATCCAGTGATTCGTTGGTGTCGGTTTCGTAAAGCACATCCTTTACGGCCCAACCAAAGATGAAGGTCGTGGAAACATGATTCAATATCTTTGGGATACCCGCAAAAGCAAATTTGATCACTTCATTGGTACCAATAATATTGGTGGGTTTCATCTTTTCGTAGTTGAAAAGATAGTTCACCAAAGCGCCGTTATTGTAAATGGCATGAATATTTTGAGTCAGCCATTCCCATTTTTCATCGGTCAGCCCCAGTCGCACTTTACCCATATCTCCACGAACGGCGAAGACCCGTTCTTCAAAGGCGATCCTACATTCGTCGTAAATGCCGGCCAGTTCCAGTCCCTCTGCCAGACGAACTTTACCATGCTCGTCATTATCCGCGCGCACCAGTACATAGATGTCATCGGTGGTCTGTTCCAGCAGACTCTTGAGAATAAATGGGCCCAGGAATCCTGTACCTCCGGTAAGCAGAATCTTGGAGGTATTTACGTATTTGGACGGATCCGGAACGTTTTCGGGTCGAAAGTTCAGCTTTACATCCCGGAGCATTTGTTTTTGCTCGTAAGCCTTATGTTCCTTCTGTAGTCTGCCGATTATTTTCTTGAGTTGGATGATCGCCACCGTCGATGAGGTCTGAAATTGTTCGATCAATGCAAAGAATTCAGAAACGCTGATCTCCTGCAATAAGCGGGTGTCGATCTCTTTGGCCATTTTGGCCGCTCCGTTGTCTTTGAGCAGGTCTTTGAGATCATTCAGGAGCAATACCAGATCCAGTGAATCCAATGCGGAAACCAGTGAAAAAGTCTCTCCACCCGTAAAGCCATATTTGTGCTTGACCTCATCGAAAGGCGACTTGGGTTTACCGTTTGCCGGCGTTTCTGATTCATGGATCAGGACGTGATTTTCGATCACCGGGAGGTTCTCCTCCAGCCACAGCTGCTTGGCTTTGCGCCGCATGATCTTGCCGGAGGACGTTCTGGGGATGTTCTTATTAGGCACGAAAGTGATGGTATGCGGCCGGATATTCAGTTTGTTTCTGATCTCCTCCGATATTTTGACCGGATCTGGTATCTTGCTTTTACTTTTGATACCGGCTACCACGATCAAATGCTCTTCACCGTGTTCTTCCAGTCCAAATGCAGCGACGTAACCTTCCCTGATCTCCCGACTGGTCTTTTCAACGATCTTTTCCACATCCTGCGGATAATAGTTGAGCCCGCGGATAATGATCATATCCTTGAGTCGACCGCAAACGTAGACTTCGCCGTCGTGTAAAAGTCCCAAGTCTCCGGTGCGCAAAAACTCATGTTCCGATGTATCACCACAGATCCGGGCTTCAAAAGTCTCTTTGGTCAGATCGGGTTTATTCCAGTACCCCATACATTTAGAAGGGCCGGACACCCATATTTCTCCGATAGCATCACTACCGAGATCCTTCTTGCTTTCCGGATCGACGATCTTTACTTTATGTTCACCCAGCGGCTTACCGCAACTCATAATGGTCGAAGTAGTATGGCCGTTCTGTCCCGGAGCGGCAAAGGTCAGGCGATTCTGCAGTAAATTTTCCCGTTGTACGGAAATGTGTTTTCGCCCATGATTGGACAATGCCAGCGTATTCTCAGCCAAACCATAAGCCGTGAAATAATATTCCGGATCAAGGCCATATGGTTTGAAAAATTCCAGAAACCGCTGATAGGTTGGTACATCGACCGGTTCGGCCGCCGTCATCAGCGAACGCAGGGAACTCAGATCTAAATTGCTGAGGGTCTCCGCTGTAAGCTTACCGGGTTCAAGACAATACGCATAGGCAAAATTGGGCGCAGAAGAAGCGGTGCCCTTGTATTTACTGATCGTTTCCAGCCACAGCGCCGGCCGGCGAATAAAATCGAGCGGAGAGAAGCCATAGTTGGTGCCTCCCTTGATGGCCAAAAACAGGTAATAGCCGATCAGGCCCATATCGTGATATTGCGGCAACCAGGACACACCGGTGATGGGTGCGTGGTCAATGACAATATCACCATTATAGATCAGGTTCTCATGCGTGACCATCACCCCTTTTGGGCTACTCGTAGACCCGGATGTATACTGCAAGAAGAGGATGTCGGCTTTATTTTCGGGAACATCCGGCACGGTATATCCCGAGATCTCACTGGTATTAACCCAGGTTATTTTCGCAAGTTGATTCTTCTCCCTGATATTGTTCCGGTTCAGATTCAGTTTCAGTGACCAATAATAGTCCTGACTGGTCAGCACGCCTTTTGCACCGCAATCTACCGCAATAAACTCCATTTTAGACATGGAAGACTGATACCCCAGGCTACTGGGCGGATAGGTCGGCACGGGTATAATACCGCTTCTAATGCACGCAAAGAAGGCACAGATCATTTCGATACCGGGAGGGTAAGCCAACAACACTCGGTCGTTCTTCTTAAAATTGTAGTCAGACATGAGATGCCAGGCAATCACCTTTGATCTGTTCTCAAACTCCTGGTAGGAATAATCTTCCTTGATATTCCCATTAACATCCAAAAAGGCGAATAAACGTTTGTCAGGGTTTTTATCCACCCACTCACTGAATCTTTTGGTAACAGACTTCATTTGACTCTTTTGAATCTAGACTCGTTAGTTAATTGGTTTTAGTTATCCTTAGTATTCACTGGTTTTCTGCAATCTATCAAAGGTCGGTTGTCAGTCGCCTTTCATCAGCACTACAAACCGAAAAGCCATTCCTCAATAGAGTATTGATTATCAATCACTTGCAGCTCTACCTGGCATTGAGGATGGCAATTTTCAACTCCATCAGGGGTATATCCTATTATTCTCAGGCCGGTTCTCCCAATTTCTTGAGCAGCTTCACGTGATGTACAATGGCCTCGTACATAGACGGATTCTCACGGTAGTCGACCCCGAATTCCTGAGCAGTTTCTTTTACAATTTTGGTTAAGGGTGGGTAGTGGGTGTGTGCAACATGCGGGAAAAGATGATGCACCACATGGTGATTCAATCCTCCGCAAATGATATTGGCCAAGCGGCTGCGGGTAGCATAATCGGTCGTCGTAGCAAAGATATGATCCACAAAGTCGTATTCATTCCGGCTCGCCGGGAACTGATTGATATCCAGCAAATGAGCGATCTGGATGATCCAGGCAGCGATCATGCCCATAATAAAATGGGTGATCACAAAAGCAAGCAACACCTGCCAGAAGGAAAACCCCAGGATCAGTACAGGCAGTGCGATCATGTAGAAGAGATAAAAGATCTTACTTCCAATAATGATCACATATTCACTGGTTGGGATCTTCATTTCCTGAATATGCTTATTGTCCTTTAGCAACAGATATTCGAGGTCTTTTACGAATAGAAAATCCATTGTGGTGATCCAGTACATCAACCAGACATAAATATGCTGATAGCGGTGCATCTTTTTCCACGGAGCATGCGGGCTGAAACGGAAAATGCCGTGCGCAAAGATCCCTTCATCCTCGCCGTGGATGTTCATTACCGAATGATGCCCCTTATTGTGCATCACCCGCCACATGTACGAACTGATCCCGCAGGCATCGAGTACATAGCTCAGCGCTTTATTGATATATCGGTTGTTGGAGATCGCATTGTGATTGGCGTCGTGCGCAATGTTGAGGAACATAAAGGTCTGCCCCAGCCCCATGAAAATGTAATATAGGAAAAACTGCCAGTAGTTCAACTCCAGTGCGTATAGCAGCAAATAACTTCCAAGCCACCACACCAGTGCCAGGGTGACCTTTAGTTTCATTTCCCAATCGGCCTTCCTCGAAAGCTGGTTGTCCTTAAAAAAGCTGTTCAAGCGTTCGAATAAAACTTCCTTGAATTCCCTGTGATCCCCAACCGGAGAAGAAGAAATTTCCATGTAATCCTTGTTTTGCCTAAGATAAAATAGGTTTATTCAGACAAAGAGGGAGGCCTATACAAGGGGCACCATTACCTGGTCTCAAATATCATTCATCCTGATGTTTTTCGGCCGTCTTACCTGCTTTTCAGGGCACAAGTTAAAAATTTATGCGATCTCTAATAAATTTTGCTTGATCTGCTCCTAAAGTAGAAATTATCACGGCCCGGTCAAATCTGGTGTATACGGGTACGAGGAAGCAGTGCAGCCGCACATTGTTTTCGTTAATGAGCAAAGATATAGCATTGATACTGAACAGAAGCATGCTCCCTGCAAATTTGAGACGTTAAAAAAGCAGGTTCAGTTATTCAGCACCCCACTTGCCAATATCAATTGCAGGTCAGCCAGTCATAAGTCGCATGTCGATCCTGTCAGTGATAAAATGAAGTGAATTGGTCCGGCCTGTTGCAAAATAAGCGTTTTGATCACGGTAATTTTGCCTTGCTGCACTTCACGTTAACTCTTATCTTTGACTGACGACTATTGACTTACGACTGACAGCCTGCCTTAATTAATAGCCCGGATTTTGGACCAAAAAACCTTTCACATTAGAGGCACCATCGATGGCACTCTGAGGAATCGGGAAGAGGCGCTTATTGATATCCCGGTCTGATTTTTCAGTCCAGGTATCCTCGTATTTACCGAAACGGATCTGATCACCTCTACGGAAACCTTCCCAATACAGCTCAAAGCCGCGCTCCCGGAACAGGATATCCAGATCGATCTCCGTTAGTGCAGCCGGCGTTTGTTCCGGACGGGCTGTCCGGGAGGTTCGCACGGTATTTACATCTTCCAGCGCACCGGCCGAATCACCACTTCTCAATCTTGCTTCTGAGCGCATCAGATAGACCTCAGCCAGCCTCATCATGACCAGATCCACACTGCTGAAGTTGTTCCCGTTCGGTGAGGTACGGCTAAACTGATACTTGGATACGCGATAACCGGTATTGTGTAATCTGCCCTCATTGGTGAAATCCACCTGCAATACATGATTGACGTAGCCCACATCCTTATCCGGTCCATTGCCTTTGGTCTGCTTTACCGGGTAGATCCGGACGCCTCCGTCACAGGTAATGAACTTACCATCCGAACCCTTCCTCGGGCCCCACTGAACGCCTCGAAGAATTCCTCTGTCCATTTCGAATTCTTCCGGCACGACGCAATAATAGTT
>JAGQWZ010000137.1 GCA_020436835.1 Saprospiraceae bacterium | reverse complement strand
TGAACGGAGAAATTCTGATCAATGAAAAGGATATGGAGAAAGGAGCATACCAATTGGTCATGAACCGGGGAGACCGGATCGAATCAAAGGCATTTGTCGTAGCCTAAAACCGGACGTAGAAATTTGCCTTTATTCCAATACCGCTAATAATCAGTATACCAGCCGTACCAGTTTGAGCCGCTTACCCCGTACGCTGGGAACAACTAACTGATTTGCACTGATTTGAATGGCGTTCTTGATCTGGAGTTTTAATCGTTGATTGTCGGTACTCATTAGACTTCTGCGGGTAATATCCCCTTTGCCATTCAAAATGTATTCACTTACGGTATTTTCATTCCTGATTTCATCATTATAGAGAATTCTCAGATAAGAGGGATTCTTAAACAGGAAGTACGAGGAATACACAGCCTCATCGTCATTAGAGTATTGTCGCTTGGGCAACAATTTTTGCCAGTGGCTGGAACCGTCTTCATTGATCGAAATAAGTACGAGATCTTCATAATAGTAGTCGACGGAAAAACGGGTTGAGCCGTAGTAATCACGGCGCCCACCATAAGCTAATCTTTCGTATTCCTTGTTCTCTTCAGCCAATAAGAGTACCCCTCCGTCCTGACGTAGTACGAGGTCCTGCACATCGAGATTATAAAGGCTTTCCCGTTTGGGATTGTATTTGCCATGGAAATCGGCGATCAGCTCGTTATCATAGGACAGGGTCGTGACCCGGTAATCCGATAAGTTGTTGCCATTTAGAAGGGCGTGATAAATACCATCGGTATTCCCGGTGTTACGGTCGGAGTAGAGACCAATGATCAGCAACTGCTGATTTATGTTGTCGTATTTAAAGTAGGCATCATAGGTGATAAAATCAGGTAGAGGTATTGAGGTCTGGGTAAAGATGGTATTGTACTGATCGAACCGGAAAATCTCCATGGAATGATCTTCCTTTCGATGCCGGAAATTGTCTTTTTCGAAGACAACATACATAGCACCGTCATCGGTAATAATCGTTTTTCGATACTCATCATGGAAATTCATATTGCCGAACTCAAAATTCCCGTTCCAGAGTAATCTCCTTTCCTTGAGATTGTAGGCAAAAGCACTTACGATTTTATCATTTTCAACCTCGGTCATCAGAAAAACATTGCGGTCCTCTGATTTGACGAAACGAAACTTAGGCCGAATCAACCCCTTTTTGACGATCAAAAGGGTGTCCGTAAAGGTTACGTTTACCTTAGGATTATATTCTCTGACCTTAATGGCCATCGTGTCCTTCCATTCATCAGAATAGACGACATGAAATCTATCTTCCTGCGGAACGATATTAATGATCCGCGATCTCCGGCTGTCCAGTTCTTCTTCTGCCGTCCAGGTGGTGGACATATCCTTATTAAAGGCATGTACATCAAACTCGTTCACACCGTCTCTGACTACTAAGATATTTTCTCCCACCTTGCCGAGGATGTCATAAAGGAATTCGGTTTTCAGATTGATCTCATCCGAAACGGTGATCACCTGACTCCAAATCTGATTGGAGAAACCAAAAAATATCCAGCCTAGGATCAAAGTGCGCATCATGTGATGAATTTACTATTTCTTTGTTAACCTGTCAAACACAGATTTTATTGAAAAAGTTACAATGGGCACCCTTTGAAATGACCATTATCATAGAATAGTATGTTATTATCCGAGGTCCAGATTGTCTAAATTAGCAACCCTATGTTGAAACGAATACTGGGCAGTTATTCTCAGGGCAGGCCGGGACCACTACTGATATGCACTGTCGGACTACATGGTAATGAGTGGGCTGGAGTGGAGGCACTTCAATTGCTTCTGGCCATGCTGGAAGATGAGCTTGTTGCTAATCCCTCTTTTGAATTTTTTGGTAAACTGGTGGCTATCGCCGGAAATATTCCAGCGCTTAAAATCAAACAGCGATATGTCAATTGCGACCTTAACCGGATCTGGAACCAACGTAATTTTGAAAATCCTGGCAATGAAGTTGAATTTGGTGAGATGGTCAAAGTCAAGCAGGTCATTGATGATTTAATTCTTGAATGGGGAGGTGAAAATATATATCTCTTCGACCTGCACACGACTACAGCAGAAGGAGGGATTTTTCTCCTGCCGACTTTGGAGGAACAAAGCATATCCATTGCCAAAACGATGCATGCGCCCATTATCATCGGATTGGTAGAAAAGCTAAACGGCACGATGGTCAAGTACTATGCGGAAAAGCAAGATGCCGATATCACCGCTTTGGTCTTTGAAGCGGGGCAGCATGATGATCCGCTGTCGGTAAACCGGACCATTGCTGCGGTTATCAATTGTATTCGCACAATTGGCTCGGTGGCACCGGATGATATTGATAATCGTTTCGAGCAATTGCTCATAGATTATGCCCGGGATCTCCCGGTAATGGCGAGATTCTTACATGGCCACCATATCGCGCCAGATGATGGTTTTGTGATGAAGCCGGGATATAAAAACTTTGATCCCATCAGCAGGGGGGAAGTTCTCGCCCAGGATCGTTATGGCTCGATAAAATCTGATTTTTCCGGAATGATTCTTATGCCTCTTTACCAGAATAAAGGAGATGACGGATTCTTTATTATCGAAAAGATCCAGTAAACCCGGGATTCTATGATTATCTTTTAAAGCAAAAAATCGGAAATGAAACATATAAGTCTTGAGAAGGTGCCGGAAAAGGAATTATATCCGGGTTTTATCGCCCGGATTATTCATACCAAACTGCAAAGCATATCGTATATAAAGTGTCTTGAAGGCGCAGTATTGCCGGCACACAAGCATGCTGAGGAACAGGTCTTAAATTTGATAGAAGGAGAAATGGATGTGACCGTAGAGGGCGAAACGGTCCGGTGCAAAGCGGGAGATGTGGTGCATATTCCTTCCAACGCTCTACATACGGTTACGGCCATTACGGAATGCCTGGCTATCGACCTTTTTGCACCTCAGCGAATCGCCTACCTGGACTATGGTGCCTGCACTTTTGAAAAATAGTCAATAGGGAATCCACCTAAAAAGCAATGAGCCCGGTATAATCAAATACACCAGGCTCAAATTTATTACCTACGGATCAATATCGTTAGGTACCTTTTTCTTTACTGACCTCATACAATCTTCCGATCTGAGGTACTAAGATAACTTCTGTTCTTCTGTTGGCTGCCCGGGTTTCGGTGGAAGTCGGGTCATCCATAACTTTTGGATGGTACTCGCCTTTACCCGCAGCGGTCAGTTGTTTCGGATTCACTCCAAGATCGATCAGTTTTCGTACAATAGATACTGATCTGGCTACACTTAAATCCCAGTTGTCCTGATATTTAGCTGTATTGATCGGTCTGTCATCAGTGTGACCTTCAATAATCAGATTTAAGTTAGGACTTTTCTTCAACATCGCTGCCAATTCCTCCAGAGTTTGATTGTCCTCCTTATTGAGTCGGGCAGAACCAGTAGCGAAATTGATCGGATCCTCCAAATCGAGGTAAAGCATGTCTTCCAACTCAGTGATACGCTGACCACTTTCAGAAACCGCTTTTTCTACATCGGAGAAAGCACTGGTAATTTCATCACGTAGCATGTTGATCTGGGCTTGTTTATCTTCCACAGATTTGTTTACTGCAGCTACTTTTTCTTCAGTTGATTGCAGTTGGTTTTCAACCATGCCAACTTTCTTACTAAGTTCATCTTTCTCTGCAGCCAAGGTGTTGTTATCACTTTCCAGCATTTCAACCTTCTTCTCCAGGTTTGACAATGAATTCGCCAAACTGGCTTTTTCCTCTTCTAGCGCAGTGAATTTTTTCTTACTTACACATGAGGGTAGGACCAGTAGAACAAAGGCCATACCTAATAGTGAATATCTCAATTTCATTTTTCTACTAGTATTTTAAAGTTTGCTGCAAAGTAAGGAAAATTATTCTTATTGACGCCAGTCAGCCGGGCAAAATGTCGATAAGGATTTTATATAGATTTATCTTCTATGTGTCTGACTCTCAGGAAGCATATGGGCAGGAATTCTTATCGCTTTTCTGGAATCTGCCCTGGTGAAATACCAGTCCCTGGCACTGGCAATCTTAAAGCCGAAAATGAAGATAAATCGCGGGGAAATCATGACCTTTAAGTTTGTCAACTTCCATAAAAAGGAAATGCAGTTCATGTCCTGGGAAAAATGTCTAATGTTCAGTTTTTGACTTTGCGCCAATTATGAAGGGTCTTGAAAAATGGTTGCTTACCATTTTGATGATATGCTGTGTGCTCATTTTCAGTAGTGAACTACTTGATTATTACCATCATTCCAGATTCCTGGCATTAAATGCTTTTGTTTTAATTTTCTCGCTCTTCATTGCCCTGAGGAAGGACGATGCTTTTTTTAACCTTCCCTTGCCGCACCTCGCCAGGATTTTGCTCGCCCTGGCGCTGCTAAGCACCACGTCCATTTTTTGGGCCAGAAATATTTCTGAAGCCGTTTTCTACACCCAAAAATGGATCTATGCCTTTTGTCTGTACTTCTTGCTGTACAATCAACTTTCAAGTTTGTCTTTTGAGCGATTGTGTCTTTTACTTTCTCAACTGAGCAGGATTTTCAGCCTGATCATTGTTGCCGTGGTATCCTATCATCTTGCGGGCATTATCCGGCAACATGGGATCTCAAATGAGGCAATGTACAACCTGAAAGTTCTGTTTGGCCATAAGTCACTTATCTCTGCCTTTTTATTTCTGCTGTTGCCGCTAAATTTTCTTTCCGCACCCGGAAAGAGTTTCCGGTGGCCAAATCTTCTTTTGGCCCTGTCTCAAATTATGATCATTCTCTTGATTCAAAGCCGGGTTGTTTACCTTGCGCTGGCATCCTTCGTTGCAATCATTTTCATTTTTTTATTCAGGAATCGCCGGGTGTGGATTGGGAAGGTATCGAGGCGATATATTTATATTTCACTTGTTGGAGTGCTTCTGCTGACGGTAGCTTTATTGCAAAATCAGAATTTCCGGCAGCGACTAAATGTCTTCAGTTATCTTAAATCTCAGACTGCAACGGAGCGACAGGATGTATGGCGTATGACTATGCCTTTGATAGAAGATCATTGGTTATTTGGGGTGGGCAGTGGAAATTGGAAAACAGAATTTCCTGCAAATGGTGTGGAGGGCAGCTATAGAATGCAGGATCAGAATGTTTTCTTCACCAGGGCGCACAATGATTTTCTGGAAATCCAGGCGGAGTTGGGAATTTTCGGATTATTGATTTACATCGCAATTTTCGCTTTTGCCCTTTACCGGTTACATGGCCTGCGTACAAGATTTCCCTGGCAAAGTCATTTGCTGCTGTCCGGCATCATCGGATTTCTGATTTTTTCTCTCATAGATTTTCCGAAAGAAAGGCTTGAATTCATCACCATCTTTATCCTCTATTTGGTATTGATAGAACAGATGGAAGGCCCCGGCACCGAAAGAAAGGTCTCCTCAGGATGGCCCTGGCTTATTATAGCCCTGCTAATGGCAGGTAATATTTATACCGGAGTCCTGCGATACAGAGGAGAACGAAATACTGCGCTCATGCTGGAAGCAAGAAATGCAGGAAACTGGGAAGGAGTGGTGCGTTTGGCAGACAAAGCAGAAAATGGCCTGCATCATCTGGACCCCTACAGTGTCCCGATCCAGTTCTACCGTGGCGTGGCACTATACGAACTGGGTAAAAAAGAATTAGCGAGGGATGCCTTTGTCAGGGCACATTCCAGAGCACCGTTTAATTTCCATATTTTAAATAATCTGGCCACCCTGGCTCTCGAAGACAAAGAATATAAACAAGCTGATCGCTGGCTGACCGAAGCGCTCAGGATCAATCCTCGCTTCGAAGATGGAATGTACAATTTGAGTTTCAGTCAGGCAATGCAGGGGGCATATTCCGAGGCACTACAGACTTTGGACAAGATACCGACTGATTCGGAAAAGAAAAAGATGTTCAGGGGGGAAATCCTCAAAATGAGGGACAAGCGGACCCAGTGATCATAGGTACGACCATGGTCGACCTCACTGCATTCTCTTCTTGAGGAAATTCACGGTTTCCTGAATATCACTGATCTTTTGTTCCATCATGGAATCCTGGGCAAATTTCGTATCGGTAAAACTGATATGAGCATAATATTGCCATATTTCGGCGATGTCCCGGTAAGAAATCTTAAAGGGTGGATAAACCGGATTGTCCGACAATGCTGTCAATGAAATGCGATCCGGATTGACTACTATTCTCTTATATACGATGCCATCGAGGTGAGTGGCTATCACATAAGTGCGGTCATTTTTAATTTCTTCCAATCTTTCCACATAGCTGCAGATGATAACAGAACCCGAAGGCAGGGGTAGCATCGAATCACCTTGAATTTCAAAAGCCCGGTAAGATCCCTCCGGAATACTGGGGAAGTAAAGTTTAGGAAGTTCCTGGATATATTCCGGATCCTGAAAGTGCTGCAAATAACCGGCCTGAGCCTTCGCCGCCACGTATTCGATATTCTGCCGGTTGTGACTGTCTACCGATATTGCCAGTACTTTAAAATCCGGTTCACTCACCACTTCCAGTTCTTCGTGCCATAGTTTCAGGGTCAACAGCGCATCGACCGAGGTTTGGAAGTGCCTCGCGATCCTGATCAGGGTGTCCAGGCTTGGTTCGGTATGCCCGCGCTCATAATCTCCCAGGGTTGTGCGTGGGATTTCCAGCACTTCAGACAGTTGCTGTTGTGATAGCCGGTTGCGTTTTCTGAGATATTTGATGTTTTCACCTAACATTGGGGACATAGACTACTCCTTTTAGTGATCTCAAATTGCCGTCTTCATTTCATCCGTATACGACTGCGGATGGGAGATTACCCTCCGGATGCCCGAGTTTAACGTGCGAACATTAAAATTTATTAGGAAGCCCATCTTGCAGCCCGAGAGCTTCAAATAGGTCTTCATCTTGGCCATATCCAAATCCGAAATATTCTCCCCATGCTTTACCTGAATCAAAACTCGTTTTTCCACCATCATATCAACTGTGTAACCTATGTTGATCTTTAGATCGCCATAAACCAAAGGCATCTCTTTATGAGAGTCCACCTCCAGGCCCAACTGGCGAATTTCATAGGTAAGACATTGCAGATACGCACTTCTTACCAATCCCGGGCCCAACGTCTTGTGCACGTGAAAAGCAGTTTGCAGGATCAAATCACTGATTCGGTTTTCAATGGTCATAGAGGCTTGAATATTGAGATTTAGATGAATGCGACACTAATATAATAAAAAAGTCTATTATGTCGGCATAATAAGACGAATATTTCGACCAATTCAGAGACAATTGTACGATTAGACTGAAAAATCGTCCTATATTGGACGGAATATTCGTCTATGTTTCTCAATTGTCACTCACAACATAGTTTTCATTATGGCCTTCTCAAGGTGGAAGAGCTGGTGTCGCTGGCCAAAGAACATGGGCTCAGAAGCCTGGCTTTGACCGACATTAATAGCACTGCTGCAGCCATCGAATTTGTGCAGCGATGCAGGGAGGCAGGAATCCGTCCGGTGATTGGGATTGAGTTCCGGCAGGGTGACCGGTTTCAGTATATTGGACTGGCCCGGAACCGCAAGGGATTCACTCAACTCAACCGCTTGCTGAATGAACATCTGGTAAATGGAAACTCGTTGCCTGCCCGTGCACCTGATGTACCTGACACCTTTTTTATTTATGACCTGAAAGGGGCTCCGTCCAGGCCATTACGGAAGAATGAGTATATCGGCATCCGTCCAGGAGATATCCACCAGGTACATCGACAAGCCAGACATTCTCCCCTCCAGTTGGTAAGTCTGATCCCTATAACTATGCGGGATAAAAGTCAATGGCCGATCCACAAGATATTAAGGTGTATCCACCTGAATACCATCTGGACCAGGGTGCCGGATGACCTATGTTGCCAACCTGCAGCGTGTTTTATTCCACCCAATGCGTGGGTTCAGGCTTATTCTTCACATCCTTATTTGATAAAGAACTCTACCAGCTTGCTAGATACTTGCTCATTTGATCTTGAGGATTCAGTCGATCCGAACCTCAGCACTTTTCTTGGCCATACATACGCTGATTTCCAACTGCTCACCCACCTGGCTACCACGGGATTACACCACCGCTATGGCCCCTCCTATGTATCACATCTTGCCCGCCTGGAGCAGGAGCTGTCGATCATCAGGCGACTCCACCTGACCCATTACTTCCTGATCACCTGGGACATAGTGCAGTTTGCCCGGCGGCGGGGATACCGTCATGTCGGCAGGGGCAGTGGGGCCAACTCATTGGTGGCGTATGCGCTTTTCATCACCGATGTCGATCCGATATCCCTGAACCTTTATTTCGAGCGGTTTATCAATGTTTACCGTCCGGCCCCGCCCGACTTTGATCTGGACTTCTCCTGGGACGAACGGGACGAAATACTCCGGTATCTGCAGCAGCGATACGGTGCAGATCGGGTTGGCTTACTCGCCACCTATCAGACCTTCAGAGGCAAATCGGTGGTAAGAGAAATGGGCAAGGCGCTGGGGCTAACACGCGAAGAAATTGACCTGATAATCCGGTATCCTCTGGAAAAGGACAAACACCACCCGCTTGCGGCCGGGATCTTTCGACTGGGGAGAGATCTGCTGGAATTACCAAGCCATTTCAGTATTCATTCCGGGGGCGTGGTCATTAGCTCCCTGCCGTTGGTCAATCTCACCGCCAGTCAGATGATGCCTAAAGGCTTTCCTATCACTCAGTTCGATATGCATCATGCGGAGCAATGGGGTCTTCACAAATACGATCTTCTTAGTCAAAGAGGCACGGGACATATTAAGGAAACGGTGAAACTGGTCAAACAAACCAAAGGTGAGGAAATCGATATTTCCAACATGGACCTGGTATGCCAGGATCGCAAAGCCCTACATCTGTTAAGAACGCCGGGAGGCTGCATTGGGTGTTTTTATATTGAATCTCCGGCTATGCGCGGGTTGTTGGTCAAAGTGCCCTGCAGGAACTACCGGGACCTGATTGCCGTGTCCTCGATCATTCGGCCAGGGGTTGCGAAAAGCGGTATGATGCATAAGTACATAGAACGATTTCATGACCCCTCCAGGATTACCCATTTACTTCCTGAATTGGGACAACTTTTGGAGGAGACCTTTGGAATAATGGTCTATCAGGAAGATGTCATGAAGGTGGTGCACCGTTTGGGGAAATTTGATCTCTATGAGTCAGATCTCCTGAGAAGATTGATGACCGGCAAGAAAAAATCGAAACAAGACCTGGAGAAATTGCAGGAACGCTTTATTGAAAATGCGGAGCACTCCGGAATACCCGGCACCATCGTCCGGGAACTCTGGCGGCAAATCGCCAGCTTCAGTGGATACTCATTTTGCAAAGCCCATTCGGCAACCTATGCCGCTGAGAGTATGCAAAGCCTGTATCTGAAAGCACACTATCCGGTGGAATTTATGGTAGCGGTGATAAATAATGATGGTGGATTCTATCCCCGGGAAGTGTATGTTCGTGAGTTGATCCGGCTCGGAGCTGAAGTGGAACTACCCTGTATTCAGCAGAGCTCCTGGCTCACCAGAATCCATCGTGGTAAAGTATATCTGGGTCTGAAGTTGGTCAAAGGGATCACCCGCCATACCGGGGAAGCCATAGTGAAGCTGAGAAAGGAGCATCGGCCCCTCAGCTCATTGACGAAATTGATGAACCACATTGATCCGACGCAACTGGATCTACTCATTGAGATCGGAGCATTGCGTAGCCTGGACACCAATCATTTCAAACTTCTGTTTGAGAGACGGTTGCGGTCTTACCACCAAAACGATGTACAGCTCAAGCTGTTTCACTCAGGACGGTTTGACTATCACCCTGACAAAATATTCGATAGGAAAAGGCAGGCACTTTCGCAAATGCGGCTGCTTGATTTTACCCTCGAGAGTCCCTATCTGTTATTCGATATTCCTGGTAGAGGACGACTTGGATGCACCTCGTTCGAAAGCGGTCAGCGAGTGGAGATCATCGGCTACTACGTTATGACGAAACCGGTCACTACCGAGCACGGAGATCATATGTGCTTTGTCACGTGGTACGATCTGCAGCTTGATTTTTTCGATACCGTGCACTTTGCTCCTGCGCTCAAGCAATATCCCCTGCAGGGTAAGGGGATATACCTGGTTGAAGGTCTGGTCGAAAGTGACCATAATTATTCACAAATCATCGTCAGCCGTTGCCGCCCCATACAACTACTGGATGACCTGCAAAGCAGCGAGAATATTTTGTCGGACTATCAGTACCTTAGTTTCACAAAAGACTGATGTGATCGGTTATGAAGAAGAAAGCCAAACAAACCATCCGTAAAAAGAAAGAAATAAAAACCGGTGTGTTGCCCCGGAAGGAATCCAGGGTAAGGCTGAAGGGCAATCTTGGCTATTTGCTCGCATTGTTGATCATTTCTTTATTGGCATTTTGGTCGCTGACCATCGATTCCCGGATCTATACGCAAGGAGACAATATCAATGATGCGGTATATTACAATCAGGTAAACCAATTTTACCAGCAGTCCGGAGAGGTGGCTCGATGGAATCCCTACATTTTTGGTGGGGTGCCTAATATTTTCAATTTACCTAAGTCTGCGCTGACTTTTGATTTCTACCTGGAAGCGATTAGCCATAGCCTGAGTTTACCCTTTGTTTTCTTTTGGATTGGTGCAATGGGTATGTTTTTTCTGCTCCGTCATTTGGAATTTGACCGGCTTCAGTCTTTTTTTGGTAGTCTGGTTTTCCTCCTGGCTCCCTTTTATAAATCCCTTGTCATCAATGGTCATGGAACAAAAATCCAGGCCATCATGTACGCACCCTGGATATTCTGGGCACTTTTTCGCCTGCTAAAAGACCGAAAGTGGATAAATGTCCTCTTTCTGGCACTTTTTGCCGGCCTTCAGATAAGGACGAGTCATTACCAGGTCGTATTCTACACGGCCATTCTCTCCCTAATATTTATCCTTTCAAATTTAGTGACGGGAATTCGCAGGGGATCCGGGATACCATTAAAGCAGTTGCTATTGATTGGGATAGCAGGCATTGGAGCCTTGCTCATCTCTTCACGTCCCCTTTTGCTGGCAGCCAGTTACGCTGGAGACTCTATTCGGGGCAGGGAAGTGGTAAGACTGAATGACCCGAATCCGGATGTTGCTGCCCTGGACAGAGGCGTGAGCAAGAGATTTGTCAGTAATTGGTCTTTTACCCCCTCTGAGCTCGTGACATTGTTGGTAGCCAGGGCAAAAGGTGGGACCTCCAGCGAGTATTTCGGTGATGCCAGATCCATGGGATTCCGTCAAGATATTATTCCCGGATATTGGGGACACAGCCCCTACAATGGCTCCTATTATTATATGGGTTCTTTTGTTTTTCTGCTAATGATCGCAGCCTTCGTCTGGGTGAAAAAAAACCCGGTCTTGTGGTCATTGGGAATAGGTCTCCTGGTGATGATGATCTGGTCATTGGGTACTTTTGCCGGCCCTATTTATGATCTGAGCTACAGCCTGGTTCCATTCTTTTCCAATTTTCGTACGCCTACCACCAGCATGGCCATGGTCTACTTATTGACAGCGATCATTGCCACATATGGTCTGCGTTCTCTGACTTACTATGGTGGAAAGGAGATGAAAAAATTCTGGCAGGTACTGGGAGCCGGTCTGGCCGTGCTGGCATTGCTTTTTATCATTGGAACCGGCGCCTCCTACGTCAATTCCCGGCAGACCTATGATCAAAATGTTTTGGAAATGCTGATCGAGGCGAGACGATCCATGTTTTTTAAAGACCTTGCCATGCTGGGTGGAAGTCTGGTCTTGTTTATCGGCTGTTTGTGGCTGTTTATAAAGAACAAACTGGATCTCAAAACGACAATATCAGCTCTATTGATTTTATCCACCATTGATTTGTTTTTGGTATGGAATCATTACGGGGATGAAACAATGAGCCGGGCAGAATTTAACCGGACATTTCTCGGGGATTCTCAAACCACTTCGTATCTGAAAAGTGACCAGGAGATTTTTCGGGTCTTCGCCCTGGGTAACATGAATTTTGGTTTACCGGCCCATGTACAGACTATAGGGGGAGGTTATGATATGCAGATGAATAAATCCCTCTATGAACTGACCAATAATAACCTATACGAAAAAGTGGACGGAAGGAATCAGATCAATTGGAATGTGCTCGATTTTATGAATGTGAAATATATCGTCACTGACCGTCAACTGGATGATGAGCATCTCAATCAGGAAATAGTGGACCAGGCAAAAGGACTGTATACATACCGCTACAAATTCGATAAACAGCGAGGATTTTTTGTCGATGATTACCAGGTGATCAGTGATCCGGTCGCCCGGATGCGAATGATCAACAGTAAGGCTTTTGATGCCCGCCGGACGGCGATCCTGGAAGAGTCGCCAAAGCAGCAGCTGTTTCCGGCATCCCGGTCAACGGTGGACTTAATTTCTTTTGATCCCAATAAGGTGGTCTACACCGTACAAACTTCCAATCCGGGTTTATTTGTGCTGTCAGATATTTATCAACCTAAAATGCAGGAAATATTTATTGATGGTGAAAAAATTGACGAAGTCTACAAGACAAATCATACAATCCAGTCAGTGATCGTGCCGGCGGGCTTGCACACCATTGAACTTCGATATGTCAAATCATTATTCGGAATAAGCAAGTGGATTTCCAATATTTCTTTTTTAATCGTCTACCTGTTGCTGGCATTTATTATCTACCACAAAATTCGCAAACCCGCTAAGCAACCTGCCCGGGTTTAAGACAGTGCAGAAAATCGCTTATACCCGGATTAATAGCCCCATTATCTGATAATCAATTAAGATTACGGCAAGATCTAAACCATTCGGAGCTAACTTGTTTTATAAATGGATTATGTCTTTAGTAGAATTCAGGAAAGAGGGCATTTATATTCCGGCTGCCGATGTGTTTATCGATCCGTGGCGCCGGGTGAAGAATGCTTTAATTACCCATGGACATTCCGATCACTCCCGCTGGGGCCACCAGAATTATTTATGTACCCACCAAAGCAAACCGATCATCCGTCATCGTCTCGGAGATGTTAAGGTGGAGTCGGTCGATTACGGAGAAGTAGTAAAGATCAAGGGGGTCAAATTCAGCTTTCTTCCTGCCGGTCATATCATCGGATCAGCCCAGATCAGAATAGAATACAAAGGAGAAATTTGGGTGGTTTCAGGCGACTACAAAGTAGAAGACGATGGGATCAGTGGAAAATTTGAGCCCGTAAAATGTCACACCTTTGTGACAGAAAGCACATTTGGTCTTCCCATTTATTCCTGGCTTCCCCAATCGACTATCTTCGATCAGATTAATCAATGGTGGAGCAATAACCGCCAAAACAAAACTACTACCCTGCTTACCGGATATACCTTAGGTAAGGCACAGCGTCTGCTTTCTGGAATTGACCCTACGATCGGACCTATTTATACCCATGGAGCGATTGAAAACATGAATACAGTGGTCAAAGCCACCGGTGTTTCTTTACCGCACACCGAGTACCTTCGCTCCGATGTACCTAAATCTGATTTGGAGGGTGCTCTGGTGCTGGCACCAACCGGAAGTACCGGCAGTAACTGGATGCGGAGATTCCGGGAAGTATCGGTTGGGAGCGCATCAGGCTGGATGCAGTTGAGAGGAGCGCGCCGCCGGGGAGGTGCGGATCGCGGATTTGTCTTGTCTGATCATGCAGACTGGGAAGGGTTGAATCAGGCGATAAAGGCTACTGGAGCAGAAAGGATCTATGTCACGCATGGATATACCGACATTTTTCGCAAGTGGCTGGAAACACAAGGCTACGAAGCGCATATAGTGAAGACGAAATTTGGAGGGGAGCAGTCTGAATCCGATTTGGATGTCAATGAAAAGGAGGGTGATGCATAGATTTGCCAGACTTTTTGAAGCATTGGATCAAACCACCAAAACAAATACCAAAGTGTCTTTGCTTGCGGAGTACTTTAGGGAAGCCCCTGCCTCTGACCGGCTGTGGACGATTGCCCTGCTTTCTCATAAGAGACCTAAAAGAGCGGTCAATACGACCATGCTGAGGACCTGGGCGGCCGAAGAAGCGAACCTTCCTCTCTGGCTTTTTGAAGAGTCTTACCACATCGTCGGGGATCTGGCTGAGGCTATTGCACTGGTATTGCCTAAGCCCAGTAAGACTTCCGACAAATCTCTCACAGAGTGGATTGAAATTCTGATTGAAATCCGGGAGTATTCCGATGAACGAAAACGCGAAATCATAACTTCTGCCTGGGCAGAGCTGGATCATAGGCAACGATTTATTTTCAATAAGATCATTACCGGAGGTTTCAGGATAGGCGTCTCACAAAAACTCATGACCCGTGCACTTGCCAGAGCAACCGACATCGATGAAAATGTTCTAATGCATCGGCTTATGGGAAGTTGGAATCCTTACAATACTTCATTCAGGGAGCTGGTGCTCGAGAAGCAAGAAGATGAAGATCTATCCAAACCGTATCCGTTCTACCTGGCCTATGCCCTGG
>JAGQWZ010000136.1 GCA_020436835.1 Saprospiraceae bacterium | reverse complement strand
CCAGTACCTATGAAAAACAGTGTAATAATTATGGCAATTCTATTTACCTTTTTTGGATGTCAAAAAGATAAAGACGATTCAATTGACAGAGAAGCGATGTTAACTTCCGGAACCTGGAAAATATCTGCCCTTACGGTAGATCCCGCTATCGATTGGTTTGGCACTATGGTGACCAATGTCTACGCTCAGATGCCTTCGTGCCTGAAAGATAATTTAACCATTTTTAATAAAAACGGAACTACTAATTACGACGAAGGTCCCAGTAAATGTGATCCGAATGAGCCGCAGACGACGAGTGGAAGCTGGGCTTTTAATACAGATAAATCCATATTATCTCTTACTACTGATGGAGAAACTGAAAGCTGGAATCTTTCTACATTTAATGACAAGAAAATAGAAGCTGATTACCAGATTACAGAAGATGGGATCACCTACACATTTTCTATAACGCTCAATAAAAATTAATAACAGAAACAAATTTAAATCGGCAATTAAACCCAGGATTAGTTTTGTTTCACAAAGGCCTGACTTCGGTCAGGTCTTTTTTTATTGTCATCTCTGGTGGACTGGGCTAGTTCTATTTTCCCAACCACCTCTTGAAATCATTTGTCCGCTCTCTGCTAACGACCAGATCATTCAATTCAGAGGCAGGAGTAATCTGCAACTTAAGTTTACCATTAAAGTAAGGGCTTACACTGTTGATCGATTTATAGTGCACCAGGTAACTTCGATTTACCCGGAAGAAATCCTTGGGATCAACCAACTCCGAAAGTTGTTCGAGCGTATAATCTACTATATATCTTTGATTGCGCCAGGTTTTCAAAAAACAGACTTTGCCGTCCGCCATAAACCAGGCGACATCCTCTATTTCGATAGATAATAGCTTCTGACCCTGACGCACCAAGAATCTCCTTCGGTATTCTTTGTTCTGCTGCATCATCTGCAAACCATCGATCAGTTTGTTGATATTTTCGGCAAAACCAGAATCCGGATTAAACGCAGTTTTAAAATTGCGGTATTTATTTAAACTCTCGATAAGATCTTCCTTCCGCACCGGTTTGAGTAAATAATCTACACTGTTGACCTTAAAGGCCTGCAATGCATATTCATCATATGAAGTAGTAAAAATAATGGGAGACTTCACCTGGGTTTGATTGAATATTTCAAAACACTGTCCATCTGCCAGTTCGATATCCATGAATATTATATCTGGATGCTCATTATTTTTCAGCCACCACACGGCCGATTTCACGGTCTCGACGTAGCCAATTACTTCCATAGCGGGATCAACTTCCTGAAGAAGCTTAATCAATCGATCTAAACCAAGCCGTTCATCTTCTACTATAAAAACTTTCATAAACAAAACTTTTCAGGAGCTATTAAAAAGAATTATTTAACCAGAGGTAGTTTAACGATAAATTCATTTTCGGTTTCCAATACTTCTGCACTATTGTTGTCTAACAGCCGGTATTTCGCCATAATATTCGCCAATCCGATTTTTGCTGATGGTAAATTAAGTGCTTTTCGCTGCAAGTTATTACTGACGATCATTCTTCCTTCCTCGATAAAGATCTTGATTCGCAATGGATTTAATGTAGAAATCTCGTTATGTTTCACTGCATTTTCTACCAGCAACTGAAGGGTAAGCGGTGGCAACCGATACAGGTAAAAATTCGAAGGTATCAGCATATCTACCTTCAGGGAATCTCCATACCGGGTTTGAAGGAGATGAAGGTAGGAATGAATGAATTTTAATTCCTGGGACAACGGCACTAACTCCTCCTGATTACTATGTAATAAATAGCGATAAACCTGACTCATCTCTTCGACAAATTTTTCAGCTCTATCAGGGTCAATAGATATCAGTGACGCCAGGGTATTTAAACTATTAAAAAGAAAATGCGGATTTACCTGTTGTTTTAAACTGTCATACTGAGTATGCAAATTGATGCGTCGCAATTCATCTTTCTCCTTTTCTGCTAATCTCAACTTATTATAATAATAGACCGCCTCCGTTGCTCCAATGGCGGTAAATGACAGGATCACGGAATTAAAAAGATAAAAAGGTGCTTTATTCAGCCATCCACCATAGGCCTGATTCTGCAGCACGCTGATCGTGACATAATCGGCCAGCACCATCAACGGTATGACCCACAGCAGGCTAATTAAAAAACTATAAATTAACCGCTTATTTACCTGGCTGAGGGACCGATATTTTCGCCAGGAAAACCGGACGATAGTGACAATCCCCATCCATTGAAAAATCACCAACAGCATCAGCAATGTCCAGGCAATGAGACCCTGTTCCACACGACTGGAATCCGGAAGTGGATTCCCGGTTATGTTAACTAAGCATAAAATGGCAATACCTAAAAGATGAACTTTATTCTCACTAATCAGCTTCATGCCCTATGCAATAATAATCAGCCTTCAAAGCTAATTGAGATCCCCGATATGTACCTGAACTTTTTCCGTCAGATAGCTGAAGAAGTCCTTGAAGCGTAGTTTTGGGGCCGCAAAACCCACTTTCGTCGCCGTGCCAATCCAGTGACTGCATTGAACGATTGACCACATGTTTATGCAATTTCAATCCACACAAACGCCGGCCGGATCCCAAAGACTTTGGAAATCCTCCATGCCCGGTTCAACTTTGGTTCATAATTCAATTAAAAAAATCAAAAATGAGAACCCTCTTCCGCATCTTTATCGGTGCCACCATCCTGACCAGCCTGAACCGGCTTCATGCACAAGGTGACATCAATCTTCCAGGTCAGGCTCTTGGCCTGACCATTGGTTATCGATTAAGTACCATCCTTGATCAAAACACAAGCCGGTTGGTTTACAAATCAAGTCAAACAAAGCTGGGACTCAGCTGGCAGAAGAATAATGACAAGTACTATTATTCGGGGAGAGTTGAGGTTGTCCGGGGAAATTTGACCGCAAGGAAATATCCTGACCGGTCGATTACTTTTCTGGAAGAAGATGTGCACGATAATCTGACGGAAACGGAAGTGCCAATGAGTGGTAATTTGTCCACCATAGGCATTTCTCTTGCTTATCTAAGGAATTTAAATCCAGGTCACAAGTTAAGCCCATTTGTCGGAGCACAGTTAAGCGAGGAAGCAAATTATTCGCAGGGATTTGTTACCCCCGGATTGATGAATAGCATTTCATTTGCTCCGGCTATCGATGTACAGTACCGGGCCTCCGAAAAGTCATACTTATACCTGGGGATTACTATTCCAATCGCCTCCGTTATTACCCGGAGTGCATACCATAATTCCGTGTCATTACCAGAAGCAAAAAAATTAGCCGGCTTTTGGAAGAATGGAACTCAATTCGAAAGCCTGGAAAGTCATCGGGAAATTAATATCCGTGCCGGATATGGTCTGCAGATAGGTAAAAAAATGTACGGAGGCCTGGAGTACACTTTCCGGTCCTTAAACAACAGATCACCCAGAATACTGGGCCGCTTGGACCATGAAGTAAATCTGACTTTCAGATACCTTAAATAATTCTCCCGCTCAATACCAAATAAATAAACTATGAAAAATTCTTTTTTAATTCTCTCTCTCACAGCGATACTGTTGATCAGTTGCCAAAAATCTCTTTTTGAAGAATTTCAAAATACGGATCCGGCCAGGATCTTTACGGAGATTTGGAAAGATTTCGACGAAAATTATGGCCTTTTTGAAGTAAAGAAGATGGATTGGGACAGTGTTTATCAATCACATTTCCCATTGATAAATAGCGCTACGACCGACGACCAGCTCTACAGCGAAGTCACCGCCATGCTTGCCACACTCAATGACAAACATGTTACCCTTTTTCCTGCATCCAGTCCGGATCTACCACGGTGGAGTGTTGATCTCGATGACAACGGCATCTATCACAATGATGTATTTGATCTCCAGGTCATAAAAGATCATTATTTAACTGATCTTCACCAACCATCCCCATTCATTCACTATGGCAAATTAGATCCCAATACGGGTTACATACATTTACAGCACCTGGATGGTCATTGGAAGGATTATGAGAAAGCCATCGACGCTGCATTGGCATCATTTTCAAAAGCAGATGGTCTAATTATTGACCTCAGAGATTGTAGTGGAGGGTATGATCCAGTGGCGCAATATGTGGCAGGACGATTTTGTAAAGAGTCTTATTTATTTATGACAACAAAAAAGAAAAATGGTCCTGCCCATAACGACTTTAGTGATCCGCAATTATATTATATAAAACCGACCGGAAAAACTCAGTTTACCGGCTCCATTATCGTAATGACTTCATCAATCACCGCCAGTGCCGGAGAGACCCTGACTCTGGCGCTCAAAACGCAATCTCATATTAAACAGTCAGGTGGAATCACCTCTGGCAATTACTCTGATAACCCGATGTGGGAAGCTAGTAATGGGTGGTCGTATACCATTTCTATCGGCGACTATCGAGATGCCAACGGCACCAGTCTGGAAAGTATTGGAATTATACCTGACGTAGAGATCGCATCAGACAAGTCTTCTCTGCAGACGGGACGGGATCTGGTACTCGAGAAATCACTGGAAATACTGAAATACTAAACCAATCACTAAATAGAATTCATTTCATATGCAAGGCATTCTGTCCCTGATTCTCATACTATTGGTATGCGGTCAGACCTTATCACAAAATCCTGTTCCCAATTTCAGTTTTGAAAATTGGACTAATTCCGAACCGGACGACTGGTTCACATCCAATGTACCCGAAGACTCGATCTACCCGGTCTTACCCATCATGCCCGGATTTGCAAGCAACCTCGCTATAGGAGGCACTGTAGTTCCAGACCCTGCCAATTCAGGATCAGTTCTGTCACCATTGATTGAAAGCAATACCAGTGATTTTGGGTTTGAAGTGGACCGGGAATATCCCTATTTTTCTCTTTACTACACCTTTGAGCCGCATTCCAATGATGATTTTCTCGCGGTCAATATCTCCGTCTTAGATAATCAGGGCAGTATCTATGGCTCGGGATATTTAGAATTATCGTCGCCGCAAGAATTTTTCACCCGCGTGGATATACCGATTATATATGGGGAAGGAAATCCGGCCAAAGCAATTATTTCTTTTACAGTAGGTAATCGGGGTGAATCTTATACTCCCGCCGTCGGTACAAATTTTACCATTGATGAATTGAGCCTAAATGATCAGACCACTTCGATCGATCTTCCCCGATTTGATGATTTCGAGGATTTTTCCCTGGTGAAATCCGGTAGCACTGAATTATCAATTTCATTTATTACTTCCAGATCTCTTCCATTTAGTTTAGCCATTTATAACAACCTCGGTCAAATCTCCAGCGTGTCGATAAATGGAAAATCCCAGACTGGAAAAAATCAATATCACCTCGATCTTCCGGGTTTATGTGCAGGGATATATCACTGCCAAATTCAGTACGGAAAATTCAAGCTGACCCGGACTTTTCAGATTTACTAAAAAATTTTATTAACCCAATTAAAATCAAAAAACAAATGAAATCTTATCTGCTAATACTATTTTTTGGAATCACCATCTTTATGATTGACTGCCAATCCGAAAACATGGAGCCTCAAGTGCAGTCTGTTGAGGATCTGGGAACAAGAGGTGAGTACCTGGTAACCATCCTTGGCTGTAATGATTGTCATACTCCCAAACTGATGACCGATCGTGGTCCGGTACCTGATCAGACACGTCTACTCGCCGGATATCCCTCTGGTCAAAATCTTCCCCCGGTCAATGATCACTTGATTTTGAAAGACTACGCGCTTTTTTCACAAGACCTTACAGCTACCATAGGACCCTGGGGTACTTCCTTTGCTGCCAACCTCACACCCGATCCAACTGGTCTGGGAAATTGGACTTTTGCAAACTTTGAACGTGTTTTCAGGGAAGGGAAATTTAAAGGACTGGAAAATGGAAGACCCATCCTGCCACCGATGCCATGGCAAAATTTACAGAAAATCACTCCGGAAGATCTGAACGCGATCTGGACCTATCTCAGATCCATTCCGCCGGTTAAAAATACAGTGCCGGTCAATATAGCTCCTCAATCACAAAATGCAGAGTAGTTTGGCTTGAGTCCTTATTGATTCAATACTTGCAGCAGGTGGTTTCGATAAGTATCCGATACCGGAATTTTATGGGAAGCCACCTGCACTAAATTACCTTCCATAAACTTGACTTCAGATAGATTAATGATGTACGACCGGTGGACCTGTAAAAACTTGTCCGGCAACAGTTCTTTAATGACATTTAATTTTTCTTTTGGCATCAGGGTCTGATCTTTTAAGAACATCCGTACATAGTCACCGTAAGCCTGTAAATAGAGTATATCATCCGTATCAATATGGTAAATTCGCCGGCCTTCCTTGATGTTTATCCACTTGTTGTCACCTGACACCCTCTCCGACGGGCTTAGAAATTTACGCACTTTCTCAATGCTGACTAAGAACCGCTCCAACGTGATCGGTTTAACCAGATAATCAAATGCATTTACTTCAAAGGCTTCCACTGCATACTCCGAATAAGCGGTGGTAAAAATCACCAACGGAGGGCTAGCCAATGATTTAATAAATTGCATTCCGGTTAATTTAGGCATTGCAATATCTAAAAACAGAAGATCCACCCGGCTATTATTGAGTATTTGTTGCGCCTCCATTGCATCCTGACATGCAGCCACTAACTGGAAATCCGGTAATTCATCGAGGTACTCCACCAGAATTTTCCGGGCCAATGGTTCGTCGTCAATAATAACGCAATCGATCATCATTCTTGCTGTAGATTGATCTGCAAATATAATTTATAACGATCTTCCTGTTCATTGATCCGTAATGAACCGGCGGTACCATAAATCAATGCCAGTCTCTTTTTTACATTATTTAGACCAACACCACCGGGCTTTTTATCCTTGTCGACGGGCCGGCTATTCTCCGATACAAAGGTCAACCGGTCATCCTGTACCGATAGATCAATTTTGATATTTGGTGCCTTTGGATCACAATGGCGAAAACAATTTTCTACTAAGGGTAAGAGAAGCAGCGGAGCGATCAGGTATTGATCCAGGTCACCGCTACAGCTGAATACGACATCATTTGATTTTTCGAGCCTCAATTTCTCCAATTCGAAATAATTCAGCAAATACTCCACTTCATTCTTTAAAGGCACCAATTCAACATCCGTTTCGTAAATCATATATCGAAGCGCATCCGAGAGCTTAGTCAAATAATTTCGGACTTCCATATTTTCCCGGCCCGCCAGGGAATAGATATTATTTAAACTATTAAAAAGAAAATGAGGATTTATCTGTTCTTTTAAATTCTTCAACTGGACCAGGTGGTTTTCTTTTTGCAGTTGAAATTCTTTGTCCCGCAGTAAGAACCATCCCACCGAGAGATGAAAGAGTAAAGACAAAAGAATATAAGCTGAAATAAATTGTGCGATCTGCCAGGGAGTATAGTACGCAATGAAATAATAATTCTTGAGGATCAAAGGCACCAGGGTGCGAAAGAGGAAGAAATAAAAGCTTACACAAAAGAATAATAAGAATGAAATACTAGCCAGGTATAAAATATACCGACCTTTTACAAAGAAAGTATGTACCAGTTGCAGGTTAATATACACGGCAATCAGCAGGGGTATATGGAACAAAAGCGTGTAAATG
>JAGQWZ010000135.1 GCA_020436835.1 Saprospiraceae bacterium | reverse complement strand
GCTTTCGATAAATCATAGTTTATGCCATAAAATCGATCATTATTCTATCTTCGTGCCGGATTTTCAACTAAGTTCTACATGAGCCTCCTAACCGTCGGTACCGTAGCATTCGATAGTATTGAGACCCCTTTTGGTAAAGCTGATAAAGTGATTGGTGGAGCGGCTACCTACATTTGTTGGGCTGCCTCGTATTTTTGTTCCCATCAGAATCTGGTTTCTGTCATCGGTGACGACTGGCCCGTAGAAGAAATAGACGCATTGAATAAACAGGGAGTAGATACAGACGGCCTGCAAATTATTGAAGGACAAAAGTCATTTTATTGGGCAGGACGCTATCGAAAGGACTTAAATCAAAGAGATACCTTAGTTACAGATCTTAACGTTCTGGCTGATTTTGACCCAGTACTGCCTGAAAATTATCAGGACAGTGATTATCTGATGCTGGGAAATCTTACTCCGGAAATTCAAATGGCTGTCATCCGACAGATGGAAAAACGTCCGAAATTAATCGCCATGGACACCATGAATTTTTGGATGGATGTAGCCCTTGATCAACTCATTGAGACGATCAGGATGGTAGATGTACTGACGATAAATGATGAAGAAGCCAGGCAACTCTCCGGGGAATACTCCCTGGTCAAAGCGGCAAAGAAGATTTTTGAACTTGGACCTAAGTACCTGGTAATTAAAAAGGGGGAACATGGCGCCTTGCTTTTTCACGACGATGAGGTCTTTTTTGCTCCGGCCTTGCCTTTGTTGGAGGTGAAGGACCCAACCGGAGCGGGAGATACCTTTGCCGGAGGATTTATGGGTTACCTGGCGAAAACAGATGACATCAGTTTTGAAAATTTAAAGAGGGCTTTAATCTATGGATCTGCAATGGCTTCATTTTGTGTTGAGGAATTCAGTCTAAACCGATTACGAAGGATTAAGCCTGAGCAATTGCAGAAGAGGTTGTCTCAGTTTAAGAACTTAGTACACTACAATTTATAACCTTAAAAATCCAAAAACACTCAAGATTAGTTGGCAATTGGGATTCCAGGAGAGACGTTTGACCGGTTGCCGTTGTGACTCAGTGGAAAATATTAATTTTGCCACTGGTTGTCAATAGATTAAGTGTATACTTTTTATATCATTTAATACTAATTTGATGAGTAGGACCAAAAAAGGCAGGCGAAAGAAAGTAGCTACTCCCAAAGTAGTACAACCCGCTGTCGAGAAGAAATCAAAATATTCATCTGCTTTTTTTAAAAAATGGATTCCATATTCATTTCCGGTTCTGTTGGCGATTTTATTTTTCATATTTATCGGACAACTTAGCCAGAATCCCGATTTCAAGATCACCATCGTTCAATCAATTAAGTGGTTTCAGCCCTTCCAGTATGCCCTGTTTACCTTGCTGACATTGGGCTTTGGATATTTCGGATGGCGATATTTGGAAAATGCCCAGGTGATGACCGGAACTGATCGGGTCATCTTTGTGGGTGTGTCTGTACTAATCCTGGCTATTTATATCTCGGCATTTACCAAAGAGGTATCTCTCAATGGTGATAATGCAGAGTATATGATCATAACAAAATCCCTGGTAGAAAAAGGCAAGGTAGTACGACTGGAGACACCATCTGAAACTCCCAATAGCCTGGCCTCGGTGGGATTACCTTTGCTATTGGCTCCGATCTATAAATTATGGGGGTTTGATATTGTCAAGATGAAAGTATTGGTGATGCTGATGGGTTTCTCAATATTCTTCTTGTTGTACCAGCTTTTTGAGAGAAAACTCGGATTTGCCCTGGCAACCATGTTGGCTACAGTCGGTGTCACTTCTCCCTATATCGTTGGCAATGCAAGAGATGTGATGACAGAAACTCCATTTCTATTTTGGTCTGTGGTTTCAATGCTTGCGATCTATAAATATCATGAAAGCAAGTACTTCAATTGGAAATACTTCCTTTTTGTTTTTTTGGCAACAATGATGACCTATCTCACCCGTGCCGTGGGTGCCGGGCTATTTGCGGCGCTTGTGTTATTTCTCATCTCGCAAGTGTCCTGGTCCAAGCTGTACACAAGTGAGAAAAGAAAAGAACTCTTCAGGTCAATTGAGTTCCGCAAGTTGTTATATATCATGATACCAGTATTTGTAGGAGGGGTATTATGGCAGATTTCACAGCATAATGCGGGAGTATCGCAAGCGTCTCTCCTGCTTGACTCAAATCTACCACAGCAGGTTGAGTACAATACGCAGTCTGCTGTGGGAGTTATTCCTCAAATGCTATTTCGTGCCGAGACCTTCAGATTTCAGAACTTCTATAGTTCTGCCAAGCTCGTTCCCCTTGATTTTAAATTCACCATAGTTTTGATAGTCTTGTTCCTTGGCATTCTTAATGGTTTACGGCAGAAAAATCTAATGGCATTCTATATACTGATCACCACAGCCATTGTGCTGTTGGCTAGTGTCACCCCACAACAGATGGTAATCATCCGTTATCTCTCCGTGCTGATTCCTTTTTTCATCTATTTCGTATTCTTTGGAACCAACCAGGTATTAAGATATTTTTTCAGGAAAGTGCAGATTGCAGATAGAGGATCATGGCTCATTAAAGTTCTGTCTTTGCTGGTGCTGTCTCAGGTTTTTCTGGTCAACCTGCAGGGACACAGTGTAAATATGACTTTAAGTTCAGTGGGTAATGGACCAGGATACCAGGATTTTGTGGATGTAGCCAGGTGGGCCAGCAACAATTTGCCGGAGGATGCCTATGTAGTGTCGGTAAAGCCTCGTTTGTTTTACGTGCTTTCCGGTAAAAAGGGAACCAGACTCTCAACCATAGAGGAAGAGTATTCACAGGAATATGAAAAAGAAAAATTGGATCTCTTCAAGAAGCTTGGAATCACCCATGTAGTGTTAGATGGAGTAAGTGGTGCTACTCGTGAAAATATCTTTCCAATCGTGCAAAATAATCCGGATATGTTCCAAACCTTGTATATTGGTGCCACGTCAGGGACCAGTTCGATAAATAAGATCATTTATAAAAATCAGTAAATCCCATACTTTGGAATTCTATCAGTGGCTCGTTCCAATTATTGCCATCTTCTATATTTACCGGATAATCGGTCAATATCGGAATCAGAAGCGTATGGTCAGCAGTACCCTGATTTGGATCGTGTTTTGGGTAACCTGTTCAATTCTTGCGATCATGCCTGACCTGGTATCTGATAAAATGGCAAAACTTCTTGGATTTAAATCGAACATCAATGCGGTAATTTTTGTGGCCTTAGGTCTCTTATTCGTATTTATGTTCTATCTCACAGCTATTATTGAGAAGATGGAGCGCCAACTCTCTGATACGATTCGGGTACTGGCTTTGGAAAATCAAAAATTGAAGAAGCAGCTTTCGGAAAGTAAAAAGACTTCTGATGAAGATACTCTTCGTTCTTGAAAGTTACTATCCGAATATCGGAGGAGTAGAGACACTCTTCAAAAGCCTGGCTGATGCGCTCTCTGCAAGAGATCATCAGGTGATGGTCATCACCACTCATCCAGGAGGTAAAGTAAAAAGGCGAGAAGTATTAGGAAATGTGAGTATTAGGAGATATAATTTTATCAATCGATATTTTTTCACTCTTTTTGCTTTTATACCAGTCCTTTTAAATGCAGGCAAATATGATTTGATTCAGACCACTTCGTATAATGCCGGTGTTCCTGCCTTTCTTGGAGGCTTGATGAATAGAAAGAAAACCATTATTACTTTTCATGAGTACTGGAATCGTTTGTGGTTTGAACTACCCTATTTTTCAAGATTCAGTTTGTGGCTGCACTATTTATTTGAAAAAATGCTGGCAATAATCCCTTTTTATAAATTTATTGCAGTTTCGGAATCAACCCGGAATAATTTAATTAAAGGGGGCGTGGCAGCTGAAAAGGTAGAAATGATTTACAATGGAATTAGATATGAAGAGTGGCAGCCGGTGAAAAAAATAGAAAAAGCATCCATTTTCCAATTTGTTTATTTTGGCAGGTTAGGTATATCTAAGGGTATTAATTTATTGTTGGATGCTGTGAGAATTCTTAAAGAGCAAGGCACTGATTTTGAATTGGTATTGATAATCCCTCCAAACCCATCTGATCTGTACTCCCTGATTCTTCAATTTATTGAAGAACAGGAATTATCTAACCATGTAAAGATTATGGGACATCTTTTGAAATCTGAATTAATTGCAGTTGTCGGTGCTGCTGATGCGGTCGTCATACCATCGTACAGCGAGGGATTCTGTTATTCAGCGGTTGAGAGTGTAGCCCTAAAGAAGCCAATAGTAAGTTCAGGGAGAGGTGCATTGCCTGAAGTGGTATCCGGCAAGTATATTGTTTTGGAAAAATTGGATGCTGTAGAACTGAGTAAAGCGATGCAGGAAGCAATGAGGGGTAATTGGAAAGAGAAAGAAACTAGATATTTTCATTTGGATGATACGGTGGCAAATTATCTGGATTTGTATGAAAAGATCCTGAATCCCTGATATGCTGAAGATTATTTTTCTTGCCGATTGTATTTCAACACAACAAGCAGGGATTTTTATTTATGCGAAAAATCTGGTGCGTAAATTTTTGGAGGAATATCCAGATAATGATTACAGCCTAATTACTTCCAAAAAAATCGATGAGTTTTCTATTAGACAAATTGTAGTACCGGTTAATGATAGGATTCCATTCCATTTCCGCTTCCGCCAATTAGTTCAAATACCCCGAATTGTTAACCGGCTTAATCCGGACCTGGTTATTGAGTTGGCTCATTTTGGTCCCTTTTTTTTTTTTCTTGAAATAAAAAGAGTTACGGTCATCCACGAACTGACGCCATTATCGCATCCTGCCTGGCACCCATTTGCAAGTGTTATTTTTCACCGGTTGCTAATTGGCGGGATCATTCGCCGGGCTGACTATATAATAACTAACTCACGACAGACAAAAAATGATATTGTTCGAAGATTTCAAAAACCCGATGAAAAAATAGTTATATCCCTTCCATATCTGGATGATTTACTTTTGAAAGATCCAGAAACCGCTAGCTACTCCTCGAGTGGAAACTATTTTCTGACGGTGGGAACAATAGAACCAAGAAAGAACCAAAGCACCATAATTAGAGCTTTTGATAAATTCTGCACAGTGAATGATCAATATCGATTGGTCATAGTGGGAGGGGATGGCTGGAAGAACAGGGAGTTTTATGATGCCCTCAAGCGGAGTCCAAATCGAAATAAAATCACTGTGACCGGGTTTCTCCCGAGAGCAGCATTGATCGATCGTTACCGTAATGCCAAAGCATTTATTTTTGCCTCATTTTATGAGGGATTTGGTCTCTCCATCCTGGAAGCAAGCTATTTTTCTTTGCCTCTTGTACTGTCGCAAAATGAAAGTGTACCATCGTGGTTTAAGGAGCGGGCTTTACTTTTCGAACCGACGGATTATCTCCAACTGCATGCATATTTGATCGAACTGGTTCAAAATAGAGATAATTGGGAAAAATGGCAGCAGAAAAGCCGGGAGGCCAATATGTCTTTCCGGGGAGAACAATCGGAATTGGGGAAAATACTCAAGTGATGCTCAGGTAAATGGATTGAATAGCCTTCCTAACATCAATAGGCCTTCTCGAAAACTCTGACCTTTAGACATGGTGTCCTTTGTATAGATCACACTTACCGGCGTTTCTGCGACCTCAAAGCGGTTCATCTTTGCTTTTTTAATGATGTCAATGCAGAATTCAAATCCATTGTAGTCAATATTCAGTTTTTCGGCAAAGCGCCGGGTCATTATCTTGAATCCCGATTGACTATCTGTAACGTACAATCCCGTGATAATATAGCTTATAAAGTTTCCGACAAAATTGTAGAATCTTCGTGAAAGAGGTATCTCGTTTTTTCGCAGAAATCTCGAACCAATCATAAGATCTATATGGGATCGATCCTGCATAGCTTTCAGAAGATCATTTAATTCACCCGGATCACTCTGGTGGTCGGCATCGATGGTGGCGATGTACTCTGCACCTTGTTGAAGGGCGAAATGAATACCAGTCATTGTGCTGGCACCAGGCCCAAGATTGACAATATGCTTCAACTCAAAAACGCCGGGGATATCGGGAATAGCTTCCGAAGTGTGGTCGGTGCTCCCATCATTTACTACAATAATGTTGTGGAAGTCGTGATGGATCAATTTATGAATGACTCCAGTGATACGGTCACCTTCATTAAGTGCCGGCACAACAACATAGAGCTTAGAAAGATCTATGGTATCCTTTATGTCATTTCTCTGGTAAGGGATGGTACTCATGTGGCGATCTTTCAGAACATATTACAAGAAAACATACTTTTTTCTTTGTGTGATCGTCAATTACTTGGGCAAAGGTAATAACAATATAACAAAGTAGCATAGTCGGGATGATTCTTATCTTTGTTACGGTTTAGAGACAAAGTTTAGCGGATGGCAACGGCAATTTTTAAGACAGTTCTTGAGCAACTACCGGAAAATAACCGGATCGAACGAATTTGGAAGCTGGCCCAGTTTGATTTCATGCGACGGTACTACAATGATCGTCTGGGCTTGGTCTGGGCGTTGTTAAATCCTCTCTTTCAAATTGTTGTGTACTATTTAGTATTTACCCGGGTATTTGGTAACCGGGATCCCAACTTCGTCTTATTCCTATCATCTGGAATTCTCTTTTGGGGAGTTTTCGCGGAGATTACAAGAGGTGGGATGGCAGTGATTCGATCGAAAAGATATCTGATCGAAAACATACAGTTTGACAAATTGGATCTCTTCGTTTCATATGCAATCAGTGTATTCATGGCTTTTCTATTCAACTTGGCCGTTTACGTGCTACTCGCACTAATTCTCGATGCCAATTTGAATTCTTATGTTTTATATGTAATTCCACTACTGTTTAATGTTTTCCTTCTATCGGTAGCGGTGTCAATGCTTTTGTCGGTCTTGGTACTCTTCTTTGACGATGTACGACATCTCTGGGATATGCTTTTGTTTGTGGGATTCTGGGGTTCCGGTGTGATATATAGCATGGATCTTCTGGTAGAAAAAGTCCCGGTACTTGGTTATCTGAACCCATTCATAGGCCTCTTAAAGAACTGTAGAAATGCACTGTTATATGGACAGCCTCCTGATTTTCTAATGTTCTTCTATGACTTCGCCTTTGGGTTCTTTGTCTTTTTTATTGCACTTATGCTTTTCAGGAAAACAGAACATCTAATTCTGGAAAAAAGGTAGAATGGCAGAAGCAGTGATTTCAGCAAATAATCTCAGTAAAACATTTTATGTGCGGGAGAAGCCGGTGAATTCCATCAGGGAGGCCGTACTAAACTTCACCCGCTTTGCCAGTCAAAAACACGAAATAAAGGCGCTGAAGAACATCAACTTTGAAGTTAACAAGGGTGAAATTGTAGGAATCATCGGTCGAAACGGAAGTGGCAAATCCACCCTGCTAAATATTGTTCTGGGTTCCATGAAACCTGACAAAGGAAGTGAGATCTTCACCCAAGGTCGTATTGTCAGACTTTCATTGGGAATGGGCTTTGATCCCAACCTGACGGCCAGGCACAACATCTATGTGAATGGAAGTATTTTGGGATTGACCTTTAAAAAAATTGGAGCAGTCTTTCACGATATCATCGATTTTGCCGACCTCGGGGATTTTGTCGATACTCCACTCAAGTATTATTCGACTGGTATGCGAATGCGACTGGCTTTTTCGGTAGCCATCTATGCCCAGGCCGATATCTATCTGATGGATGAGATTTTTGCCAGTGTGGGTGATGAAAGTTTCCGTGAAAAATCAAAGCAAGTATTTCAGGATACCTTTATGGAAGGACGTACGATTCTGCTGGTGAGCCACAGTTTGAGCAGTATCCAGGAGTTTAGCAACCGGGTGCTTCTGCTAAACCAGGGAGAGCAAATTGCCTTTGGTGAACCTGATCAGGTTATCAAGAACTACCGGGAGTTACTGAAAAACTAATCTTTCGATTTATTTAAGTACACAGACCTAAAAGTAAATAGGCCCTGATCCCAAATACTTGACAGCTATGGGTTCGTAATAATCTTTGACTTCTTCCAAATCATATATTTTTTGAGATTTGGTATACAGGTCATATTTATTAAAGTCAAGTACCCATTCTTTATATCGTTCATCCTTTTGATTGGTAAACTGAGTGTAACTACCACCAGTATGCCAGGGATAAAAAGAATGATAACGGATCATCACCATACCCTCCTCCGGAATTTTGTTTTCTCGGTGATTCATCAGCACCTGATAAAGATATTCATCATGCCCCCAGGCTAAGTCCACGCTATCCAATCCGCATCCTTTTTCATAAGGGCCCAGGTCTGTACTGTAAACCGGATCGTGCATATCCGGGTTCAGTTGGTTAAATTCGGGGTAGACGCAGGTGTCCGGCAATCTGCATCCAACCACAAAAACATCTCCCACCATGCCCCACTGTTCATCCTGGCTGGTGCCATCTTCATCACAACCCTTCACGTACATCATCTTTCCCAGGTCATGAATCAGACCTACTAATTGCATCCAGTCTGGTCGATGGTCGGCCCTTATAGCTTCGGCGGATTGGATTAGATGCTGAACATTCGGCAAATTAATATCCGGATCACTGACGTCAATCAGGTCATTCAATTTTTTCATTGCATCCCAAAGATCCATTGGCCTGTCATAGGTAAGATACCTGGATTTCATGCGTTGGACATAACTATAAGTCTGTCTGGTGCGCATTTTTCGATAATGTTCTTTGACAGCCGCAGTGACATCACCTTTTTCGTAATTGCGAAAGCTCTTTTTTTGTTCGGCAGTGACTTCCATTTTATCGTTGAATTGTCTTATAAAAATACATATTTAATCTGGAGGAATATCGCCATTGTGACTCTTTACCCAGGTTGAATAAATAAAGATTTTCGGGTGAGGGTATTATCAATCAGTGCAGAAACGAACTACTTTGTCAAGTTCGCGAGGTATCCGACTTAGAATTTGCAATAATTTTCTAACTTAAGAGAGACCAAAGTAATCCGTGGTTCTGCGCTGCCGGAAAACCAAAATTCGATTTAACTCTAACTAACTCTACGCCAGTTTTAAAATGCTAGTAAAAGGAAACTCTACGCTGGATCTACCTATCCAACAAGTATGGAAGCATATCCTGGATCGATCTATACTCGAATCAGTGACTCCCGGCATCACTGAATTGAAAGAATTGGAGCCAAATAAGTATGAGGCTATATCGGATATTAAACTGGGTCCGGTGAAAGGCTCTTTTAAGGGAAAACTAAATGTCCATGACATATGTGAGTCTGAATCATTTGTCCTGTCCCTGGTCCAGAACAGCAATATTGGATCTGCTCAGGCAGACATCGAAGTGATGTTAAAATCCAATGGTGATCAGACGGAAGTTGTCTATAGTGGTAAAGCAAATCTAACCGGAGTCCTGGGTCGTCTAGGTCAAAGAGTGCTGGGAGGTGTAGTCAATTCACTCGCCAAACAGTTCTTCGGAGATTTTGAAAAAAAAGTAAAAGAGATTGATAAATAAAACACAAAAATTTTCGCACAGATGAACAAAGTATCAATTACGCTCAATGGTGAGGTGTATTCGGCTGAAGTTGAGGCAAGGCAATTGTTGGTGCATTTCTTACGGGATAATGCCAAACTTACCGGTACACACGTTGGTTGTGATACAAGTAGTTGTGGAGCTTGTACCGTGTTGCTCGATGGAAAAGCAACCAAATCTTGCACCGTACTTACTGTCCAGGCTGATGGAAGAAACATAACAACCATTGAGGGAATGAGCAGCAACGGGACCCTTCACCCGCTTCAAAAGGCTTTTAATGATTGCCATGGATTGCAATGTGGATTTTGTACTCCGGGGATGATTATGACTGCAGCGGACTTATTATCCAGGAATAATAATCCCGATGAACAGGAGATAAGGCATGCTCTGGAGGGAAATTATTGCCGTTGTACAGGATATCATAATATTGTACGGGCTGTACAGGAGGCAGCAGGACAGATCTAATCCACTTTTTTATCAAAAAAAATATTGCCATGACAAAATATATAGGGAAATCCGTCAAAAGAGTTGAAGATAAACGGTTCATTACCGGAAAGGGTAAATATACAGATGATATTGTTTTGCCCAATATGACATATGCATATATTGTTAGAAGCCCCTACGCCCATGCAAAAATTGAAGGAATTGATACTTCTCAGGCCGCTTCTGCAGAAGGTGTCATCGCCATTTTCACCGGTAAGGACATCTCCGATGCAAAAATTAATGGAGTACCATGTGGCTGGCAGGTTGATTTCAAGAACGGTGATACGATGCATGAACCACCACATCCCTTACTGGTCTCGGATAAAGCCAGGCACGTTGGGGATGCCATCGCAGTGATCATTGCTGAAAGTCGGTACGCTGCCCGTGACGCAGCCGATAGGTTAGAAATTGAATACAAAGTACTGGATGCCGTTGTTTCTCCGAAAGAGGCGGCAGATCCCGATTCTCCCAGAATCCATGATAATTTGCCTAATAATCTTGCTTTTGACTGGTCACTGGGAAATCCCATAGAGGAGGTTGACGCTGCCATTGAGAAGGCGGATCATGTAACTACATTGGAGTTTGTCAACCAACGTATGGTACCAAATGCGATCGAGCCCCGCTCGGCGATTGGCGAATATGACGAAACCAACGATCGCTATACCTTATACACAAGTTCACAGAATCCGCACCTGATCCGGCTCTTAATGTGCGCTTTTGTACTGGGCATTCCGGAGCATAAGGTAAGAGTAGTTTCACCCGATGTGGGTGGTGGATTTGGTAGCAAGATCTTTCATTATATCGAAGAAGCCCTGGTGGTCTGGTGTTCAAAGCAAATAGGGAGACCAGTCAAGTGGACGGCAGAACGAAGTGAAAGTTTTGTTACTGATGCTCATGGGCGTGATCATGTTACCAAAGCAGATATGGCCTTTGATGCGACTGGAAAGATTACGGCACTAAGGGTTAAAACCTTTGCAGGAATGGGAGCCTATCTTTCCACCTTTGCCCCTGCAGTTCCTACCTACCTGCACGGTACTTTATTGCAGGGCTTGTACACCACGCCCTTGATTAATGTAGATGTTACGGCGACATTTACCAATACAGTAGCTGTAGATGCCTATAGAGGGGCCGGCCGTCCGGAAGCAACCTACTTGCTTGAGAGGTTGATTGAAACTGCTGCAATAGAAATGGGAGTGGATCCAGCCGAGTTACGGCTAAAGAACTTTATCCCACCGTTTGATGGAGTAGAACAACCTGGATATCAAACTCAGGTTGCCCTTCAATATGATAGTGGTAATTATGAGGCGGTACTGAAGAAGGCCATGGAGATGGTTGGATATGATGATTTGAGGGCTAAACAAAAGGAGTCGAATGGCAAATTACTCGGGATTGGCATATCTACCTATATCGAGGCTTGTGGAATTGCACCTTCGGCTGTGGTGGGAGCGCTAGGAGCGAGGGCAGGTCTCTATGAGGTGGCGCAGGTACGGGTGCAACCGACTGGTAAAGTAAATGTATATACTGGTGCTCATTCGCATGGGCAAGGACATGAAACGACCTTTGCTCAGGTGGTGGCCGATAAACTGGGGATCGCTCTGGACGATGTCGAGATCGTACATGGTGATTCCGATGCCGTTGCTTTTGGGATGGGGACTTACGGATCCAGGAGCCTGGCAGTGGGGGGAAGCGCTATAGTCCGTAGTATTGATAAAATCCTTGAGAAGGGCAAGAAGATTGCAGCTCACTCGCTGGAAGCCAGACCTGAAGATCTTTCGTTTGCCGATGGGAAATGGACGGTTAAGGGATCTGATAAAAGTGTGTCATTCGGAGATGTGGCTTTGACTGCCTACGTTCCACATAATTATCCCTCTGATCTTGAGCCAGGTATGGATTTTAATAGTTTTTATGATCCCACCAACTTTACCTATCCTTTCGGCGCCCACATAGCGGTAGTGGAGGTTGATAAGGATACAGGCAAAGTGGACTTGAAAAGATTTGTGGCCGTGGATGATGTGGGAAATGTGATCAATCCGATGATCGTGGATGGGCAGATTCATGGTGGTGTTGTACAAGGAATTGGTCAGGCCTTGTTCGAGGGTGCTATCTACGATGATCAGGGCCAGTTGATGAATGGATCTTATATGGATTATTGTATGCCTCGAGCGGACGACGTACCTATGATTGAAACAGACAGGACCACGACGCCTTGCCCACACAATCCGTTAGGAGTGAAGGGCGCCGGAGAAGCAGGTACGATCGGTTCTACGGCGGCTGTAGTCAATGCGGTGGTTGATGCCCTTAAGCAATTTGGTGTCAGAGACTTACAAATGCCACTTACTTCTCAGACTGTCTGGCAAGCCATGCAAAAATCCAATTCCTAACCTCTAAAAATTTGAAAATATGATTTCCACTTCATTTGAATATAAAAGAGTGTCATCAGTTGAGGAAGCTATCCAAGCCCTAAATGATGACAGTAAATTGCTGGCCGGTGGGCATAGTCTCATACCTGCTTTAAAGCTGAGACTAAACCAAACCGGTACGCTCATCGATATTGGCCAGATCGAATCTTTGCAAGAAATTGCCATTGATGGGTCGGATCTGGTGATTGGGGCCGGATCTACCCATGCCCAGATCGCTGGTAGTCAAGATGTGAAGCAGCATGCACCACTATTAGCGGATGTCGCCGGCAAGATTGGCGATGTTCAGGTGCGAAATGCGGGAACGATCGGAGGAAGTATTGCTCATGCAGATCCTGCGGCTGACTGGCCTGCTGCTCTATTAGCTGCCTCAGCCACGGTGATCGTTCAGGGCAAGAGTGGTGGTCGCAGTATTGCGATTGAAGACTTTTTTACCGGAATTTATTCCACGGATCTGGCCGCAGGTGAGATTATTACAGCGATTCGAGTTCCCAGTATGCAGACCATGAAAGCTGCCTATGAAAAATTTGCCCAACCGGCATCCCGTTTTGCCCTGGTGGGCTGTGCCGTGGCAGCCGAAAATAATAATGGTACACTAACCAGGGTAAAAATCGCATTTACTGGTTTGTCAGACACCCCGTTCTGTGACCAGGCTGCCCAGCAAGCAATTGAAGGTAAGGAGCTTTCTGACTCCATTATCGCTGATGCCGTGTCCCGTATCGATGACTCTGTATATGTGATGGAAGATCACTATGCAAATGAAGAATATCGAAGGCACTTAGCTGGAGTAATGCTTTCGCGAGCCTTGAAAAAGCTTGCATAGAAGCAATCCAATGTCGTTAGATATTTCGTTAGAAGACCTGGAGGATCGCCTTGGCAATGAAACGTACGTTTCAGAACGTTCCATTTCCATGGCGATCTTTCTTGCTTTACAGCTACAGAAGCCTTTGCTGATCGAAGGACCGGCAGGGGTAGGTAAAACTGAGATTGCCAAGGTATTAGCGAAACTTACCAATACTGAGTTGATCCGGCTGCAATGTTATGATGGTATAGAAGTTTCTCAAGCGCTGTATGAGTGGAACTATCAACATCAATTGATGTATTTGAAAATGCAGGAGGTAAAAGGAGAAACTTCCGATATCGAATCTCAAATATATAACGAACGTTTCCTGCTGAGGCGCCCTATTCTCCATTCCATTCTGTCTGAAAAATCGGTAGTACTGCTTATCGATGAGATAGACCGGGCAGACGAAGCTTTTGAAAGCTTTTTGCTGGAGGTGCTGTCGGACTGGCAGGTGACGGTCCCGGAATTGGGCACACTACATGCGACCACAAAGCCAATGGTGGTCTTGACCACAAATGCCACAAGAGAACTCTCCGAAGCTTTACGGAGACGCTGTATGTTCCTGTATATCGACTATCCATCTTTTGAAAAAGAAGTGGCTATCGTGAGTGCTAAGACTCCTGGACTAGGCGAAAAAATCGTGCAGCAAATCTGTCGCTTTATGGAAGAAGTGCGCACCGAAAGATTACGAAAAAAACCTGGTGTGGCCGAAACCCTGGATTGGGCGAGAGCCCTGGCCGAATTGCATGCTAAGGAATTAGACCGGGATTTGGTAGCCTCCACCTTAGGGCTTTTTCTTAAAGACTGGAAAGATCAAAGGGGAGTCGAATTGTCACTTACAGAGTTGCTTGAAAAAACCGGAGTGCAATCAAAGCTATAGAACCTACACGGCATCACTCACTAACCGAGCAGCTGATCGCTTTCGCAGGATTTTTACGGATGCATAACTACCAGGTAGGAATAGAGGAAGTGACCACAGCCTTAAAGTCCATTGAGTATATCAATCTGGGAGTTTATGCTGATTATATATTGCTACTGCAAATATGTTTTGCCCGGAGTAAATCCCAATGGAATGAACTAGCGAAAAATTACGAAGAATTTCTGAAGGAATACAGGCAAAGCCTTGATTCGAAGTTGATACAGAAAGCTGAAGGCCAGGAAAAACCCCGCTCCCTCCAGAAGCAAGAAAAAAAGTACCAGCTCGAGGATATTAAAAAATGGCTGTTTAATATTTCGGAGAAAGACGCCTTAGCTATTCCATTCTACAGTCCGTTTTCTTCAGATGAGAAATCCTTTGTGGATCTGGAAGAGGAGGATTTATTGCAACTGGACTTCTGGGTCAGGAAATTACTTCTAAAGATAGCCAATGATCGAAGGAGAAGGAAAAAGCGAAATCTGGTTAGGGGTACACTCGATCTAAAATATTTAATTCGAAACCGGTTTCGGAAAGGGGATGAATTGACTCAGTTATATTATCGTTATCCTCGAAAAGAAAAGACAAAAGTAGTCTTCCTGTGCGATGTCAGTAAAAGTATGGATCTATATAGCCGTTTCATCACCTCCTTTGCAAAACAATTGAACCAGATTTTTAATCATCATGCTATTTACCTCTTCAACACGGAACTGCATCGAGTAGAGTCGGAAGAAATATGGCAGAATGTACCTGGTCTTTGGTCCGGAGGCACTCGGATCGGGTCTTGTCTGCAGGCTTGGTTAGCGGACTTGCCACATTGGTTTGATCGAAAGACAAAGGTGATCATTTATAGTGATGGCTGGGATACCGGTGACCTGGACCGTTTAGATCAAACCATGTACCTGATCCAGCATTTGGCAAATAAGGTTTTTTGGTTTAATCCGGTTCTGAAGGATGAAAATGATATTCAGGTCAGCGGTATGAAAGTAGCGATGGAATATGTTGATGTACTGGCTCCGGTGTACAATTTGTCTACCTTGAAAGAGTTAGTGAGAATTTTGTAATAAATTTATTTAAGTAAATCCTGGCCATGAAAACACCTCTATTAATTATCCTAATATGGTTCAACATTCCTGATTCTTATTCTCAGATTTTTCACAGTGAGGCTTTGAAATCGGGAGGTAATGACTTCGTTACCCTTGCAAATTCTAAAGGTGATACCATTCAGTTGACAAAAAACTACACCCGGCTGCCAGGTTCCAAAGAGAAAATAAAACCTGTACGTATCAATAGTCAGAATTATCTGTTACATCAAAAAGCAGGAGTGATAAAACTTTCAACTGAAAGCAATGGCATCAGCCTGATTACCAATGATGACCGCCGTAAAATCTTTTTTAAAGATCAGGCGTATCAGAAGGTGGTCCATAAACAATTTAACCGGGCACATATAGCATATTTCGACAGTGATAATCAAGTTGTCATCAATGGAAAACTAATCAATGGAAAGTTGGTGATTGATAGTTCGCTTCAAGCGGATCTTTCCTTGGTAGTTCTTTGTGCAGAAGAATTAATTCGGGAAATGAAGACATGCGATCAAGTATCAGGGTGGTCTTCAGTTGCCGCCATTACCGCATTGTGGTAAAGTAATGCTCTCTTTCAACCGATCCGGTTGCCATGGTGAGATGTGTCGACAATCCGGGCAATTTTAGCCCGATTGGAGTTTCTTCGCTTTGTAGTCCGGAAAATCAGAATTCGTCTGTACAATGGTCAGACTCAAAGGCTGATCTTTCGGATCACAGATCTGATTAGATGTAAGGTTAAAAAAAATGGGCAGGCTTCAACTAAGAAGCCTGCCCTCCCAAAACTAATCACCTTGAACAATAAGCTTTCATGTACCCTCTGTCCCGTTGGGTACATTATTTCTTACCGGGTCATCAAGATCATTTTCTTTACAGCTGCATTTTTATCCGTTTCTAATTTGTAATACAGAATTCCACTGGTTGGAAAGTCGAATCTATCCAGATCCACTTCATTGTATCCTTTAGCAAAGGTGCCCTTAAGTACTTTTAGCAACCTTCCGGTTACATCAAAAACTGACAACGTAGCCGATGTACTTTCAGGCAGTTGGAAACCGATCGAAGTGTAGTGACTGAATGGATTTGGATTGTTTTGAAACAATGCAAATGCCTGATTATCGCTTGGTGCCTGCTCGTTCTCAAACACCATTGCCATATTTAGATCCATTTCTTGATTGTAGCCTTCTGCGATGGTATGCGAACTGTTAATGCTCAGAACATTACTCAGTTTTGTGTCTGACAATGCTGTAATCTTCAGTGCGAAGATTTCCGTATCATCGGAGAGTGAGACAGATTCGGTCTTTTCATCATACCATAGTGAAGTGATCCATCCAAGTTCACGACTACTTAAATTGAAAACCTGTGCGTCACTAATTGAGCTGTTTCCAGTTCTGAGATCATTCAATTCAATCTTATGCTCGTCAAATTGGAGCGTATACTGCATTCCTCTGATGGATTCAAAATCCCGGATACGTACTGGAACTTCGTAAACTTTTCCTTCCTCCAACTCAAGATCAGATACCACTAATTTGATGGATTGATTGGACCTGGATGCTTTGTGTGATGGATCACTATCCAGATTTACATCACCGATTTTAACCCCCATAAAATCGACCCGCATAATATCCCGCATAGGATTGATATGATATCTCTCCTGATGGGAGGCTTTATCAAAAAATCTCCAGCTGGTGTTCTCCGGAAACTCATCAATCATTCCCAGGATCAACTTCCTAATCTGTATCAGATCATTTGCAGAAATAATTCCATCGGCGTTCACATCAGCTGCCTGGCGCTGGTACCAGCTTTCCAACTTTTCAACGCCCAGAATATGTTGCTGGATATCTATTAAATCTCGGGTGGAAACACCATTAATATGGTCCGTGTTTTTGTAAGGAGTAATGTACGCCTCACTTCCCTGAACCATTTCAAATCGATAGTCTCCTGAGATATGATCCTGGGCGATCATGTCTCCGGTTGGGTCCGTTACCGTGACGTCCACGTTGTGTACAATTCGATTCAATTCATTAGTAATCATTCCACTGATCTTACCAAGAGCTGCTGTAGGGCATCCGCCATTGTCATTTTGCACCGTTAACATCACTTCGCAATAATCCCAGGTGCCTGAGTGATCCAGTACATACATCCTCAGGGCAACTACTCCTACGTCTTCACATCCAAAGATTAGATGATCCGCTTCCGGCAGAGTGGGTTCACCGTCAGCCAGCCGGCCCAATCTGTATTCCAAATCGGAATCCAGACTACCACAGGCAGCAGAACTACTCCGATTGAACTCACTCGCCCAAACAGTTCCCATGGCAGTATCAACAACTCCGTTGTTATCCATATCCATTGGCGTAAGTTGGAGAGTCAGTGCAGTAATGCATACCGGTGTCGGCTTTTTCTGAGGTTCGATTACAAATTCCTTTTTACAGATCGATTCATTTTGACACTCATCCGTCACATATACTTTTAGTATATAGGTTCCCGCTTCAAGATCACTTTTTTGAATAGAGATATGATCTTCCGTCTCCTGACCTATTTGTCCGGAACCATGACCGAGTAGGTTATCCTCTGCATCCAATATTTCCCAATGATAATCAAGGACATTGCAATTATCTTCCACCAGTACGGTAGTCTCAAGATCATAGAAACAACCACTGGCTTCGATGACATCAGGAAGGTCAATAATACAAGTGGGAGGGATAGTATCTATCAATAGAATCTTCTGCGTCCAGGTGAGATATTTACCCTCGTACTTTGGATTAAACCACCATTGGGATTGTCCATCATATTGACCGATTGAACACCAGTCAGCCATACACCAGGTTCGGATGATCTTATAGCAGCCTTCATCACCTCCTACGATCTTGAAAACCTTGTCATAATATCCTATACCGATAAAGCGGCAATCATCATCGAAGATATATTCCGGCCGGCCGGTTGCTTCCGGGTCCGCTGCACCTCCCGCATTGCCACTGCCTTCAGGATCATACTCCAGATCACAATTGTAAAGGACCAGGTCATCCGGCATCTTAAACATAGATTTGCTAATGTCGCAGTCGCTTTGTATCCAGATCGTCTGATACCTGGTTATGGTATCTACCTTATGAACAGCCGCTTCCGAATAACATTGTCCGATAAATCTGAACACCCTTCTGATATATCCATTCCCGCAGTGATCCAGATTGATCCACGGTTTTTCTTCGATGCATACTAATCCACAATCATCGGCTATCTGACCCCGGTATCTGGTGATCTCCGCAGTATCGTAAATGGCCTCATAATGATGATAGCTTACCCATTGGTAACCCAAATGTTCATCATAAACAAGACTGTCCTTTTTAACCAATATAGAATCACAGGTGATATTGTGATATTGATACGGAGTCTTTGAAGGAAGACCACCATATTGATCGTAACGCACTTTGTCATACCCACCCAGGAGACTATCGAGTGCTGTAAAATCTCCTCCCTGGGCTTTAATCACAGCTGGTTCATACAACTTCTTATAGCTAGTGCAAGTAATATTGACATCAAAGAGATCACTGACAACTTTAGGTGGAGTCTTATCTTCCACTCTTACCGTAGTCCAGCATTTGTTCCAATTGCACCAGTAGTCCATCGCCAGGAGTTCTACCACAATATCCTGACAGGCATCAGCACAGCAGAAAGGAACCTCCTTAGACCAACCGCCGCCAATCTGTTTGACCACATCAAAAGCAGTCTCGGCGCTGTTGGTTAGTAACGGTGCTGGAAATGCAGGTAGGTTTGCATTATATCCGAATCCCAGCTTCGTGCATAAGTACCCAACATCCAGGAATTGGTCAGTACATTCGAGCGTAGGATCCTTAAAAATTTGCTGCAGATACTTATCATCAACCGGATAGGGATGATCAATGCATTCCAACGTGGCATATTTAATCAGATCGTACCACCAACCTCCGATCACCAACGAATTGCATTCCTGTTGATCTTCACAAAGCCAACGCAACGTCTCAGCATAGTGAGCCTCAATGGGATTGAGATGTTTGTCTTGTTCCAGAACACTACACCACAAGGTGTCATGATGCTCTGTCGTACAATACGGTATAATCGAATCACAAAGACTGACACCACATGCACTTGCCCAATCTGTTCGTCGGGCCAGCAACAGACTGATTCCGCAATTGTCCCAACTTCCTTCATCAAATGTTTCCGCATGAAGCCAAACTGTTGTATCACTTAGCGTCACATTAACGCCCTTGTCACAGATTGCCACCGGTTTGGTGAAGTCCTTCACATAGAAGTAACAAGTATCCCGGGTAATATTATGACAGAAATCATATGCTTCATAAATCAGTGGAATGGGAACATCAGTGCGAGGTATTTTGATCTGCTCATGAGATTCCCATTTACCGGTCGCTTCATTATAAGTCAGAGGAACAGTTGCCAGGCCTGGTAGCATTGCCTTAACCATCTTGACCTCTGAACATGTGTCATAAGCATATATGGAAGGCACATAACTATAAGCTTCGCAATCATGTGATGTGGTTGGTACAAAGAGAACAGGTTTATCTATATCCGGAAATGCATCCTCGGGAGCAAGATGTAAACCCTGATAGGTAGTGTCTTTCATGATGGTTGGGCCAATGGTATCAAAAATCATGATCCATTGTTCACAAGTATCCTCCCTGCCATTGCAGGCATCTTTGATCCACCAGGTTCGATGAATTGTCATAGGGCAATCACCGTTAAATTCTTCATCAAAATAGAGGATACGTAATTCACACTTGCTATTCGGTTGTGGCCAAAGAGGCAGATTACCTGCCATAGGAACCCCGGTTACGAATGGAGATGGATGGCCATTGTGATCAGTGAGGTATCCTGTATGACAATACACTGAATCACGCATGGGAGGACAAGTGATGTTATCAAAGTCAATGCCCCGGACGTAGATGGTATCCTGACAGTAATATTCCTCCTTTGCATATACTACTCTCTGATGACGAATTATGTATTTGACAATTCCATTGCAGTCTCCCAATTCGATGTCATAATCCGTAACATGTGCGGTAATGGTATCACCACAGTTAGCAACCAGAATGCATCTCGGAAAAGTGTCAAAGTTGACCTGATCATCCACAAAAGGATCCACGCAGTCTATGGTATCTCCGGGTCCGGGATCAATAAATCTGGGCAAGGAGGAGAATATATTAATCACTACAGAGCTCACAATATTTCGTCCACAGGGATCATCGTTAACCGTCAGAGACAAGGTCACTGATCCGTTAAGCATATCATTGGTATCCGGACAATAGAATCGAGCATTTGCATATGAATTGTCACTTTGGAAAGTGCCACTGCCAGAACTAGACCATGTCGCTGAGGTGGCACCGCTTCCATTCGAATTAAAGGATGCTCCCAATGCGGTCAAGTCTATACAGTTGAGACCACATCCGTCTACCGAATTACCAGCACTGATCATAGCAGCCGGAATGCTATCTATCCTGATGGATCCCATTACCGTGCAGGTCGAACCTCCTGTAGACTCCATTGACTGGAAGTAAATCGTGAGAGGATAAGTTGGAGTAGCCACAGGATTGGATATTGACATAGTCATGGCCGGATCAGAAAAAAGGAGTGCGGATCCGCCACCGGTAAGTCCCTGTGAAACGAGATAAGATAAGGCATCAAAAGTTGGGGTGGGGCACACGATGGTTGAATAGGTTAGAGGCTCCGAGGCATTGTTAATTTCCACCAATCTAACCTGGGCAATAGAAAAACAAGCCATATCACCGGCGATATTAACCCTGGCATATAAGGTGTCTTCTCCATCACATACATCATAGGTTGGAGAAAGAATTTCATTTAGCAGACTATCGGCATCATTGAAACTTGGAAAAAATCTGACTTCATTCACTCCGGTTGTATCGACACAATCAGCCAGTACACTCAAGGTGAATGTTGCACAGCCGCTGATCGGATCTTCGCATATGGATTTAACTGCATCCAGAGCACGGGGACCTTGAAAACCAAAATCAATGTCGTGCATGTTGTTAGCTTGTCCATCGGTGCAAAACATGGCAACAGCATATCCCGGCAACATTTCGGGATCTCCATCTGAATCAATCAATGGGTCACCAGTATTAAGAGGAGCGGTCAAACCACTGTAGCCCATTGCCATTAATTGATTTAGATTCACTCTGATTTCGTAACAATGATTCTGGAGTAGATTTTGAAAGACATATTGACCCATCGCATCCGTTGTTGTCGATCCGATAAGTTGCAGGCTGTTCTCCTTGTCATGCAAAGTCAAATCTATACCGGGTATCCCAAACTCAGCTGGATCCTGTATCCCATTGGAGTTTGCATCACACCAAAGATAATTACCGACCTCTCCAGACGGTGCCCCCCTTGCAAACTCGATATCTCCGAGGCCATTGGCTTTTCCGATGTTAAATTGGTCGACAAATAGATATGCTCGGGTTTTTTCCCCGCTATCGGTGCTATAGAAATGTACACCCTGGGTAAATACTCCGTTAAAACTGAAGTGTTCTAATGTCGTTTCAATTGGGTTATGCACGGTACTTACCACTTCATGGGTGCCGGGAAGGATGGCTGCTCCACCGGTAATCAGTTCGCCATGGTGCGCTACATCTTTTGACTGATATTCATCCTGATAGAAAAATTCGCCATTATAACTAGGTCCATCGACATTGTTGTAAAAGATCCCATCATCATTATTTGATTTTTCGAGATCATACTTCTCTCCATCTTTAAATGCTTTCAAAATGTCACCCGAAGCGTAGCCGATTATCAACGTTTTCTCTCCCAGGATCGTACTATAGTTCATATAACCGGTCTGATGGGCCCAGCGGTCCATTATATTGATGACCATGGATCCATCTTCCGTGAAGTTGATTTCAGATATGAGTGGCTGCGGATATGAACAAAGAAGCCCTCCCGTAAACGAAAGTGGATCATCCAGTGGAATATGCATCTGTTCCCATTCTTCTACCCATGGCATCCAGGCGGCTGTTCTAAGAGCCTGAGGTTCTATGGCGTCTGCATTACTTGCTCTTTCCCTGGGATAGTCCAGGGCAAAAGATACCTCTTCTGTGACGCCTGCTCCCACATTGTTTGGATCAAATGAAACGACATAACCCATGAGGTGCTCACGTGATTGACTGTACATGGCATCGTTTACCAGACCGAGGTATCCCTTTCCATTATGGAAATCCAGTCCCCAGGGTCTCAGGTTACCTGTTTTGATTAGGCTTTCACCCACGATCTCAATTCCGTTGACAATAGCCTCGCGTACTTTGTTGCCAAATTCACCTTGGAAATCGAGCCGGAGAGTGGGTCCGGTGGCCGGTACGGTGAAACTTACAGTCATCGCCTTATGATTTGCACCTGCTTCGGTGGCAATGTCGAAATTGTCAAGCATGGTAACGCCTTCCGCAAGCACATCGAAAATCCGGTCCCCCGGCAAGTAATTGTTTGGCTCAGCGAAATGAAGGATTACAGTATAATTTTCTTCTTTGGGTATTGGTATGTCATAGGAAAAGTTTCTTCCTTTTCTCCAGGTATGATAGACATCACTTTCAGAGGTGCCTTCATCATCATTCATGGTATTTGCAACATTGAACCTCTTGTAGTCAGGTTTACCGTCGATCGAGTATTTATTTCGATCCCAGGCCGTGCCGTTTCTATCGGTAAATGCCTCCGAACCATGATAGTTACTATTGCCACCTGCATTGATGCAACGGATCATTCGCATATCCGTATCGGGTATATTGAGTAAGTCATCAATCTTGAAGTGCTCGAGCGCAGCTGCAGTAATGGCAAAATCCTGCTTACTAACATCGAGTCTAATCAGTGATCGCTGATAAGTGTTTACCATCCAAAGCGACCGTTCATCTTCCGACAAGTCGATGTCGCCATATGCCAGTTGGCCCACTTTCTTGAATGCATCTATGTCATATGAAGCCCGCTTTGACAAATCCTCAATAGATGTAAGTGCATAAGGTTGATCTGTGATTTCCCCATCCACATGAGTACGGTTAACTGCTCCAAGATGAATAACCGGTCCCACTGAGGGATGAAAGCCTTCCAGGTTGAAGCTACTGATTTCGGGTTTTTCCGGATCGGCGTTGTAGTCAGCTATGTAGATACCTCCCGAACCCTCCGGGCCCAGGTCCACATGCCGTTTCAAGATCGTAGACACAAATGCTCTCTTATGTATACTCTGGAAAGCCATGCCCCAGGTCGAACCTAGCTGGGCAATCGTTGCATCCATTCTTGGGTTTTGTGCAGTCCCACCATACACTTCAGCTACTCCATCCACATCATACGGAAACGAAACCAGCGCAGGACTATTAATTTTGTCAGCTGCCGTACCTTTTTCAAAACAGGGGACTAAAATGGTGCTATTTGCACTATTGAACTCTAATTCTTGCAGAACCGGTACATTTATTACATCGCCATCTTCAGCAAAGAAAACAGAGGTAGGTCCTGCCACTCCCTGTCGGAGGTCAGTCGAATAACCTACCACCCGAACCCGCATGCGAGAGGGCACCGTCATGAGTCGAAAGGTGCCTGCCCCATCATCTGTAAAGCCATACTCGTTTCCGCTCAAATCAACCCCGGAGACAGACAGCCCTGTAATGAGTAATTCACCCGGATCGTATGATCCATTATTATTTTCATCATGAAAGGTTTTAACTACAATTTCTGCCTGGGCGAGAATGCTAAAACCTATGAGAATGGGTACCAACAAGAGGTACACCCTCACTCTTGAGTTGATGTTCATGTGTGTCGTTTTAGGTTTATTGTTCAGCTAACCTTTACGGTTACAAGTGCTTATATATCAATGAAATATCACATTCATTAAGAGTATAAAAACACTCCCCCAAATAGCTTCAAAAATCAAACCAAATTTGATTGCAAGCCACTGAATTTCAGTGGCATAGTCTTGAACAATGATCGGAATGTATAACTTACTGAAAGGAAACTACAGCCGGGTTGAGAAAGGGTAAATGAAAAAAATTAGTATTATAAATACGTGACCTTAGGTACGTCGGAAACTGATGATCTCATCTAATCCTGAATAATCCAAGTATTAGATTCTTATACAGATAGGAGCTCCTACTGGAGGGCAATGAGAAGGTGCAACGGCTTTCTTTGGCCATAGCGTATCCTGATTCCTGCGGTCAGACTGGCGGTACCAGTACGACGAGGACCAGCTAAATCCGGTTGACTAGCCTATTTATGCATCTTGCCACGAAAATCCTAATCTTTCTTCAATCCCAGGCCAGCTTTTTCGGAGATTTCCAGCATTCGGTCTATTGATTTTACACCTTGTTCGATTATCCAATCTTCAAGGATAATCTCCGGCTGTTCGTACTCCATGCAGAGATATAGCTTCTCAAGGGTGTTACGCTTCATGTGTGGACATTCATTGCAGGCACAGGTGTTGTTGGGGGGTGCCGGAATAAATTTTTTGCCTGGTGATGCAAGCTCCATTTGGTGAAGGATTCCGACCTCTGTCGCCACAATGAATTCATTTGCGGGACTTTGCTTCGTATAGTTAAGCAGTCCGGTGGTGGATCCGATAAAATCAGCTTCCTCTAGTATATGTGCCTCACATTCGGGATGGGCAATTAGTAATGCTTCCGGGTATCGAAGCCTAAGCTTGGTGATTTTCTCGTGAGAGAAGATCTCGTGTACCATACAGGTACCGTTCCATAGGATGAGGTCTCGACCGGTTTTCTTTCTTAGGTATGCACCCAGGTTTCTGTCCGGAGCAAAAATGATCCTTTTATCTTCCGGTATACTCTCAATGATGTGAACGGAATTTGTGGAAGTGCAACAAATATCTGTCAATGTCTTCAATTCGGCTGTACAGTTGATGTAACTCACAACCATAGCATCCGGATACTTCTCTTTAAATTTTCTGAACAAATGTGGTGGACATGAATCTGCCAGCGAGCACCCAGCTTTGAGATCAGGCAGAAGCACTTTTTTTTCAGGTGACAACATCTTGGCTGTCTCCGCCATGAAATGTACACCTGCAAAAACGATGATGTCAGCATCAGTTTCGGCTGCTTTTTGAGAGAGCCCCAAGCTATCACCTATATAATCGGCTATATCCTGAATTTCCGATTCCTGATAATAGTGGGCGAGAATGATCGCATTTTTTTCTTCTTTTAGTCTTTCAATCTCAGCAACAAGATCAAGTTCAGGATCAACCTGCAGGTCGAGATATCCCACTTTTTCCAGATTGTCGGTAGCAGTAGCAATGGCTGTAGTCATAATTGATGTTATTGAACAGTTGAATAACGGTCTTGCAAAATAAAAAGTTCTGACCAATGCTTAAAGTCTTAGGTTCGAGCAGAACCTGACTAGCAGAAGATTCATTTTGGTAACCTTTTACTTCGTACCCGTGTTATTATGAATAATGACTTATTTTTGTGCAAATACTAAAAAAATCAGATAATTATGAGTATGTATCCGCTGGAATTGGTTGCTCCGATGGCAAAGGATCTGACCGACTATGGATTTGATGAGTTGACCACAGCAGAAGAGGTAGATTCAATCATGGAAAACCAAAAGGGGACTATGTTATTGGTCGTTAATTCTGTCTGTGGCTGTGCAGCTGCAATGGCCCGTCCCGGCACTAAGTTGGCACTTACAAATGATAAGAAACCAGATAAGCTTGTTACTGTTTTTGCCGGGGTACACACCGATGCAACCCAGAGGGCCCGGGAGTATTTACTTCCATATCCTCCATCCTCTCCTTCTATCGCGCTGTTTAAGGATGGCTCGTTGGTACATGTGCTGGAAAGACACCACATCGAGGGAAGAAGCGCTGAAATGATCGCCGACAATCTTAGGTTTGCTTTTGATACTTATTGCTAATCTGGCTGACCGTCCTGATTTTTAACACCTGATTAGGGTAAGACTTTTAACTAAAATGTTGGATCTTGAGCTTTTGAAATTTAGCTGAATGAAAAAGCTCTCTTTTACCTTGTTTGTCCTACTACTGGTTGCTTGCTCCACCACCAAGTCAACCTTAGATCCTTCGGTTCATGGACTCTATGGAAAAGAGGCTATGGTGGTTTCTGCCCATCCATTGGCGAGTGAAGTCGGTGCCGAAATACTGAGAAAAGGAGGTAATGCCTGGGATGCCGCTATAGCGGTCCAGTTTGCTCTTTCAGTGGTATATCCGGTCGCTGGTAACATAGGTGGTGGGGGCTTTGCCGTATTCCGAGATAGTCAGGGAAACGTGGGCTCATTAGATTTCAGAGAAAAGGCTCCCATCAATGCTGAGCGGGATATGTTCCTGGATAAAGAGGGCAATGTGAACGGCCGGAAAAGCCTCGAAGGACACCTGGCATCTGGTGTGCCTGGTTCTGTTGACGGTATGGTTCGTTTATTTGACCGTTTTGGTTCTTTGCCGTGGACCGAACTTGTTCAGCCGGCAATAGACCTGGCAGAGAAGGGTTTCATTCTGACCGAAAGCGGAGCGGCTAATCTCAACCGGGCCAGGGAGCTAATTAAGAAGCTAAATACGAAACCAGTCTTTCTAGTCAGGGAGGAATCATGGAAATCCGGGGATCGTTTTATTCAGAATGATCTGGCAAATACACTCGACAGAATTTCAAAGCAGGGGAGAGATGGTTTTTATTCCGGATTGACTGCACAGCTGATCGTTGAGGAAATGCAACGCGGAAATGGCATCATCACACTCGATGATCTTGCTGACTATCAATCGGTTTGGCGGGATCCATTGATCGGAAACTACCGGGGCAAACGAATTATCAGTATGCCACCTCCATCAAGTGGGGGAGTTGCTTTATTGCAGTTACTGGAAAGCATTGAGTCATATCCGATCGCCAAATATGGTCATAACCATTGGAAGACCATCCATGTCATGACCGAAATAGAAAAGCGTGTTTATGCTGACAGGGCTACCTATTTGGGTGATCCTGACTTCTATGAGGTTCCGGTAACGATGTTGCTTGATGACCAGTATCTAACTGACCGGATGTCAAGCATTGACTTTAAGGAGGCTACCCCTTCTGAAGAGATTAAGGAAGGTAGAGTGGATGTGATTGAAAGTGTGGAAACTACTCATTTCTCTATTGTGGATGCCCAGGGGAATGCTGTGGCCGTAACGACGACACTAAATAGCTATCTGGGCAGTAAGATCATGGTAGATGGTGCGGGATTTTTTCTCAACAATGAAATGGATGACTTTAGTGTAAAGTCAGGAGTGCCAAATCAATTTGGCCTGGTGGGTGCCAAAGCGAATGAGATCGTACCGGGCAAAAGAATGTTAAGTAGTATGACACCTACGATCGTTGATGATGCAAACGGGTTGCTAATTGTAGTGGGAACCCCTGGAGGCAGCACGATCATTACCTCGGTTTTTCAGACAATTCTAAACGTTGTGGACCATGGAATGAATATGCAGCAGGCCGTAAACGCCAAGAGACTGCACCACCAATGGTTACCGGACCGGATTCTCACGGAGGACAGCACCTTGTCCCCGAAAGTTAAAAGAAAATTGATTCGACTTGGACATGCCTTTGAATCAAGAGGAAGTATAGGAAGAGTGGATGCTATTCTCGTCCTTCCCGGAGGCTCTCTGGAGGGTGGCGCTGATCCCAGAGCTCAGGATACAGCAGTGGGTTTCTAATAGGAATATGATGATAAAATATCACAACATAAACGGAGAAGTAGTGGAAGCCTCCAAGGCGAAAATCTACGTAAATGATGTTGGCCTACTCCGGGGATATGGCATTTTTGATTTTTTTCCGATCATTAACTTTCAGCCTCTTTTTGAGCAGGATTATTTCGATCGATTTTACCGGTCAGCAAGGTTAATGAATATGGAAGTGCCCATTACCCGGGATGAATTACATAGCAGGGTCGTTGACCTTTCAAATAGAAATGATGTACAGCAGGGTTACACCAAACTCGTGCTCACCGGAGGATATGCAACTGATGGTTACACGCCGGCAACCAGTAATCTTTTTGTTCTACAGCATGGAGATATTCCTAAAGACCCTGCCGTATATAGCAAGGGGGTAAAACTTTTGCTACAAAAGTATTTGAAAGACCAACCGCAAATTAAGACCCTGCACTATGCCAACGCTTTAAAGTTTCGGGATTTGCTGCAGGAAGAAGATGCGCTCGATCTTCTCTATCACGACGGCAGAAATATCAGGGAAACCTCCCGGGCTAATTTCTTTGTTATCGACCGCGACAAACGGATACATACTACTGAAACCGACGTGCTTTCCGGCATTACCCGAAAGCATGTTCTCAAGGTGGCAATGTCCCAGGGCTTTGAAATCATTGAGGGCAAACTACCCCTCACCCGGATTCTAGACGCTGAAGAAGCTTTTATTACCAGCACAACAAAGGGGGTATTGCCGGTCAGGCAAATTAATGATTACGTGATTGGAGCGGGAAAGACAGGAAGGAATTGCCGGGAGTTACAAGAAGGTTTCTTGCATTATTGTCTGAAAATGTCAGAATGAATTACCGCTATGTTTTTCATAGCCCTAGAGCAACTTGTCAAATCCCCCATTGCCTGAAGAGATTTATCTATATTCGTACTTGACCAGATCTAATTATTGCTCATGCAAGCCCTTACGGAAATGACTGATGAGATTCTGCTGGAACACATCAAGCAGACAGGGGACAAGAAGGGCTTTGCTATCTTATATAAGCGATATGCTCATCTACTATTAGGGTGGTGCCTGAGGTATCTGAAGAGTCAGGAAGCCAGTGAAGATGCCGTGATGGATATTTTGGAGCAATTGATTCAAAACCTTCACCGGTATCAAATTAATGATTTCAAAAATTGGTTGTTTCTGGTTACCCGTAACCATTGCTATATGCGCCTCAGAGGGCAAACCCATATCCTCATCGATGATCTGTCCAGAATTGATGGTGAAGAAAATATGGAAAGTGTAGAAGAAGTACATCTTCATATTGAGCAACGGGAAAATCACCTGCACGAAGCGATAGAAAGACTGAAGGGACCCCAGAAAGAGTGCATTGTCTTGTTTTACTTCAAAAAGAAGTCTTACAAGGAAATTTCGGAATTGACAGGTTATGAAGAAAAGAAAGTAAAAAGTCATATCCAGAACGGAAAGAGAAATCTCAGGCTCGAATTGGAAAAATCCTCAATCTGATCTATAATTTAAGAGAATGTCGGAAAAATTGACCAGGAAAGAACTACTTGAACTGCTGAACCAATCTGTAGAGCAAAACAGGTCGCTCGACGAATTGGATCAGAAAGCCCTGGAGGGATATGAATACCTGGATAATGATCATTCCGCAGAAAATGCGCTTGATAGGCTGGATGCCCGGTTTAACCAATGGGTTGAACAAAAAGAAGTGAGCAAGGTGAAAAAAGGAAGGACAAGGACCATGTTAATCCTTCAAAGAGTTGCCGCGGTCATCCTGGTTTTGTTGATTCCAACAGTGTTAATTTTTCAACCAGGTCAATCAAAGAGACTTGCCAATCGTTATTTTGAAGCACCTCGAAGTACCTACGTTATGCTAAACCGGGGCGATCAGGCCACTGAGCAAACGTCTCTGAACGAGGCTTTTACCCTTTATGAAAAAGGTGAATTTTCTAAAGCTGCCATTGCCATTGAAAATTTGGTCGCAGATAATCCGGAGAAAAAGGACTTAAAATTTTATCAGGCTATAAGTTTATATGCCAGTGGTCAAATTGAAGAGAGTATCCCTCTCCTTGAGTCATGCACGACAGAACCATACCAGGAATTGGATGAAAGATCACCCTGGTATCTGGGGCTGGCTTATTTGAAAAAGGGGGAAAGGGACCAGGCGATAATCTGGTTGCAGAAGGCGGCAGAAGTCGATGCCCTGCATGAAGAAAGTGCCCTCAAACTCTTAAATAAAATTGATTAAGTCCGTTTCAGGTCGTCTTGATAGTGAATCCAATCTTCTTCGAAATCGATGTCACTTAGCATTGGTAGTGAATAATACGTTTTCTGTTGATCTTCAATTATGGATATCGTTTCTCTAAAAACTGTATCAGTACTCCAATTGACATTAGTGAAAAGCTTCCTATCGTTCTCTTTTAATCCGAGTAAATAGTAGCCACCATCATGTGCGGGTCCGATCACCACATCATGTTCTTCTAGTTCGAATTGAGCTTCTGTCAGAAGTTCCGATGTGAGATAAGGGCAATCCGTGCCGATAATAATTGCCTGAGCGTGCTTTTGGAGGATCTCTTCAAAGGCCTCAAACATTTTACTGCCTAGATCTTCGCCTTTTTGAAGATGAGGGATAAAAGATGGGTATGAATCCAGGATTTGGGAGTCAATCCTGGGGAAGAAAAAGAGATAGGTAGATAAATGACACTCTAAAACACTTTTTAAGGTCTTTTCTATGAGTGTGCGATAAATGGCGAGAGCTTCCCTGTCTCCCATGGTTTTTGCCAAGCGAGTTTTTACTTTGCCCAGTTCCGGTTTGCGAAGGAAAACAATGATTGCTGAAGATGAAAGCCTATGGTCCTGCCTGCTACCTTTATTGGTCACCTTCTTCCGTCTTACCTGACTCCTTTCTTTGGTAATGATCGCCCTGCTTCAGACGCCGGCTCACCACGGAGTAAGGCCCGCTCACTACCTCATCTTCCTTTTGCAACCCTTCGACAATCTGGATGTACGTGTCATCCTGGATGCCGGTTTCAACCTTTACTATGCTAACGGTATCCCCCTGACATTTAAATACCACTTCCTGCAGATCTTCATCCAGGCCTGGTTCTTTGTCCTCTTTCTCATTGAGATCCCTCGTCGTCACCGCCAGGATAGGGATGGTCAGGACATCTCTTACTGTATTCGTGTTGATTTCAACCGAAGCGGACATGCCTGGTCTGAAGGGAAAGGGCTTCTGCGGTGTCACCAGGTCATCGTAGGACTCCTGATCCATCCGGATCTTGACCACGAAGTTTGTAACCTGATCCGTAGTAAGAGCAGCAGCGGTGCCTACAGTTGATGCAGAATTGGCAATTTCCGTTACTACACCTAAAAATTTGCGATCGAGATAAGCATCTACTTCAATTTCAGCCGTATCCCCTACGCTTACCCGTAGAATATCATTTTCACTTACATCCACCTGAACTTCCATTATAGAGAGATTTGCAATCCGCATCATTTCTGTACCGGTCATTTGGATGGTACCGACCACTCGTTCTCCCTCCTCGATGTCTATTTTGGAAATGATGCCATCTACAGGTGCAAAGATTGTGGTGCGCTTAAGACTGGTTTGGAATTCTTTGAGAGATGCTTCCGCACTTTTCACCGTAAACTCGTTGGCCTTAATATTCTCGACTGCAGAATTTATACTAGCTTCTGCTGCCACCAAATTAGCTTCCATTGCCTGAAGATCCGCGAGAGAAGTTTCATATTCTGCCTGGGAAAGCACACCCTGCTCGTATAGTTGTTTGTTTCGTTCGTAAATCCGTTTGGCGTTTTCATATTGTGCCTCAACCTGAGCTTTTTGAGCTTTTGAATTTTCGGCATTGGCCTTGGAAATAGAGAGTTGAGCCTTCGCATTATTTACCGATGCACGACCTCGCTCCACGGCAGATTCGATGGCTTCCGGATCGATCTGAGCAAGTAAGTCACCGGTCTTTACCGAATCCCCATCTTCTACCATAAGATTGACTACCTCGCCAGAAACGTCAGAACTAATGACCACTTCTTTTTCCGGAAAGATCTTTCCACTTGCCGAGACGAGTTCTTTAATTGTTCTAATTTCGACTTTCGCCACCTCCACCTCTTCACCCTTTTTGCGGGTTTTGCTTTTGTAAATGGCGAGCGCGACGAGAAGGGCCAGTGCGATAAGTAAGAAGAGGTATAAGCGGCTTTTTCTTTTTTTGGTCATTAGTCGAGCGTTATTCTTTTTCCTTGGTAATAGTCAAGCACTTTCGATTTAAAGATATAATCATATTTGGCAATGATTAAGTTGACCTCCGCCTGATCACGTTCATTTTGGGCACTGATAAACTCAAAACTGTTAGATACCCCAAGATTAAACCGCTTCTCCGTATCCTGATAGGCCGCTCTTCTGGCTTCTGCGGTTCGCATTGCCGCTTCATAAGTTTTTTTAGCTGCCTTGACATCGGTCACTGCTCGCTGTACATCGGTTCGCAGTTGATTCTTCACCTGCTGATTAGCTATGTCACTGCGTACTACTTCCAGTTTCGCCAGATCGAGGGTTCCCTTGTTTTGACCGCGACTATAAATAGGTACGTTCACCTGGAGGCCAAAACCGTATCCAAGGTTCTGATTTAATTGATCCAAATATTTCACATCTACCCGGTTAGTCACGGGCGATTCAAACTGCACCGTCACCGGCTCTCCGTTGAGTATGAATTCCTGAGTCATCAACTCTGTGCCTCCGTCGACAAATTGTTGGAACTGTGAGGACCAGTTGGTGTTAAGGCTACCACCAATGCCCAGGCTGGGCAGAAGGTTTGATCTTGATATGGCCACTCCAAGTTCTGCATTTCTCTTCCGGAGTTCGCCTGCTTTGATGGAAGGTTGCCATGCCAGTGCCTGGCCGTAGACTTCGCCGGTCTTTACCGCCTCGGTTTCGTATTCTGTAGGTAAAGCAATATCTGGTGCTTCGATCGTCATTTCATAGGAATCTTCCAGTTGGAGTAATTGCTTTAGACTTAGGTACGCAATATCAATATCGTTTTGAGCTGCCACAACCAGTTGTTCACTCTGAGCAGCCTGGGCTACCAGATCAAGTCTTGCATTCTTGGGTCGCGTGCCTACATCTATTTGACGGTCCATTTGCTCGATCTGACTATTGATCAGATCAAGGCTCTTTTGAGCATTGTTAAGATTTTCCTGAGAAAAAAGTATCTGAATAAAGGCAAGAGAAACATCCAATGCCAGGTCATTCTTTATTTGTTCTAGATCAAGCTGTGCTGCCTCCTTTCCCAATTGTGCCTGTTTGATTTGGTTAGTGATCCGACTACCGTTAAATAAAGTGGCTCCGGCAGATATACTGATACCCTGATTTGCGAAACGTTGATTGATGAAGTCGTTGGTGGTTGGGTCTACCTGCCGTCCCAGGCTGAGATTGTATCCGGTAGATCCACTAACAGATGGATAGCGTAACTGGCTCGCCATTTTCTCATCAATCCCGGCGGCATCCCGGTTTACAGAGGCTTCTTTGACCGACAAACTGTTTTCGATCGCGTACTCAATACAACGGTCGAGTGTCCAAACCTCCTGGCCATGTACTGTGGCCATGGATAAAACTAAGATGATTAGGTAGCTGATTCTGGAAAGCATAGGTTTAAGCATTGCTGATTTCATAATATACAATGTTAGAATTCTTACAACGGTTCTCTGAGCTTATTATATAAATGTCTGTCCTTCTTGGATCAAAGGTCTATTTTTGACTGATTGTCGTCACCCCGATCAATCGGTCGTACCGCTGACCAAAGGGACGGTAATAAATTAGGATCGTGTAGTAATTTTCGGTCTCATGCCAATTACCTTCCAGGATTTCAAAGTCTGGTGTTCCCCCGTCTTTGGGCACTGCGGCATAAATGTAATCGTACACGCCTTGTTTTAAGATAGCTTCTCCGAAATATGCGGAGTAGCGGTCTTCGTATTCCATTTTATAGGCAGGATTGATCTGCCAGTCGCAAAAGCCTCCTACCAAATAGACGTCCTGATCGAAAAGAGGTTGCGCTGATTCCAAAGAAAAGAGAATATGAGCATAGTCAGCCTCTACATCCGAATCGTCATCTTCATTGGTTTTTATCACAAACCAACCATTGATATCCGGTTCCAGGTGATAGTTTTGATAGGTCCTTTTCTCATCGGGCTTCATTTTAACCTCCGGTGTGGATGCGAACCGGTCCACTTCGGCCACATTCTGTGATGGAAAGCGAAGATTTCGAATGTCGACAGAACGAAACTCTTTACCGGCAGGAAAAACCAGTCGATCCAGGTAGTTGAAGACTAATTCATCCGGCTGGACAAGGTAGGGTTCAACACCGGTGATCGCATTATCCCATCTGTAATTCTGCAATACAGTGGCACTTACTTCTTGCCGTGGATTGGAAATGGGAAAGTCTTTATGGTTTACTGTAAACTCAATTTCATGATGGGTGTTGATCTTCGAAACATCTGCCGGCTTCTTCAGGGTGGCTATCACTTTGACTATGTTTTCCATCACCATAAATCTTCGAGTCAGCATTGGCTCACCGGTGTCTTCATCATAAACATGGAGTAGATAGTTACCGGATTTTGTCCAACGAAAGTCCTGGTTGGGTATTTGTAGTTCATAGTGGGCATAAGGTACTCTGGTATTAACTGAAAATTCCACCGTTCGTAATTCCTCATCATTAAATCCTTCCATAAACTCCATCTGCTCCAGATCACTCGGGGTCCAATCGCGATTGCAATGTTCGATCCGGTATCTGAGGTAGCGCGCATCATTGGCCAGTTCATCAAAAGAAAGGTATAGTCTGCCACCTCCAAGATTGACAATTGGAGCGGATGTATAAAGACCCGGAATCGTGAAAAGAACAGACTTTATGGTGGGTTGGTAGACATTATTGTAACGAACAAAATCCTGACCTGACAAGAGACAGGGGATAGAAAACAACACAATAATTAAACGGAGAAATTGCATGAATGATAAACTTTTATTTTGCCGGACTGCACCAGGGATTGTTTTTTATCCGGAACCGCCAATCCCAGGATGCACATTCTTCCGCATAGTCAACGCCGATACGGGTACTTCTTATTACCTCATCTTTTTCAAGGCTTACATATCTATTCTCGATCCAGACAAGATTTCTATCAGTTAGGGACTCACCATTTTGATCCCTGCTCAAACCAAGTGCCTGAGACAAAATACCCGGTCCATTGGTCAAACGGTAGTTTATTTTTGTCATGTTGCGCCTGGTCATCATGTGTTCTATGCCATCAGTTGGTTCAATCGCCCGGATCAGGATTGCATGTGCCATATCTGTCGGACCGGTTACTACATTAAAGAGATGATGAATTCCGTAACAAAGATATATATAGGCATGTCCTCCCTCATTGAACATAATTTCTGTCCGGTTGGTGCGTCTATTCCCATATGCATGAGAAGCTTTGTCCTCGGGAGCCCGATACGCCTCTGTTTCGACTATTTTACCACTCGTGTATTTGCCGTTCAGGTTCGTACAAAGATATTTTCCCAACAATTGCTGGCTGAGATTAACCACGTCTTCATTCGAATAGAAAGACCTATTCAGCAATTCACTCATAATCCAGGTGCTAAAAACGTCTGGGTGAGTAGTTGGGAGCTTCTTTGGTAATGGTGATATTATGTGGGTGACTTTCTGTGATCCCCGCACTGGAGATCCTGACGAAACAAGCTTTCTGGAGATCCTGAATTTCCGCAGCACCACAATAGCCCATGCCCGCCCTGAGCCCACCTAGATACTGCACCATCACTTCGGCAACCGTGCCTTTGTAGGGTACGCGGCCTTCAATTCCTTCAGGCACCAGTTTCTTGATATCTTCTTCAACATCCTGAAAATACCGGTCTTTTGAACCGCGTTGCATCGCACTTAAAGAACCCATGCCCCGGTAGATCTTGAATTTTCTACCTTCGAAGATGATCGTTTCACCCGGAGCCTCTTCCACCCCAGCAAAAAGTGAACCTGCCATCACTGTGCTGGCGCCAGCAGCAATGGCTTTGACAATATCTCCGGTAAAGCGAACTCCGCCATCGGCGATAATAGGTATATCTGTCCCCTTTAACCCCTGCGCGGTACTGTAAATGGCAGAAAGCTGAGGTACGCCGACCCCGGCAACTACTCTGGTGGTGCAAATACTACCCGGTCCCACCCCGACCTTCACTGCATCCACACCTGCCTCAGCCAGAGCTTTAGCAGCATCTCCAGTGGCTATGTTCCCACCTACCAATTGGAGGTCAGGATGTTCGCTCCGGATCTCCTTGATCATGTTAAGTACGCCACGGTGATGACCATGGGCAGTATCGACACAGATTACGTCTACACCAACTTCTGTCAAAGCGGCCACCCGGTCCATGGTTTCTGCAGCGACACCTACGGCAGCCCCGACTACCAATCTGCCGTAATTATCTTTGCAGGCATTCGGATAGTTCTGGACCTTCATTATGTCTTTGTAGGTAATGAGCCCAATCACTCGGTGTTGATCATCGACAACCGGTAGTTTTTCAATTTTTTCCTGTTGCAGGATGTCCGTAGCCTGGGTAAGAGTCGTACCAGCGGGTGCTGTGATCAATCTTTCGCTGGTCATTACTTCAACGACCGGTTTTTCCGGATCAGTTTCAAAACGTAAATCCCGGTTTGTGAGAATTCCAACCAGTACATTCTTATCGTTGATAATGGGAATTCCTCCGATTTTATACTTTTTCATCAGCGCCAAAGCATCGCCCACCAGCGCTCCTTCCGCGAGCGTGACCGGGTCGATGATCATTCCACTCTCTGATCGCTTCACCCCCCGTACTTGCTCAGCCTGTGCCTCAATGGTCATGTTTTTATGGATAATGCCAATACCACCTTCACGTGCCATGGCGATGGCCATATCTCTCTCCGTGACAGTGTCCATTGCTGCTGAAACAATTGGTGCATTTAAGGTGAGTGAACGGGTGAGATTCGTCTTTATTGAAACTTCCCGCGGTAGTACTTCGGAACTAGCTGGTACTAACAAGACATCATCGAACGTCAGGGCGAGATCAAGAAATTTATCGGAGGAGGAGAATTTTGATTCCATCCGCAAAAATAGCTTTTTCTAAAAAAGAGTCAATAAAAAATCTATTTTCAATCTGCGAAATTCAAATGAAATGCTATCCGTATTATCTGACGACTACTACATGGATCTGGCCATCCGGGAGGCGGAAAAGGCGGCGGTTGAAGGGGAAGTGCCGGTAGGTGCCGTCATAAGCTGTGAAGGTGCCATCGTCGCCAAAGCCTACAATCAAACGGAAAAACTACAGGACAGTACTGCACATGCCGAACTACTTGCAGTGACAGCGGCTTCGGCTCACCTGGGATCGAAATGGTTGCCACAGTGCACCCTGTACGTCACTCTCGAACCATGTATAATGTGTGCCGGGGCTTTGTATTGGGCCAGACTCGGTCGGGTTGTATATGGTGCCAGCGATGATAAACGTGGCTTCATGCAATATGGTAAAGAGCTCTTACATCCATCCACCAAGCTCGAGTATGGGGTGAGACACGACACCTGCAAAGCGCTTCTTCAGCAATTCTTTGCGTTGAAAAGGTAGTAAGCAGTCTTCTTAAGAATGTATTAAGTGATGCGTTAAAGTCTTACTAAATGACTTGCCGGCTTGTCTGTATCACTCTAAATTCGTGTTATACAGTCATATCAATACCACCTTACTATGAAGATTTTATTCAACCTTACCATATTATTTTCCTCAGTTTATTTTACATCCTGTGGTCCCACCTACCGGCCTTTTACCGCCGAATTGCAAGAGCAGAACAGATGGACTGAAGATGAATTGAAACACATTCAATTCTACCTCTCCAATGATATTGTTTTAAGACGTAACCTTAGCCGGGGTGAAAGTGTAATTGAAGGAGGTAAAATCCGGATAAAGGAAGGACAGCGAATTGAGGAGGTCGTTATTAAAGAAGGCACTCCAGGTGTTCTTGTCTTTATGCCGAAAGAAGAAAGACTGGCGATTGCTTTTGAAAGTGGGAAAGATAAATTCCTGATGTTTGGACCTCATCCTAAATGGAATGGTCGCTATATGCTATTGGGTTCGGAATGGGATAAGTTTGCCGGCAAAGTGACTTACCAGGGTAAAACCTACTCTACCTCATCCAACAGCGCTTACGCGGGACTCCTGGTGGATTTGGAAAAGATCAGTCAGGTAGAAAGGGAGAGGCACACTGCAGAAGGAAGGCGGGTTCGCGGATAAGTCAACCTCTCACTTCCTCCCGGTCGCAGCCTTAATTTTTTTTGGTAACTTCTCCCAAACGACATGGTAAGAATTTGTAATATAAGTTTTGGCTTCCTGGGAACTCAGCCTACTGATATCCTGGCAGCGTACCCAGCCAAAACGACCAATGTAGGGTGCCTTTTCAAATCCTTCTGTATCGCATAAGATCGTGAAATCTTCTTTCCTGCATTTAAAGTCACATGGAATCGGTACCTGATCCTGACTGAACCAGACAAAACTCTTTTCTCCGACATTGTAGGTTAGATGGTGACCAATTTTCAAAACCGCTCTTGCTCCGGGGAGCTCCTCACATATTTTTATCATTTGGTCTAAAGTCATAATTGATGACGATTGAATAATATTGAGTTCAGGTATAATTTATGCCTTTTAGATCAATCATCTAAGACTTTCAATCCAATTATCAGATAGGGCAGGTAATCTGCGGGTAGTGGAATAATTCTACAAGAAGAGGTACCGATATCAGTGCGTGACATTTTCACTTTTCAACTAATGTACCATCGGCATATTTTGCAAAACGTCCCCTCTCCCTGGGATGTACATGAGCATTCGAAGGCCAGGGCCAGCCACCAAATTGTGTTCTGCGAAATTCCTGATAGGTCTCCTGGATCTCTTGTTCAGAATTCATCACAAAGGGACCGTATTGCACTACTTGCTCATTGATCGGCTTACCCTGTAGCATTAAAAGATGCCCGGGTTCGTCTCCGTTAGTTAGATTGACTTCAGCATCCGGTCTTACTTGTGCATATTCGTAAACCTGTAGTACGTCGTTTGCCACTTTGAGAGAATTCCCTTTGTAGAAATATAGCCTACGATGGGTAGCGGAGGATGCCAAAGGCAGGGTCCAACTTGCCCCGGGTTCCATGGTAATGGTCCAGATTGCCACTTCATTTTCCGGATCTGCTGCCCACGAATCAGGTGCTGGGTCGGGTGCAGTGGTGTTTTCGATCTGACCGGCAACAATATTTACCAAGGTCCGGCGGCCTTCAGTGTCACGATGTTCAAAGCTGGGGATAGTATCTGCCCAGAGCATGGCAAAATGTGGTTCTGCCATTTTTTTGGCTTTGGGAAGATTCAGCCAAATCTGAAAAATTTCAAATGGATTGTCCCTTTCCCGGTTAAGCAAGGGAAACATTTCTGCATGCTGCACTCCTTTTCCTGCAGTCATCCACTGCACATCGCCTTCACCAAATCGACCAGCTGCACCCAGTGAGTCTGAGTGATCAACAAACCCCTTTCGGGCAATGGTGACTGTCTCAAAACCACGGTGCGGATGAGCAGGAAAGCCAGGTACACTGGTACCATGATACATACGGAAGCCATCCTTAACCGTGAAATCATTTCCCAAATTCCTTCCAGCCAATGAGATCTCCGGACCTAAATTTGCATTTCCCTTCGGATAGAAATCCTCGTGATGTACACAAAATAGAAAGGGGTCAATGGTATCCCAGGGAAAGCCTAAGCTATCTTTCTGAATGACGAGATTGGCGGACATCATTTTTAAAGGTTTTATTTAACAAAACCAACGTTACCTGAAAAAGTTTTACCTGTGAAATCTTCGATGTCGTACCGGTGCATCCGGCGAAAAACAAAAAAGCCAGAGCGGTATCCTCTGGCTTTTATTCTAACTCATTTAAATAAGACGACTACGGCTTCAGCATTTTCACCTTAAAATCACCCGCTTTCACCATATTGAAATGAGATGGATCTATGTATTTTTTAAAAGCACTATTTACTTCTTCCAGAGTGAGGGACTGGATCTGCTTATCCAGCTGAGAATAATAATCCATATCCCGCTCAAACATCATATTATTATTGAGAATAGTCAATAACGATTGATCCTGAGCCCTCGTGACCTGATTACTTTGCAGGATTCCTGATTTAGCTGCCTCAAGTTCTTCCTGGGTAAATCCCTCCGTCCTCACTTTCTCAATCTCTTCCATAAAAGCTGCCTCCAGTTGATCCTTTACTTCCGGATTATAAATTGCATAACTGCCAAAGTTAGCCTCTTTGTCTGTGCCATCGGCATTAAAAAAAGAACCTACTCCGTAACTTAAGCCCTCTTGTTGACGGATCCGTGTAGCCAGTCGCGAATTCAGGAATCCCCCTCCCAAAAGATAATTTCCCACGTACAGAGCGGCATAATCAGGATCATCATCTCGCATCGGTATTTCCATCGATACCAGGAACATGGCGTTGGCTTTATCCGGAGTCTGAATTTCTTCGTTTAAGGTCTTGCCCTCAAATACTGTAGCGGTTGGTTTTTTGTAAGCCATACCTTCTTTCCAATCTTCCATATTACTTTCATAAAGCTCTTTGATCGATTGAGGATCAAACTCACCGACCACTGTCAGAGTAGCATCCCCACCGGTACCAAAGTATTCTTCGTAAAATTCTTTGACCTCATCCAGAGTCAAATCTTTCAATCGCTCCACTTGTTCCTCGGGTGTAGGAACATACTCAATATGATCAGCTGGGTGCGGATTGAGGTGCCGGTTCATCAGGGTGCTGGCTTTGCTCTGCGGCTCAGATTTGAACTGTTCAATTTGAGCTACTCGCTCCTGTACCAGACTTTGAAATTCAACTTCTGGAAATGAAGGTTCCTTCAGCATTTCAAAGCAGAGGTTCATCGTCTTCTCTAAATTGTCTTTTGTGGTCTGTATTTGTATGAAGTTTCTACCTCCTCCTCCGTATACACTTACCTGTGCCTTGTACTGGTCAAACAAATCTTTGATCTCCTGTCGGGTCTTTGTTTTTGTACCCCGGTCCAGCATGGCCGGAACGATTTGGGCTACGGTCTGCTTTCCAGAGAGGGTATTTTCATCACCAAATCGAAATCCCAGATGTGCATATACCACATCTCCTTTGGTCTCCTTTGGGATAAATGCATATTTGGCGCCATTCTTCAAAGTGCCACTCATTGTTCTTGACTGGATATTTTCCGGAGAGGGGTCGAAAGCTTCGCCCTGAGCCATTGCTTCCTTTCCCTTGTAACCATCCACAAGAGTGGCCACACTTGGTGCCGATGGAATTTCTACCCGTTCCGGTTTTTCTTCCGGAGTGAATACGCCGACGGTCCGGTTCGATGGTTTGAAATAGAATGCGGCCACCCGGGCTACGTCTTCCGGTGTCACGGCTTCAATCCTGTCTCGTCCAATGAATAGCATGCGCCAGTCTCCCATGGCAATGTATTCGCTAAGGGTCAAACCGATCCGTTCGGTATTGGTGAGAGCCAGTTCAATTTGCTTCAAAATTTCTGCTTTAGCCCGGTTTACTTCCTCTTGAGTGGGTGGATTCATGCCTACCGAGTCCAAAATGGCGAGTAAAGTATTTTTAGCATCCTCCAAGGACTGATCCTTGGTCACACTGGCTCCGAAATAGGCGAATCCAGGTTCGCTAAGACTCATACTATAGCCATACTGACTACTGGCTTTTTTGGATTCGATCAATTGCTTGTAGATCCGACCGGAGGGTTCGGTGGTCAAAGTGCGAATTAATACGTCAATGGCTGCATCTTCGGGATGGAGACCAGAGCAGATGTGATACAGGCAGGCCACTACCTGCACATCACCGTTACGCCTTAGGGTAACATTGCGCTCCCCATCCTGGGTAGGTTCACTGGTATAGGTTGGGATCAACTCCCTTTCGGGACGTGGAATAGATCCAAAATATTCCTGTACCAGTGCCAGGGTTGCATCTTCATCAATTTTACCGGCCACAAGTAAAACCGCATTATCCGGTTGATAGTATTTCTTGTAGAAAGCCTGTAATCGTTCGATTGGTACATTTTCTATGTCTGAACGGGCTCCTATTGTGGTATTTCCATAGTTGTGCCATGAGTATGCCGAAGCTAAAATCCGTTTCTGTAAAACACTTTGAGGAAAGTTTTCTCCGGCCTCATATTCATTTCTCACCACGGTCATTTCGCTATCCAGGTCCTTTTTGGCAATGAAGGAATTGACCATTCGGTCTGCTTCCAGATCAAGTGCCCATTTTAGATTTTCTTCTGTCGCGGCAAAAGTTTCAAAATAGTTGGTCCGGTCAAACCAGGTGGTACCGTTCGGTCTCGAACCATGGTCTGAAAGTTCGCTCGGAATATCCGGATGATCGGGCGTCCCTTTAAATACCATGTGTTCCAGTAAATGCGCCATGCCGGTTTCGCCATAACCTTCGTGGCGTGAACCGACCAGATAAGTAATATTTACGGTGATCGTCTGCTTGGAAGGATCCGGAAATAGCAAGACTTTCAGTCCATTTTCCAATTGATATTCTGTGATCCCTTCTACTGAAGTGACCTTTTTGGGCCACGAATCCTGTGCAGTCAGGTATGTTGAGGATATGAAAAGTAGAAATAGAAAGAGCAATGGTCTCATCATAGTCGAATGTTTTGTTATTACTAAGGCTTAAACGTTCGACAATCTCAAATTATCATTATGGTCGTCCGGAATATAATATGGTTGGTCGAAAAAAACGCAGTGTCAGAAAATAAGCACGATTGAGAAGAGCTGGGCAGAAATCAAAGCAAGTTAAAGAGAGTACTTATATTATCTCAATGATGGCCCTGGCGGAATTCCTTATTCCTGTCTTACTGATAAACTCAATATTTAAGGTGAATTTTCCCGGTTCAAGGTCAGTCAATTCCATAATCTCTGACGTTGATACCTCGCCAATTTCAGAAAAATTCCGGTACGCTATTATCCGATCTATCTGGGCGGGATTATCGACAGACGTCAGGATTTTCAACATTCTCCTTCCGGTTATGACCACGGGGATTTCCGGGCGCTCATTAAACATGAAGTCTGCCGCACTATTCCTGATCCCGAACGGTCCATATTTTTGTCCATTGGTTTCGATTTTGAATTGCGGATTAAGGAGGACTTCCCCATCCTCTCTGCCAGGTACATGATGCACAACCAGGCGGCGTAATCGTTCTACTGCCTGACCGGAGTTTCCGGCATCCAATAGCTCGATCGTTAGGAGTTGACGCCCGGGTATTAGGTGCATAGTTTCGCTCGTGCTTTGATTTATTCCGGAGCTGATTGCAATCGATGCTGTATCAGTGTCAGTATAAGCGATGAATTTAGCACCGGAGTTGTATGCTTTGGGATCATACCTCAATTCGATCTGGTAATCTCCTTCTTTGATCACATCAAGATTATATTTGATGAAACTACCTTCTTGGATCCAACCATCGATGTTAAATGATGTCTTCTCCGGCGCCTCCGCAAGGCTTAGTTGCTCATATGCATCCAGGTTTATAGGTGTAGCCCGCTCATTCCAATCTCCAATTTCATACACGGCTTGCTGGTAGGCCCGACCTTCCGTAGTGATCGAATTAAACCATCGATCAATTTCAGTGCTTAATTTATTCACCAGGGCTGGTTCGGAAGCAGATAGATCCAGTTTTTCGCCAGGATCGTTTTCCAGATCATATAACTCGTAGTAAACGGTATCCCGTCCGGAATGATAGCGATCAAACCGAATTAATTTGAATTCACGATGATGTACAGATATCTCTCTTACCCGGGGATGATTGGTATTTATTTTTCCCCGGGGAATCTGATAAAAATTTGTGTTGTCAAAGTAGAACCGCCCATCCCAATCATTGATGGTTTCACCCTGTAAAAGAGGCCAAAAACTCTGTCCGGACAACGGAAGGTTATCTCTGGCAGTTTTGATCTCACAGGCATCTACTAGAGTGGGGAAAATATCGATAATACCGGAGAGCTCATCGATTTGCATTCCGGCCGGAATATGATTTTTCCACATGGCGTAAAAAGGTGTGACCGATCCACCTTCGTAAATAGAGGCTTTCCCTCCCCGTAGCATTCTGGGCCATTCCCGGGTCCGTTCTTGTTTTTCCGCATCGTTCATTCTTCGCCCTGCATAACTCAAATCATATCCTGGCGATGGGCCATCATCACATAAAAACATGACCAGTGTATTTTCGGAAAGCTGTTTTTTTTCCACGGCATCAAGGATCTTCCCAATATTCCGGTCAAGCAGTTCGATCATTCCGTACAATCTGGATACATGATCACTATGCCCCAGGTCTTTATACTTTTCGAAAAGATCGTCCGGACAATTATAAGGTTCGTGGACGGACTGGATGGGCACGTAGGCAAAGAATGGATCGTCACTATTATTTGCTATAAACTGGACTACTTCATCACCCAAAATATCTTCTGCCGCCCCCTGGGCTTCGACCACTTTATTGTTGAAAATATAGGAGGTATTTAGATAGGAATATAGTTTGGGGTGAATACCGATATCAAAGCCGCGATTCCACGAGAAATATCTGTTGGTTTTACCACTGTGCCATTTGCCAAAAGCGGCAGTAGTATAACCGGCTTGCTTGAATACCTCAGCAATGGTTGTCTCATCCCGATGTAAAAAATCCCGGCCATCGTGCACATCCCAGACTCCGGTCCTTAAGTGATAACGTCCCGTCAGGACGGATGCACGGGTAGGTGCACAGGCAGCTGAACTCTGATAGAAACGGGTAAAATGAGCCCCGGATGTGGCAATTCGATCAATGTTGGGAGTATGTACCCTGGCGTTGCCTTCAAAACCGATATCACCATATCCATAGTCATCAACAAGGAATAGAATAACGTTAGGTTTCTCTTTGATACGTTGTCCCAATGTAGCATCCGGCCAAATGATAATTATGGAAATGATAATGCAGATTTGTCTATAGTTTACCATTTTGTTTTCGTCTTGTTGGTCGGATAAATTCTAAAGTACTGCTTCAAATCTAAAATATTAGTGACTATATTTAATGAAGTAGCAAACATTCACCATGAAAAAGTATGGTATCAAAAAGATCCTGGGTGTATTGATAGTACCGGTGGGGATCTTCATAGTTTTGGTGCCTTACTCTATGTTGGTTGGCTGGAATATTGTATCGATGCTTTTCTTCTGGTTCCTGATGGTTCCGGCCGCGGCATCATATTTACCTTTTATTTTAGAAAATGATAGAAGGAATCTTTATTCCCAATCTCTTCTCGGCTTGCTTCTATTTTATAGTGTAATGATTATAATGATCTACGACCATTTTCAGAGTGATTATTTCAGACTCATGCTGATAAGTAGTCTTATTAATTTATGCTCGGTCACAGCCGTTGCCTGGAAGAGGAGCCTGGTTCGAAAACCCAAACTGAAAATATAAATTGTGACAATATCCCCGAAGTTAAAAGAACTGCCTCATATCCTTATTACCTTTCTGAAATGGGGATTTTAAGGGAGCTGATCTTAATGTGACAAATAAGAATTTATCCAAATTGGATCTGATTGGGATTTAATAAAATTCATTCGTTATTTTTTACTACATTACTATTTTTACGAACG
>JAGQWZ010000134.1 GCA_020436835.1 Saprospiraceae bacterium | reverse complement strand
TGCTTCAATGTCAAATCTCAAGTCCAGGACAAACATTAGGTAAAACGCACCCTCTGGCACGTCATTCGGCATAAATATAAATAGTATTATATTGAAAGAATCTAAGGACCTAATATGAGTAGCCAATATGTAGACCTAACCACCTTGAAGTTCTTATTGTATAGCGTGCATGACCTACGAGGTGTTCTTGCAAATGAACGATATGCAGATTACCAGCAGCAGGACATCGATATGATGCTCAATGCGGTCAGGGAATTCTCGGATAAGGAATTGTACCCCTATTTCCGGGAAATGGATGAACAGCCTGCTCATTACCAGGATGGGGAAATCCTGGTTCATGACCAGGTGCTTAAATATATGAGGGCAGGAGGGGAGATGGGATTTCTCGCCGGTCCGTTCAGCTATGAGCACGGCGGTATGCAATTACCCTCAATGGCGGTCAACGCGTCGGTGTTTATTCAGGAGGCAGCCAATAATCATTTACCCGGGTATATCGGTCTTACGGTGGGGGCGGCGGATTTGATTGTCAATTTTGCGACGGAAGAACTCATAGCAGCATATGTTCCCAAAATGCTGAGCGGAGAATGGGGAGGCACCATGTGCCTGACAGAGCCCCAGGCGGGCAGTTCCCTCTCTGATATTGTGACTTCCGCCACACCCCACGGCGATGCGTATAGACTTAAGGGACAAAAAATATTTATATCAGCAGGCGATTATCGAGGGGCTGAGAACATTGTTCATTTGGTGCTCGCGCGCATTGAAGGGGCACCTAAGGGCACAAAAGGGATCTCTCTTTTTGTCGTACCTAAGAACCGGCCCCTGGCCAATGGTGGACTGACGGGCAATGATGTGACCGCAGTGGCCGATTTTCAAAAAATGGGGCAAAGGGGCTACTGCACCACGCACCTGTTTTTTGGCGATAAGGATGATTGCTCGGGCTGGCTGGTTGGCGAACCACATCAGGGTCTTAAATACATGTTCCAGATGATGAACAGTGCACGCATAGGTGTAGGCCGGGGAGCTGCGGCCATCGCAACGGCCGCCTATCAGGCTTCACTCAACTATGCCAGGGAAAGAACTCAGGGACGCGAACTGACCAGTTCCGGCAAGAAAGATGCTTCCAGGGAACAGATTCTTATCATCAATCATCCGGATGTACGCAGAATGTTGTTGTTTCAAAAAGTAATTACAGAGGGTTCTTTAAGCCTGATTTTATTGGCCTCCCGATATCAGGACTTTGCCCAATCCCTGCCCAATGAAGCGGAACGGGAAAAATACCGGCAACTGTTGGAAATAATCACTCCCGTTGCCAAAACCTATCCCTCCGAGATGGGCATCATCTCGGTCAACAATGGAGTACAGGTTTTGGGGGGCTATGGTTTTTGTTCCGATTACATACTGCAGCAGTATTTACGGGACATACGAATTTCGGCGATTTATGAAGGCACGACAGGGATCCAATCCCAGGATTTACTGGGGCGAAAGATAACCATGCAAAACGGTTTGGCCTTAAGGCTGTTGATGGAAGAGATAGGGAAGTCTATAGAGGCGTGCCGGGTACATTCATCACTTTCACCGTATGCTGAAAAGCTGGAAGTGAAATTGGAATTGAACAGGCAGGTGGTGCAAAAGCTGACAGGCTATGCCGGAGAAGGAGATTATCAGCGCTTTCTGTCGGATGCCACCATATTTATGGAGTTTTTTAGTACCCTGCTGATGGCCTGGATTTGGTTGGATATTGCCCGGCAGGCTCAGCTCGCCATCGTTAACGGAAATACAGAGTACAGTAGTGAGTTCTACGAAAGTAAGGTCCATGCCATGAGGTTCTATTACAAATACGAATTGCCAAAGACAACCGGGCTATCGGAAGTCCTGTTGAATGAAGCATCCTTAACCCTTACCCCGGAAAAGAAAATCTTTACATGAGAGCAGAACCAAATGATCCGGCTGGTGTGACTAGGTTACTGGCACCGAATATCGCTTCGTATTCAGCATGACAGATTAATTTTGTTCTTAATTATTTTTTGTCGGTGAGTTTATTCCTTTTGCTCATTTTTTATGTGCAAATCCAGTTGGGGGAAGGGTATGACAATATTATTTTTCGTAAGATTTTTATGAATGATTCTCCGAATATCACTCTTAACCTTACCAATGCCAAAAATATTTTCACTAAAAAATAACACCTGAAAGTCCAGGGAAGAGGAGCCGAAATTCATTAATCGAACTTCAATTAATTTCTTGTCATATACATCAGGATGCTCCAAAGCACTTTCTTCCAAAATTTTCACCACCAAATCGACATCACTAGCATACGATACCCCAACATCGACTCTAAAGCGGGCTTTTTCCGATTGATGGCTCCAATTAATGACTTTATTTGTCGTAATCAGCGAATTTGGAATTATCATTGAAATGTCGTCCGTATTGATCCCCTTGGATGTGCGTAGTCCGATGCTTTGAATTTTTATGACTATGCCATCAATATCCAAGACATCACCAATCCTTATCGATTTTTCGGAAAGTAGGATGATCCCGGATATGATATCGTTAAATGTTTGCTGTAAACCCAATCCGATTCCAACCAGTAACGCAGCTGAGCCAGCAATTAAAACGGTAATTTTTACACCAATTGCTTCCAGAATGAATCCAATGGCAATGACCCAGATTACATATTTAATGATTTGGTATAAAGCATATGAATCTCTGGTATCAAATCGTTCAGATTTTCCTCTTCGATTTATTGCCCTTTTAATTAACCATAAGAGAGATTTCGCAAGTAATATTATTAATAGAATTTCAACTAACGAGTAAACTCCAAGTTCATATTCACCCACACGAAAAAACTCAAATTCTAAAATCTCTCTTAACGTTTCCATTTTAACTTTTTAATTAGCCGCAACGTAAAGTAACGCTTCACCATTCCCTGGCTATCATAGCAACATACCAGCATCTGCGAATGAACTCAAGCCGGGTGCTTAGGCCTCGCAGATTTTGCGAATTCAGGCCGGGTTCGGCAGCCCAGTGGGTCAGTACCAACCCTGGTATTGACTCTTTCCTCACCATAGAGAACGCTTATCCTTCGGTAAACTTAAGATAGCATAATTCAATCAATATAATGCTCAGGCTGAACTTACTTTGAGTGATCATTGCCCAGGGGCAGATGCTAGACCGGTGGATGCATTAAGTGCCAATTAGTTGCCGTCTCATAAGCATGACCGATTTGACATAACATCTCTTCGCTCAACTGACTTCCGGAAAGTTGCATCGTGTAAGGAAAACCAGCGTCAGAGAATCCGCATGGGAGTGCCAATGCCGGGGTTCCGGCGAAGTCATGGGGAAAGGTAAAGGAGACGGGCGGTTTGCTGATGCCCAGAGTTTGAAGTATGCCGGACCGGGATTCATTAAATTCCGATATCGATCCATATTGTAATCCTTCGGGGATGGCATAGGGGATGCCTGCGGCGGGTGAAACCATGGCGTCAACTTCGGACAGAACGGCTCGAAACTGATCACTGAACGCACGGCGGGTCTCTTGCACAGATGAAAGTTGAGCCTGGCTTACCTGGCTGCCGATTTCGAGAAATTCCCGAAAGTAGGTGCCATATTCATCCGATCGGGAGGGGAAAAATTCCTGATGGGCTTCAGCTGCTTCTGCGGCACAGAGGACAGGCCATGCCTCCAGCACTCCAGCAAGATCGGGAACTTTGATTTCCATAATTTCCGCTCCCAGGCCTTCCAGGACCTGCAGGGCTTCCTCTATGGCACTGGCCAAGCCCGGGTATACCCCATTCAAAGCGTATTCGCGATCAAATCCGATACGAAGTCCGGCGACTCCACTGTGGATATCTTTGAGCATATCAGGAACAGGTGCCGACAGGGAAGTGGGATCCTCCGGATCTTCACCGGCAATTGCTGCGAACATAATTGCCGCATCAGTCACACTTCTTGTCATAGGACCAACGTGATCGAGGGATTCGGCAAGTGGAAGGACGCCAAAACGACTGACCCGCCCGTATGTCGGCTTGAGACCTACGATCCCATTTGCCATAGACGGAAAGCGTATTGATCCGCCGGTATCAGTGCCGAGAGATCCAAAACAGAGTCCGGCAGCGGTGGCAACACCAGACCCGCTGGACGAAACCCCAGCCCATAGCTCTTTACCCCAGGGATTAACCGGTATGTCAAAATCCCGGTGGTAACCCACCATGGCGCCTTCAGTAAGATTAAGTTTTCCGAGCAGTACGGCGCCGGCCCCTTTCAGCTTCGATACAACGGTGCCGTCAAAATCAGGCACGAAATCACTGCGTACTTTCAACCCACCCATGGTAACCACTCCCTGGGTGTAACAAAGATCCTTAACTGCAATCGGAACACCATGCAAAGGGCCACGATATTTGCCTGATGCGAGTTCATCATCTAATGTCCGGGCACTGGCTAACGCAGATTCTTTCGTCAGCGTGATGAAACTGTGTAGTCTTGCATCGATAGCTTCAATGCGATCGAACATTAATTGAGTGAGCTCTGCAGACGAAATCTCCTTTGATTTGATCATCCCGGAGATTTCCGCTATGGTCCTGTAATGCAGGGGTACCTCGGTGCTTGCGCTTGCTCCGGACTTTTTCTTAGTGCATGCAACCGGAATAAATGGCGCCAGACCGGCCAAGCCGAATAAATTAATCACTTCTCGCCTGGAAAACATCATTTTGATTTTTTTTTGATAACTCTCTACTCAAAGTTAAGTCTGCATCCCATCCCTCCGT
>JAGQWZ010000133.1 GCA_020436835.1 Saprospiraceae bacterium | reverse complement strand
ACATAGAGTGCACCGCCCACCTGATGCAAACTGTTGAATAAATTTGGCAGGAACAGTAAATATAATAACACAGCCTTACTTAAAGGGTAGTCATTATGTGTTTCCATACCCAGTGAGGGCACTACGAACCAGTAGAAAATAAGACCAATCATGACGATTGCATAATATAAAGGGGCAAGCCGGAAAAAGCGATTTCCTACAAATTTTTTAATGTTGATGGATCCCGTTTTGTCATATTCTTTAACCCGGATAAAAGTGATTAAAAAACCACTCAGAGTAAAGAAGAACGAAACGGCACCTTTGTATAGGAACGCTAATTCTGGCAAGTGAGGCAACCCCATCACAGTTTGATTATTCTGAATATGCATTGCTATGATGAAGAAAGCAGCGAGAAATCGAAGGGTGTTTAATCCGTAGATATAATTTTTATCTTTCATTTTATAAGGGGAATTGAGTACTTGTTTGTCAATTAATAATTTATTTATTCCAGGCAGGATCAGCCCGGCCAGAGTGAGTCCTCGGGGACTAACTTAATTTTTAGAATTTATGATAAGCTCTGAGCTTAGTGGAAAGGATATGTATGCAGGGTCAGGCTTTTTCCATCCTTTTAATTTGACTGGTCCACTGCAAGACATGGTTGCCCAGAAGCACGATCTTGATAATGATCAGAAAGAACACCATACTAAGAATGAGACCGGAAGTAAGGCTGTGAAAGTAGGCCGATCCAACTAAAATACCGATCATACTCACTGATGTCATTATGATCAAAAGGGTGGATTTTCGGTGAGTCAGTCCCAGGTTCACAAACAGGTGGTGGATATGCCTCCGGTCTGCTTTAAAGGGAGAGTTTCCGATCATAATCCGCTCAAAATATACGCGAAAAGAATCAAGCACAGGCAGGAGCAGCAGGCCCAGTACCAGTCTTTCGCTAAAGGAATCCGATACAACGTCTACGCTGTTGCTCGCATTAAATAATTGGATCCCTCCGCTGACAATGATAAATCCTAAGGAAAGACTACCGCCGTCGCCCAGGAAGATTTTTTCCTTGCTCAGATTTTGTCTCAGAAATGCAATAAGTGCTGATCCAAACGCGAAAAAAGGAATAGCGAGGGAGGGGATTTCCAACCAGAGAGCCAGGGCTCCAAAGCTCATGAGAACTATGATAAAAAGACCTCCGGCCAGGCCATCAATACCGTCAATTAGATTAAACGCATTAATGGTGCCCACGATAACCAGAACCGTTAGCAGGGATGCCACCCATCCGGGCAGATCATGGATTCCAAATAGTCCATGCAGCGACTCGATGATGGTCCCTTGCCAAACGATGAGGCCTGCTACCAGTACCTGGATCATCAATTTTATAGTGGCTTTTATTTCAATACGGTCATCTATCGCACCCAGGATCAGGAGAATCGTCGCTCCAACGATCATCGGATTACTGAGTACATGGTTCCAGGTTCCTGCCAGACTAAGGGAGATCGATAGCAATCCAGCCGTGAAGACTGCAATTCCACCTACTACAGGTATTTCGCCCTGGTGCTTTTTCCGGGCATTGGGTTTGTCCACCAGATTTATTTTCAGAGCAAACATTTTCCAGGCCGGTATAGTGATCTTAGCCAGGAGTAGTGCTATCAGAGATGTCATTATTATTTCCATGATAATTGGGTATTAGGGAGTATCTATCTTTTATTTTCGAATTCGTAAATGAGTTTTTGATGTTTTAAGTGCGCTGCATTTTCCTGCAGCAACGTTTTGATTTCAGTGGCGCTTATTCTGGGTATAATTGATGATTTTGT
>JAGQWZ010000132.1 GCA_020436835.1 Saprospiraceae bacterium | reverse complement strand
GGGCGATTGGTTGCAGACTATGCAAGACATTGGTAAATCCTGAATGGTTGGGATGATCAGGTGCATATTCTACGCAATATTGATTCAGGCGTTCGAGAAGCAATTTTCGGGAAAGCAAACCGGTCTTAAAATTGGAGATGAGGATATACAATGGTATGGTCGGAAGGTATTTAGCTTTTACCTGATGGGATTTATCTTTCTCCAGGAGTCGCATTTTTTTACTGGTATCCAGTATTTTTTCAAATTTCTCCCGATTGAGTAGAGCCAGAAAATAAACGGAATAAAACAAGTGCCAGCGATACTGCAAGATTTCTTTGGAAAACAACTGTAGAAATGAATCCCCATAATTTTCGGCATGCTTATACAATTTAGTCTTATTCATTGCCTCTATATAAAAAGAAGCAAATCCGATCTTGCTGTGCATATTGCCTGTATGCTTTAAATCTACCGATGCCCTCTTCATGAGTTCCAGAGCTTCTTCGTTGTGCTCAAGTCTCAAAAGTACTGCACATAAATTGTTGACATAATGTAGATAATCGTGGTTTTTTGACCGTACCGAAAGATAGCCGTAGTATAATGCTTTTTCATATTCTTTATAATGCGCATGAAAAAGTAACCGGTTATTGTAGTAATTTAATAACAGTCTTTTCGAATAAAATATGCCCCGGGAAAATTGATGATCCAAATATTCAAACTTGTCCTTCAGAATATCGAACCGGGCATAGTTAAAACTAATAAAAATCAATCTAACCAGGGCCAGATAACGATTCAGACCATCTACATTCTCATCATAAAAGACTTCATTGAGCCAATCTTCCCAATGAATGGATTCCGTCACAGCTCCGCTATATTGCCCTACAATGTCTTTGGTAGCGGTATGCAGTTTTTCATAAATATCCTTAGCCTGTATATAATCATGGGCAAATTCTTCTAAAAAGGAATTAACCGTCTCATAGTCGGAATATCGAATTCTAATCAGGAGGAACTGTCGATACTGAATAATTAGCTCGTAAAATTTCTTAAAATAAAATTCAGGATGAGAATAATTATTTATCCGACTTAGCAACTCCTTCTCCTCTTCCAGATCAATCGTATCCGTCACGATTTTTTGTTCCATCTTATTCATCCACTCAAAATGAATATCTACATCCACTATATTGAGTGTATGACCTATCCAGTTTTGCAAATGGCTATACTTCCGCTTATCAATTTCCGTATCAAAAGGTGTGAATTCGCCTATTTGATGACTGTTTTGATTGACAAGCTCCAATATATTCAACCGATCGCTGTCAGTGAATTTCTGTACGGCCAGGAGGTAAGAGGTTTCATGCGGCAGCAACTGACTGGCAAAGGAAGAAAATTTCTGCAGTTGAACTCGCATGTTTGAAATAAGGTATAAGATTTAGAGGACCAGTCCTCCATCAACGCTAAGTGTCGTACCGTTAATGAACGCCGCCTCTGATGAAGCCAAGAATGCATAGGCATTAGCTATATCCCCGGGCTCTCCCAGTCGTGCTACCGGGGTTTTCGCTTTCAAATCATCGAGATAGCTCTGAGGTACAGTTTCCATCATTTCCGTATTAATAAATCCCGGGGCAATTGCATTGACGGTGACTCCTTTCCTGCCAAATTCCCTGGCCCATACTTTGGTCATACCAATGACGCCGGCTTTACTGGCTACATAGTTGGTCTGGCCAAAATTGCCGTACAAACCCACAATTGAAGACGCATTGAGGATTCTGCCATAACCTCTTTCCAACATATAGGGAGAAACGGCCTTGGTGCAGTGATAGACCCCGGTAAGATTGACATCGATCACCTGTTTCCACTGATCTTCCGTCATCTTCTTCATAGATGAATCACGGGTGATACCAGCATTATTCACCAGGATATCGATCTGACCAAAATCATCGAACACCTGCTTAGCTGCCGCGAGCGTCATCTCCAGATCTACCGTATTAACCGGATAAAACCTGATCTTGGTACCATATTTCTCCAGCTCTTTTACGGTTGCTGCTCCTGCTTCCGCATCAATATCCCAAATGGCTATCCCAGCTCCTTCTTCGGCAAATTTCCTTGCCGTGGCTTTTCCGATACCACGCGCCCCACCAGTGATAATTGCTACATTGTTCTCCAGTCGTTTCATATTATAAGGTTTGTTAGGTTGAATGAAAAATGACAGTATTCACGGTAAACATCTGAGCTACTCAAACATTTGCCGGCAGTGAATTAAAAGATGTTGACCAGATCTGCAAATGACCTGCATCATATTCCCAAATGATAGATATTGATTTTGACCGGCAGGAATGCGGTATCCGATACCGTAGAGCAGTGCTATTCACCAATCGGGATTTTTAAACCAAAGCCTTTCTCTAAAATCATACGGGAATGAATACGTAGGGACAAGCAAAGTCCACAGCCCTTATAATAAATCATAACAAATTGATTATCTGTGATTTACATAAATAAAGAGCGCATATAATGCATTCAGTCAACCCATTATTATTCCCGGTCAGCATTGGAAGAGAATGTCTGCACTCCTAGATTTGTAGCATTAATCAGAAGGTGTTCATAAAAAAGTCACATCACATGAAAACAAATATTGAAAACATAATGGAGGGGCAGAAGAAGGTACTTGACCTCTGGGCAGAAACTACCAGAAATATGGCGGACACATTTGCCGGTGGTTTACCGAAAGACACCCCAAATACCTACTGGAATGAGTGGTTGCAAAACCAAAAAAAGTATTGGGATACAATCTTAAATAGTGGTAATCTGAATAATGCATTTGAAAGAGCTCCTGAAGAAATGCAGCGTTGGGCAGAAACTCAGACTGAATATGCAAAGAAGTGGATGGAGTTTTACACCGCTAACGCACAAAAATACAACTTCCGTGACACTGCTTTTGACCAATGGCTCAATGCGGCAAAACCGGAGGTAAAACCATGGCAGCAATGGATCGATCAGAATAATGACTGGATGCAGAAAAATGTATTGCAAAATCTTCCCTTTACGCAGCGATTTCATTTTAGCAACTTCAAGGAGCTTTATGAGTCATTTAGCCACTACTGGGAATATTTGTCAAAAATGATTGAATTCGGAATTACGGAGTGGGATGCCATCGGGCGGTTTATTACACCAGATTCGTACCGGGAAATGATCGGTAAATTTATGGGATATAAACCGGCGAAAAATACCGACGAATTAATCAAACAGACCAATGAGGTGTTTGAAAAATACATTGATCTCTTTAAACAATTTCGCATGGACAAAGACTGGCAGGGCAATTGGACGAAGATGGCGACTGCTTACCGGGAAGGTCATCCAGGCGAAATTTACAATACCCTTTTGGATATAAATCAAAATATAAAGCAGGGCGTTGACAAATTCTATCACTTAGCCGGTCAGGGCCGGGAAGGTGAGATTGTGCGGCTTTTGAAGGACATTCAATTTACCTATATTGCTTTTATCCTTCGTAGTATGGAGCTCCAAACTAAAGTCTTTGAAGTCAGCCAGCCAGCGTTGTCAAAAACGTTAGAACTACTGAATACAGAATACAAGGAGAGTAAAGAATTACCCGATTTTCAAAAATTCTTTAATGAATATTTAAATACGCTGGAAACCGCTTTAATCGATTTGATGGAGGGTAAGGTCTATGCGAGCCTTCAGGGAGAACTATCCAAGTTGGCAGCAACCCTTAAGGGTAAAATGGACCAGCTATTTGAACTGACTTTTGAAGGCACTCCATTTATGATGAAATCATTTTCCAACGAAGTGGCTAAAGAAATGGCCGCATTGCGTAAGCGAATTCGCGATCTGGAATTGAGATTGTCTGAATTTGATCATCCTGCAGAAACTGCTAAAACAACAAGCAAGAAAAAAACCACGGTTAAGAAGTAAGATGATACAATAAAGAGGGAATCACAAATACTGTGGTTCCCTCCTATCAAATTCTACCATCTCATCAAAAAAACGAATAATGGCAACAGATTTTATCGAACAAGTAAATACTGCAAACGAAGCTGTGCGAAAAATATCGGATATACAGGAAATTGATATAGCTACGGCCCCACGTGAAACAGTCTGGGAAGATGGCAAGGTGCAGCTTTATCACTTCATCCGGGACACTGCACCCAAAGCAAAAACACCGGTGCTTATATCCTATGCGCTGGTGAATCGATGGGAAATGATGGATTTACAACCTAACCTCAGTTTTGTGAGAAAGCTGTTGGAAGAAGGTCTAGATATTTACCTTATCGATTGGGGATATGCCAGTGAAATCGATCGCTATAAAACGATGGAAGATTACATACTCGGTGACATACACGAATGTGTGGAATTCATCTGCCGTCGTCATAATACCGATAAAATAAACCTACTGGGAGTATGCCAGGGAGGCACTTTTAGTTTGATTTATTCTGCCCTCTTTCCTCAGAATATAAAAAACCTGGTTACAACCGTAACTCCGGTTGATTTCCGGGAAGAAAACGGACTGCTATTTCTCTGGGCCAAACATATGGATGTTGATGCCATCGTGGATGGATTCGGTGGTGTAGTGCCGGGCGATTTTTTAAATAGTGGATTCGATCTACTCAAGCCGATGAATAAAGCACGGAAATTTACAAATCTCCCCAAGGTCTCTCAAAATAAAGAAAAGCTATTGAACTTCCTTAGGATGGAGAAATGGGTCGCCGACAGTCCGGCGCAGGCAGGTGAAACCTATCGACAATTTATCAAAGATTTTTATCAAAAAAACAAGCTAATAAAAGGAGAATTTTTACTCGGTGGACGGGAAGTAGATCTATCAAATATTGATATGCCGGTCCTCACGGTTTATGCCAAAGATGATCATATAGTTCCTCCTTCTTCCACCGTTCCTTTAAATGATGTAATCAGTTCCAAAGACAAGGAATTAATGGAATTCCCGGGTGGACACATCGGGGTTTTTGTAGGAGGCAGATCACAAAAACTGCTCACACCTGCAATTGCCAAATGGTTAATTGATCGTGACAAATGACCTGAAAAAGGCTTGACAGTTGAACTCGAAGAAAAAGAACCGGAACTTTCCGGTTCTTTTTTTATGACTACATTTACCGATTCCCATAAACCGGTTGACTGATGTTATCTCACCATGCTTTGCACACGGCCCAATTTGATCAACAGTCGATAAGTTATCTCGACCAGGGACAGTCAAAGTCATCTATTCTTTTCTTACATGGCATGGGCTGTGATCATCAGACCTGGTATCGAAACATCATCAATCTCCGAACGTTTCATCGCTGTCTCGCACCGGACCTACCTGGCTATGGAAAATCGATCCGCACCGATAAAAAATGTACACTGGAATACTACATGGAAATGATTTTTCGATTGGCAGAACATCTTAATTCAGGACCCTTCCATTTGATTGGTCACTCCATGGGAGCACAGTTGGCCGTAAAACTAAGCGTCGAATATCCTTCTCTGTTTAAAAGACTGGTCCTGATTGCTCCGGCCGGATTTGAAAAATTTACGCTGGCTGAAAAAACATTTCTGCTCAATCTTTATCAACCGGACCTGCTCCGCCATCTACCCATGCAGGAGTACCTGAATAATCTTAAAAAGAATTTTTACCGGAAAGAAGATGTCGATCACGATCTGATGGATAATTTTATCAGGATATTCCGGTCCAACCAGTTTCCCGGGTACTGCAAAACATTATCTGAAAATTTAAAAAGCATGTTGGAGCAACCGATATTCAATCATCTACCTCGAATTGCTCAACCTGTGATGTTTATCTTTGGCCGGCAGGATCAACTGATTCCGAACCGCATTCTTCATCCCCATCTTTCGCTGGCTGAGATCGCCCAGGTGGCATATAACATGATCCCCGAAAGTCAACTTCAATTACTTGATAATGCAGGTCATTTTGTACATTGGGAACAAGCCTCCACAGTCAACCAATCAATTATTCAGTTTCTAAAATAAATATGCAGCAGGCATCCATTATCTCTACCGGCATGTACGTGCCTAAAAATGTAATTGATAATCAGTTCTTTAATGAAGTTTATGGCGAAGACGTTGATACCTGGCTACAGGAGCATGTTCAGATTTATAAAAGATGCTGGTGCAATGAGCAAGAAAGCACGGCAGATCTGGCTTTTGCAGCTGCCAGTCGCGCCCTGGAAAACGGTGGAATCTCAGCGAGCGCCCTGGATCTCATTATTGTGGCCACGGATACTCCGGAATATATATCACCCTCAACCGCCTCCGTGGTACAATTCAAGCTTGGTGCTTCCAATGCTGGCACCTTTGATCTAAATGCCGCCTGTGCCGGATTTGTCACCGCGATGGACCTTGCGTCTAAATATATCCACTCTGACCATCAGTACCAGTATATTCTCGTTATTGGCGCATATGCTATGAGTAAGTATTTGAATCTTGAGGACAAAAAAACGGCCACCTTATTTGCAGACGGCGCTGCGGCCGTATTATTGAAAAGTACCTCGGAAAATGACCACGGGTGGCTGGCGGCCAAGCTACTGACGAAAGGCCAATATCACGATTGGATGGGAATTTATGGCGGCGGTGCCAGATATCCGTTCAACCAGGAGGTGTTGGATAATCACCGGCATCAATTACAGTTTGTACATAAGTTCCCCAAGACAATTAATCCAGATGTCTGGAGTGAAATTATCACGGACCTCACTGGAAAATTAAATATTAAACCCAATGCCGTTGATCACTATCTGATCACGCAAATAAATATTTTCTCTATTTGGGAAACAATGGACCGGTTAAATATTGACCGGGAAAAGGCCCACACGATCATGCATCAATATGGATATACAGGCTCGGCTTGTATCCCGATGGCTTTGGATTTGGGAATTAAAAGTGGACGGATAAAAAGAGGAGATCTGATTTTTCTGGTTGGATCCGGTGGTGGTTTAGCATTTGCAGGAGTAGCTTTTCGTTATTGATTTTCCTGTCGCAGTGAACGGAGCACTGATATGGGAAGTTCGAATAGCATCAACTCCACTTCCTCTTTCGGTAGTTTAATCCAGCTGGTAAACTGAAGACCTAACTTTCGCAGTAGCTTTTGCGAAGCAAGATTATCCTGCAAAGTTATGGCACTTAACCGACTCAATTCAAAATCCCTGACGGCGGCTATAAGCAGCCGGCGAGAAGCTTCAAATGCGTACCCCAGGCCTTCAAATTCAGGTAAAAGGGCGAACCCGATATCCACACCATCTACGCCCTCCCGGTCGTAGAGACCGCAGGTGCCGATTGATTGACCTTCATGCTTTGTGACGATTGTATAGCTGGCAAAACCTAGCCGCGCAAACTGGGGGATGATCCGGTTTTCAATGTATTGTCTTGCAGCATCAAGGTTGTGCACGTTCCGGTCACCAATGTATTTCAACCATTTTGGTGAGTTGAGTAATTGCAGGAAGAAACCAGCATCTTCCGCCGAAGTAGGTCGTATCCAAAGACGCTCCGTCTCAAAAGAAGCTAATGAATGTAAATCCTTTGCCATGGCACCAGACCAGATAGATCAGGGATATTCCCCAAGAAGACTTTTCAATCGCATTTTCATTACCCCAAAAACCGCTTCATGAATTATTCCGGAAGACAGTTTGGAAACACCTTCTACCCGGTCTACAAAAGTAATCGGAACCTCTTTGATCTTAAAACCCCGTAAATATGCAGAGAACTTCATCTCAATCTGAAAGGCATAACCAACAAATCTGATCTTATCCAGAGGGATCGAAGCGAGTACCTTGCTTCGATAGCCGATGAAGCCTGCGGTGGGGTCCCTTACAGGCATCCAGGTAATGCAACGGGTATACAAGGAAGCGCCAAATGAAAGAAATATCCGATCCCATGGCCAGTTCTTTACTTTTCCACCTTTGCAATATCTGGAACCTACCACCAGATCAAACCCATCTTCATCCAGAGCGGAGTGCAAACGTTCCAGATCACTGGGATTATGTGAAAAGTCCGCATCCATTTCAAAGATGTAGTCATAGTTATTTTCCAATCCCCACTTAAAGCCGGCAATATAAGCGGTGCCTAATCCTTGCTTTCCCAGCCGTTGTAAAAGATGTAACCTACCGGAATGTTCCTTCTGCAGATCCTTGACGATATCGGCAGTACCATCAGGGGATCCGTCATCAACGATAAGGATATGGAAAGGAATCGAAAGCGAAAAGACGGCCTGAATGATCTTAGCCACATTTTCCTTCTCATTATAAGTGGGAATTATTACTAGGCTCTTTGTCACCCTTTATATTGCACTTTTGATCATGGGAATCGTAAAAATTTTGGCTAAGATAATCTTACCAGCGGAAATGCACGAGGATCACATTCACGCATCATATCATAAATTTCCTCCACTACATCTTCTACGTTGGGTTTGGCATAATAGTCTCCATCCGATCCGTAGGGAGATCTATGCGCTTTGGCACTGAGAGAACGGGGTGATATTTCGAGGTAGTCGAAGCCACCGCGGTTTTCGATCACCTCCTGCATCATATATCCTGTAGCTCCTCCAGGTACATCTTCATCTACAAACAGGATTCGATTCGTCTTTTTTAAAGATTGGAGGATCTGGTTGCTCAAATCGAATGGATTTAGGGTTTGAACATCGATCAGTTCTATATTCACACCCTGTTCCTCCAGGATCTGCGCTGCCTGATCACAGATCCGGACACAGGCACCATAGGTCACCACGGTGATATCTGAACCCAACCGGAGTATCTCGGGATGTCCCAGCGGCACCGTGTAATCGCCGATATTGGACGGGAGTTTTTCTTTCTGGCGATAGCCATTCAGTACTTCAACCAGTATGCAGGGATCGGAAGACCGGAGCATCGTTTCGTACATGCCCGCTGCCTGCACCATATTGCGAGGCACCAGGATATAAATACCCCGGAAGCTGTGCAGGAGCATGGCCATCGGAGATCCGGTATGCCATATTCCCTCCAGGCGATGACCCCGGGTCCGGATAATCGCCGGAGCCTTCTGCATACCATTGGTACGATAGCTCAATGTGGCCAGATCATCGGTAAGAGGTGCCATTGCATAAACGAGGTAGTCCAGATATTGAATCTCGGCGATCGGTCTGAAGCCACGCATTGACAGCCCGATCGCCTGTCCGATGATCGTCCATTCTCTGAGACCAGCATCAAATACTCTTTCCTCACCATATTTAGCCTGCATATTCATCATGCCCTGGTTCACATCACCCAACCGTCCCACATCTTCACCGAATGCAAGTAATTTGGGATATTTATGAAAAGCGTGATGAAAGTACCTATTGAGGATCTCGAATCCATTGAGCATCGGGGCATCGCCATCATAATTAGGTTCGACTACCGGTACCTTTAGGGCAGCATGCTCATTTTCCGTATACAGGTGTGTACCATAAAAGTTCCGCTGCTGTGCTGTTTTATGCTGGATAAATTCACCGAGGTCAGTGGCTGATTCCGGATTATCAGCGGCTAACTTGTAGTAGGCCTGTCTGGCGAGGGTAATAATTTCACTCCGGTAGGGATGCACCAGATGAATCAGTTTTTCCAGATAGTGAGGAAATTCGGGACAATGGTCCAGATCTTTTTCGAGCAATCGCCGGAGGGTATCCCTATCCTGCAGCACGGGTTTGATATAGTGATTCCAGGCTCTTTTCTTGCAATCACGGGCATAGTGCTTGGCTTTATTCCGAATCGAGTCGATGGTTTCCCTGTCTGCTATATTGTGGTGAACGATCCAGGCTTCGAAGGCAATTATGCAGTCCATTTCCCGCTCCCAGAGTATTCGGTGTGATGGCTTATACCGTTCATGGCTGCCCGATGTACTATGGCCAAGAGGTTGGGTCGTATCATGCACATGAAAAAGAGCGGGCACTTGTGTACTGCGTATCTTTGCCAGGCCACGGGCAAACATTTCACATAAGCCGGCATAATCCCAGGCTTTGGCTACATATATGCGCATCCCGGTTCCATCGCTATCTTCAATCAGAAAACCCTCCATCGCTTTGGAAATGCTTCCTTTGGTCGTCTGATATTTCGTAGGTACCGAAATAGCATAACCATCGTCCCACACACAAAATGCGATCGGAATTCTTTTGACACAGGATGCGTTCACACATTCCCAAAACGCTCCCTCACTGGTGCTTCCATCTCCAATCGTACAAATTACCAGCTCATCGCCTCCGTTGGAAAACGGTGCCTGACTGATATTCTCGATCGTCCGGTACTTTTTGGATGCCAATGCCAGACCCACGGCTCGCCCCATCTGTCCAGCAGTACATGAAACATCTGATGAACTATTAAATTGCTCCAAATGATTTGTCCAGTTTCCCTGATCGTCCACCAGTTGAGAAGCGAAATGGGTCATCATCTGACGTCCCGCGGAAAAAGGATCGTTGAACGGATCGGCATAGAGCTGAGCAAAATAATCTTCCACGGAAGCTTCACCAAGGGCAAACATCAGGGTTTGATCCCGGTAATATCCTGATCTCCAATCACCCTTCCTGATGGCTTTTGCCATCGCTACCTGAGCGACTTCCTTGCCATCCCCGGTGATGCCGAATTTACCTTTGCCGGTCAGTACTTCTTTACGGGCCAGGATGGAAGCTTCCCTCGATACACAACAGATATAATAGTCGTTGAGTACCTCTTTTTGAAAGGATTCCTCTCCATTTTGGGAATCAAGGTGATATAGAGGTTGAAAAGCAGTATCTTCCATCAACGATTAGAGAATTTTTCCCGGAGTATACCCACGCATTTATGAGTATCAAAGACTCCGGAGGCCAAAGATAGTATCATTTACGCACATTCAAAATGAGTTGTGCCAGCTTAGATAACTCAAATTTCATGCCTGCCCGGGAACATATTTTGGCTTGGTTTTCGTTAAAAAGGGGTAGAAGGATGTGTAAACGGCCTAACTAATTGATAAAATCCCTGGTTTTTGCACATCTTATTAGCTATAGATTTAATACCTTTGAAAAGCAAAAATAAATTAACAATGAAAAAAATAGTCCTTACCCTCAGCCTTATTTTGATGGTAGCAGGAATCATGGCTGCCCAGGAAGTGCAGAAAGCTGCCGAAAAAGCAGAAAAGAAAGAAATGTCCGATGCATCTGCGGTGAGCGGACCTAAAATGACCTTTGAAACCATGGTCATGGACTATGGTGAAATCGCCAAAGGGTCTGATCCGTTACGAAAATTCGAGTTTACCAATGATGGCACCGAGCCCCTGGTAATCAAAAGCGCTAAGGGAAGTTGTGGATGTACTGTCCCTGACTATCCAAAAGAACCGATCTTGCCAGGTGCAACTGGAGCAATTGATGTTCGATATGACACACAGCGTATTGGCCAGTTTACCAAAACGGTTACTTTGACAACCAATATCGATGATCAGAAAATCGTCCTGACCATCAAGGGAAAAGTAAATCAGGAATTGCCGGAAGAAAGTGTACCGACCAAAGAAGGATCGATCTTCTAGAGGTTAGGTTCTGAACGGAAGAAATAATTAAAAATCCCGGAGAGTTTCTCTTCGGGATTTTTTTTATTATACCTCAAAATTAAAACCCCGAACAAAAATGAATCGGAAATGTTTTTTCTTTATCAGATGTCTCCGAAGATCTTGTCACATTCTAGCATAAACAATCTCCAAGCATGATTATTCTACTGTCCCCTGCCAAGTCACTCGATTTTAATCCTAAACCGGATTTGACCCGTACTCAGCCCAGATTGAAAAAAGATACACTGGAACTGGCTGAAATAATGAGAAAAAAAACAGCCAAAGACCTTAAAAAGTTGATGAGTATCAGTGATAAGTTAGCGGACCTAAACGCCGACCGATTCCACAATTTCGAAGACTCACACAATAAAACGAATTCTAAACAGGCCATGTTTGCTTTTACCGGCGACGTGTATGTGGGTCTCGACGCCGAAACATTTTCGGCAAAGGACATCGAATTTGCTCAAAAGCATGTCCGCATGCTCTCCGGACTATATGGCTTGTTGCGTCCATTGGATGTGATCCAACCTTATCGACTGGAGATGGGAACGAAGCTTAAGACCGAAAGAGGCAATAATCTGTATGAATTTTGGGGTAACCGGATCGCTGAAAAAATTCAGGAAGACCTAAAAACGTCGGGAAATAAGGCGATTATTAATCTGGCCTCGCAGGAGTACTTTAAAGCAGTGCAACCCGAAGAAATTGATTGTGATCTTTATATAATGCACTTTCTCGAACTCAGAGATAAAGAATATAAATTCATAAGCTTCAATGCCAAGAAAGCCAGGGGATATATGACAAAATATATTGTCAAAAACAAGATCACCAATCCGGAGAAAATTAAGGGATTCAACCTGGAAGGATATATGTATAATCCTGATTTATCAAAGGACCGCGAATGGGTGTTTACCCGGTGACAAGCCCTTCGGCTACATCCTTCTT
>JAGQWZ010000131.1 GCA_020436835.1 Saprospiraceae bacterium | reverse complement strand
GGTGATTTCGAAGGTAATAAATGTCGCTTCGGTAAGTGACCTCTTGTCCAGATATTGCCTCTCCGGGGATTGATTCTTCCAGTTTGTCTTTTGTTCATCAACTTGTTGTGGTACACTATATAATTCAAGATGGTCTCCATGGTCTTTTGAAGCCGTATAAACCTTGAGTATGGCATTATTCAAATAATTGGGATCGAGATGATGTACCTCATACGATATTAACGCAGACATTTGTTTACGCTTGGGTAGTCCCTTGACTTTCAGTGTAGTTTCCAAACCAAAGGTGAGAGAGTCTTCAGCAATTGCTATGTAGGCATCGCTGACCGGACTTTCTACAAAGATAGACTTCGTACATCCGTTATCTTTCACCGGAATTGCAGCTTGATTGGAAACCTGTACCAATTCCTGGCTACTACCATATACACCAATAAGGCAAAAGGAGATTACAATTGAGGATTTCCACTTCATATCAGGTCAATTTTGATCGGTTATGGTTATAGGATCCCTGACGTCTTACGGATAAATTCAGCACCGTCTGGTCTGAAAAATAGTCCCTGAGTGATGTGGTTCTGCCGGCAAAATACGAGTAAACGATCACTTTGCCAATTTTCAAACGTTAAATTCCCAGATGCTAACTTTTTGGAAATCATTAATTTAAAGTATTATTGGGCATGAGAGCGATTCAATACCAATCTGCCGAAGTCCCGGCCAAAGTTGTTAACATTGATCATCCCACTCCAGGGGATGGGGAAGTTTTAGTTGATATTAAAAACTCCGGGCTCAATCACCGGGACATCTTCATTACCAAAGGCTTATATCCAAATTTGCGACCTGGCTCCACTCTGGGTTCGGATGGAGTGGCTGTATGGAAGGAGCGGCATTTTTTAGTAAATCCCAATGTATCCTGGGGTCCGAATCAACAGTTTCAGGGAGAAAACTATAGCATCCTCGGGATGCCAAAGGATGGTACTTTCGCTGAGAAAATGGTGCTGCATCCGGACCGGTTGGCCGAGAAGCCGGCTCATTTGACCTTACCTCAGGCAGCAGCCATTCCCTTAGCCGGATTGACGGCGTACCGGGTACTGTTCAGTCGATGCCAGCTAGCGCCGGAGGACCGCCTCTGTGTAAGTGGTATTGGAGGAGGAGTCGCAATATTCGTCATGCAGTTTGCCCTGGCGATCGGAGCGGAAGTTTGGGTTACCTCCAGCAGCCAGGAGAAAATCGACCAGGCAAAAGATATGGGAGCTGCAGGTGGCTGTCTCTATACCGATGATAGTTGGCATAAGATCCTTAAAAAGAAAAGTGGAGGTTTTGATGTCATTATCGATAGTGCCGGAGGAACTGGATTTTCTCAACTGATTTCCACAGCCAATTCCGGTGCCAGAGTCGGAATTTATGGCGGTTCGTTGGGGAAAATTCAAGACCTCAGCCCGCAGTTAATCTTCTGGAAACAGCTGAATATTTTCGGCAGCACGATGGGTAGTGATCGTGACTTTGAGGCAATGGTTCGTTTCGTAGACCAGCACAAGATCATTCCGGTGGTTGACTCCGTTTACGATCTTTCGGATTTTCAAAATGCCTTCGACCGTATGGACAAAGGACAGCAGTTTGGGAAAATCATTTTTGACAATTTGAAATAAAAAATAGAAACCCTTTATTGGAATTTGTTTTTGGCACCAAATCTTTTCCGAATTGTTCCCCAACAAAGTTTCTTTCCGATTTAACGAAGGGAGGCATTGTAGGCACTTTCAAGCGCATTTAGCATAAGCTCTCCAGGCACCTCGGCTATCTCAAAAGTTGTCCAGCCTTGTTGCCCCCACTTGTTAGCTACGGGATAAATCACATTCCCTTCAAAAGCACAAAATGTGGCTTGTTCCTCCGGAGATAATTTAAGATTGGCGGTGCCTGATTTTTGATGCAGGGTAGTGAATATTCTTTTTCCCTGCGCTTTGAAAGCCTGACGGTCGAAATGAGGATTTTCGACCACATGGGGAAAAGAAAAAACCATCTCTCTGAATTCTTCTACTTCCATTGAAAAACAACGCTAAATGATATCTGATTTTACAAATAATTAAAGAATAATTCGATAGCCAGTCCCAGAACAAAGCTACCCAAAACACTCACGAGTGAAATGCGGCCCAAATCAAAGACGTCATCAAACGCCAACCAAAGGGCGACAAAAGCACAAATAATAAATAGTCCCATGGCATAGGGCGGAGTGGTAGAATTAAATATCCCAAATAAATTCAACAAAAAATCCAATAATGTGGCAAATGCAAATAATGCCAGGGTAAAATTGGCACTGCGATGGGCCAAAAACAAATAGATCCCGGCAATCAGCAATTCCACACAAATGGCCAATGGTCCAAACTGAGTGTAGTATTCGGGCTTAAAATACCCGGCTAAATCTTCCGGAGTTTCAATCCCCGAAAGAAATATACTACCGAGCACAGCGGCAATTGCAATGAAAATTAATGCAATAATCTTGTGTTTCTTCATCATTACATTCCAATTCCTTCCGCTGCCTTTTTCATTTTTTCCAATCCGGTTTTAGCTACGGTAAATGCGTCTTGTTCCCAATAAGATGGATTAAAAAGTTCCAGCGAGAGTACGGTCGTTTCACCTGGCCGATACAGATCCTGTAAAACTTGCTTGACGGGGGCTACTCCATCCCCGGGATAGACCCGGGCACTGTCATTGATCGTGTCACGGGGAGGATCGGTAGGATAATCATTCATATGGAATATTTCAATGACAGATCCTTTGATTAATTTCAAGGCATCGAAATCAGATCCACCTTTATACAAATGGTAGATGTCCGGTAGGATATGTGCATCCGGATGACCACATTCTGCAGTGACATACAACACCTGGCTTATTTTAAAAAGATTCTTGGAAAATCCCCACACCTCCAACTGTGGCATGACACCGAACTCCTTCCCCAGATCCAGAATGCGGGCATACCGTTCGGCAGCCGCATCAAGATCCAATCCCGATTCGTTGGTCGCTCCGGCAGGAGGAGCAGCAATGCGTTTGCACCCTATTTGGGCCAGGAGGTCCATCTCCTTTTTCAGCTGTTCAATGGCTTTATCCCTGATTATTTTATCATCGACGATCCATTGGGCAAAACCGATGGCGTCTTCAACGGTAAGTCCCCAGTCATCAATTTTTTTCTTCAGATCGGTGAGTGAACCTCCATCATCGATATAGCCTTGCAAAGCATTGATCCATATTTCTACTCCATCATATCCGGCATTGGCGGTTGTCTCCAAATCCTTGAGTAATCCCTGCTTCTGACCCCGGATCGTACTGGTATTCAGACAAAATGTGAACGGAACTTCTTTGGCCGTCTGATGCTTCGTCGAGCCTCCCGTCTTCCAGCTGGGAGTAAGATGGGCGGTGGTACCGGCAATGGCCAGGTTTTTAAGGATTTCTCTTCTCTTCATGGCAGGTTCAAATTTTGACAACTAAAATAATCAAAGAATGTAATAATAATCACCGCCCTCAGGAAAGCAATTGCCAGAACCATTCCACCAACTTGATCGCCAGATAAATAATAAGAATGAAAATACTTATCAAAACCAGTAAAATGACAATAATTACAGGCCAGGCGCTCCCCTGATGTTTGCCTTCTTCAAAGTGAGACTGAAAAAGATTCAGGTTACGCTTATTCGCTTTGAAAAAAAGATCGAAGATGTCTCCGAAAAAAGGAATGGAACCAAATAAAGCATCGAGAGAAATATTGAGTATCATCAGACTCAATGCTCTTCCACTGGCGCCCTTACGGACCATAACCAGCAATAAACCGCCGGAAAGGCCAAAACTAAGTATGTCACCCACCACCGGAAATAATCCAATGATAAAGTCCAGGCCAAAAGTGATTCTCGTACCCGGTATTTTGAATCGCGTATCCAGCCAATCAGAATATTTGGCTATTTTTTCGGAGGATGCTTGCTTTCCCATAAATAAATCGACAAAATTCTACATGCGTTCCAACAGTACAATTGAATGGGTGGAATTGATTTGAATTTTTCCATCTTCCACATTCGCAGTCTGACCGGAATAAGCATCTTTTATTTGAGTCCCATCTGGGAAGACTCCTTCGACGGTGACTATTTTTTCTCCCGACGGATGATCCAGGCCGATGATCACCCTGTCATTGTCGCCGTCACTTAGTTTCCGGGAAAAGGTATAAGGTGAGAGACTCAGTACTTCGTGTAAACCTGCACCAACAGCTGGATGTTTTCTGCGAAATTGACCTAGCTTTTGCCAGTATTGATGTAACGATTTTATCTCTTCGTTGTCTGAAAGCTGGTCCCAATTCATCATGGAGCGGAGGTTGGCGTCACCATTAGCCCCTTCGATCTCCAAAGGCCGGGCGGTTTCATCTCCGTAATAGATCTGCACTGCACCGGGAGATAACAGTAACTTGGTCGCTGCTTCATAGCTTTTATTACGTTCCTTGTCAAAGGGAGCCCCGTCATCATGAGAGGCCAGGTAATTCAGGACGGAAAAGTTTTGGAAAGAGGGAGCGTTTAACAACGTCGAATACTTGGTAAATAGGGAATCATAAGTACTTTTTGCATCATATTTAAATTCAAAATTGATGAGGCTTTCAAAACCATGGGAGAAGAAATCCACTTTTTGATCTCCGTAGTCAAACTCCTTACCTCCACTAAGTCCATAATTGTATACTTCTCCCACCATATAAAATGGATCATTGTGTATAGAAGCGCTTGTATGTTCCTCTCTCCAGGTATTCAGCGCCTTTTCACATTCTTTCTTTAAAACCGACCAAACGTATGCTTCCGTATGCTTGGCTGTGTCCACCCTGAATCCATCAATACCCAGTTTTTTTACCCAGTCTGCCAACCATTTAACGATATAGTAAAAGGGATAATGGGGATAATTCGTATCGTTAAAAAAAGCATCTAATTCCGAGATCTCCTCTTCCAATCGATTTTCGGATGTCCATTTTTGTTGGAGAAAATCCGGGATATTGACAGGAACGGTCGATTCGGTTCGGATATCAGGTAGATTATCGACCAGCATGCATTCCACCGTACTCGCATAATCCTGATATCTGCAGGTTGAATCTGTCCTTACCCAGTCATCTGGCCATTTTGTATCGACGGGTGTAACCGGGCCGGTATGATTAATCACCGCATCAAGCAGTATCCTGATACCGTGGGCATGGGCTGTGTTCACCAGGCGCCGGAGATCTTCTTCAGTGCCAAAATTGGGATCAAGTGCTGTCCAGTCCCTGGTCCAATATCCGTGGTAGGCATAGGTCTTGCCTGTCCCTTCATCCGTATGACTTCTGATCTGTTCAAAAACCGGAGTAAACCAGATAACATCAACCCCAAGAGAATCAAAATAACCGTCTTCGATCTTCCGGGTTATACCGGCAATGTCCCCTCCCTCAAAGTTGCGTAGCACCGCTCCATCGGGCTTTCGTTCAAATTGGAGGTCGTTGTTTGGATTACCATTATTAAATCGGTCGGTCAAAAGAAAATAGACCGTGGCACTCTTCCAGAAGGTGCTGACCGGTGCCGGAGTATAGGTTACATCAGGATGCTCTGTCAAATCCGGAGCACCCGGGCATCCCATCAGAAAAACAATAGTGAGCGTGCAAAAGATTTTTATTGATTGCATTTTTCGACCTTTAGATTTTATATCGGGAAGCTGAATTACGTACTTTCTTTAATGGCAGCAATATAAGAAGTAAATAACAGCTAGAATGCCCTTTTGCACGGAGTTGTATTGTCCAATTAATTGTCAGTAATTCATAAATATCACCCCAGCATTGAATCTGGGATTGGTTTTTATTTCGTCCGGAAATGGTTCGTTCCCGGAAATCGATCGTTAAAAGACCCATCTCGGGGGTCCTTAAGATGACAAAATTTCCTTCCTTGCATTTTCATAGCGCAAAGTGTTTTCTTTTGTGCCGGTTGGGGATCCTGAATATACTCCAGTGGATATTGCATCTAAATATCAGATGGCTTCCTGGGGATGCAAGGTGAATCATAATTATAAATCTTAAAAAATTATTCAATGAAAATTTTTACCACGGGAATTCAGTTGCAGACCAATGGCCGAAACCAGATAATTGATGTTACCCCGCATGTCAATCAGATTTTAAATGAGAGTGATTTAAGTGAAGGGCAGGTCACCGTATTCGGGATAGGTTCGACTACGGGGATTACCACTTTGGAATTTGAACCTGGGTTGGTGAATCATGATGTGGGGGAGATGTTTGAAAAGATTGCGCCATATGGTAAGGATTATCGGCATAACCAGACCTGGGGAGATGATAACGGAGCTGCTCATCTGCGCTCCTTCATCACCGGCACCAGCTATACCTGTCCTTTCGTTGCCGGCAAACTACTACTGGGAACCTGGCAACAAATTGTATTTGTCGATTTTGACACCCGGGCAAGATCGCGGCAGGTGGTGGTTCAGGTCTTTGGACAATAGAATTAATTGAAGTATTAAAAGCCTGCAAAAAGGACGGCTTCCTCCAATATTTTAACTTTTTCTTTCCAATAGGATCGAACTTTGATTCGTCTTTCTCAGTATCAATTACAGCAAAGCTTTTGATTATGCGATTAACTCCTCTCTTATTTCTTCTTCTTTTTTCGATAACTAATTTCTCGTGCGGAGACTCAGGCGTGAATATCTTTTCAGTCCAGGATGATGTGATGTTAGGGATGCAGTTAAGAGATGAAATTTTAGCCGATCCGGAAATGTATCCAGTCCTGGATCGAAATCAGTATGGTTCTGCCTATCAGTATGTCGAAAATATTGTAGGTGACATTCTGTCGTCCGGGGAAGTTACCTACCGGGATGAATTTGCCTGGGAGGTCTATATTATCGACGATCCGGAAACCCTGAATGCTTTCGCTGCTCCTGGTGGATACATTTTTATTTATACCGGGATCCTCAAATTTCTGGATACTAAAGATGATTTTGCCGGAGTAATGGGTCATGAGATGGCACACGCAGATCGACGTCATTCTACTAATCAGCTTACGAAGCAATATGGTATAGGCTTATTGTTGTCTGCAATCACTGGCGGTGATCCGGGTACGCTTTCGCAGGTTCTTGCCTCCCTGGTGGGACTTAAATTTAGCCGGGATCATGAATCGGAAGCCGATATGTATAGTGTGATCTATCTGTGTGAAACGAAGTATGCTGCGAATGGCGCTGCTAGTTTTTTTGAAAAATTAATCAATGAAGGTACTGCCACTCCACCGGCATTTTTGAGCACCCATCCCAATCCCGATGACCGGGTTGCAGATATTAATCAGGAAGCCATGGAACAGGGATGTGACACCACTTTTGACTCCAGTCTGTCTGAATGGAAGAATTTTCAGAATCTTTTACCGTAGAGAATGTGAAAAAAGTCCCTCCTCATTTCCTACCCCTGGTTTTTAATTACCAGGTAGTTTAAATTCTGATCTTTCCAGTATGGTCCGAAACCTTTACCGGATTCCAGAGGAAGGACCGTGGAGCTACCTAATAGAATGTCCGGGTATTGGTCCTGGTCCAGATCCGCTTTCTCCAGAAGCATCCACCGGCCATCATTCCGTCCAGCAAAAGAGAAAGGACTGAAGTTGATGGAGTCTTGAGTTTGGTCCCGCTGATTTTGCAGGTAAATAAAACTTTCCGGGTTTTCTGATTCCAGGTCCGGAAAGAAGGAAGCGACGGCAATATCAATGTCCTCATCCCGGTCAAAATCTGCTGCAATCAATCGGGTTGCGCCGTACATTGGGAAAAAATAGACTTCTTTAAAATTATATGCAGCATCATTCAGGTAGATATGCAGGCCGTGAAAATTCTTCAGACTGTAGGAATAATCCCCATTGTCTCCGTTGGCCAGCAGGATATCCGGAACGTGGTCACCATTCACGTCAACGAGTTCCAGATCGCTGGCGCCAAATACCGGAGGAAAACGTAAGAGTACTTTTAATTCGAATATGCCTTCACCATTGTTTATGAAGGCGAAAACGCCTTCGTTACCCTGAGCTGCCAGAGCAATAATATCTGGATTTTGATCGCCATTTATATCTCTGATGATCGTCTTGATCGCACCGGGAGCTTCGTACAGAACTTCTTTCCGGTATCGTCCCGTTGACACCGCGAAATGCAATGATATTTGACCCAATTGATGTCCAAATTCACAGATGATGAGATCTTCATTCTGATCCCCATTCAAATCAGCCCTCTGAAGATCTACCGGTCGCTGCAGTCCGTTAATCAATGTATTTCGGGTACCATTTGGTTCCATAAGTATGACTTCACCCAGGTGTTCGTCATTAGGGTGAATATTACCTACGGAAAGAAGAAATGCAGATCCGTCCGGATTAAACTTCATGTCAGTCAGTACTTTACCTAACGGGAGAATTTCTTCTAGCTTATTTTCGCGGCTGTAAGTGAGCAATTGCCGGTCAGCGTTAGAGACATAAATTCTTTCTTTGTAAGGATCATATTTTATCATCGTAGCCATTCCTCCGTTGTTCGGATCCCGGGCAATTACAGGTTGGATGGAAAAACCGGGCATGGGATACTCGGTGTCCGGTCTTTTTTCCTGGATAGGCATCTCTGCCGGTGCGGTCTGAGCATAATATGCTGCGATCTTTGACCAGGCGGCTTCGCTGATTTGGGGCTCTTTTGGAAAGACATTTGACGAAGCAATGGAAAACCGCTCCTGCATGGAATTGCCCATTGGCGGGATCACCGCGCTGTCGGGCCTGCCTAATCTCCAGCTCATATGGGGCAGCACGTTTTCCTTCCATATTTTTCGACTTAATAGTTTCGGGTCCGGCATTAAATGACAGGATCCGCAATGGATTTTTGCCAGTTCCTTACCGCTAAGATCGCTGACAGCTGTGAAAGGCTCCCGGTCTGTCTTTCCCGATTGACAACTTAAGGTAAGTACGACCAGCACAAAAACCAGGATGGAAATAATTGGAGGTGTTTTAAGGGATCCCTGGTTTTGTCCGGCTTCCGGTTTTTTCATGGTTTAAATGTAATAATTAGCCGTTGCTTAAGACAAGAGATCAAGGAGTAAGCTGGTACTAAGGAATATCTGTTCTGAGAAACAAATAAGGTGACTGCCATCATATTATGTTGGAGGCCGGAATAATTGTAACTTGAATGCTTTAATTTCTATTCTATGGATCGAAGAGCATCTATCAGACATTTGTTAGCATCTTCTGGTGCACTGGTAGCCTTGCCGGCCTGGGCACATGGATGGTCAAAAGATCAACTACCATCGGGAGAAGGTTTCCTGTCTCCTGATCAGGAATCGATGCTAACCAGTATGGTGGACACGATTTTGCCGGCAGTGGAGAAAGGTATAGGAGGCTTAAAGGTCGGAGTGGATAAATTCCTGATAAATTTGTTCGATCAATGTTACGAAGCGGATATTCAGAGTAATATTGGTACGCAGCTTGTCCAGCTGTCAGAAAAATCAAAGGCGTTATTTGATCGAGACTTTCAGGAATGTAGCATGGCTGAACGAAATAGTGTCTTGCTGGCCTATGCGCAGTCCGAAGATGAAAATGAGAAAAGCTTTTTTGACCTGATAAAATCGGAAACGATTCGTGGTTTTCGCACTTCAAGAGAGGTGATGACTCGCTATCATAAGTACCGGGTAGCTCCGGGTCACTACAATGGATGTGTGGATATTGATACCTGATGAGACACACGCATTTGATAGACGTTAAAAACCAAACTTGAACCCCCGAAAAAATCTACACTCTGCTGCTGGGACTGGTATCTACCACCCTTTTTGATTAACGATTCTCTATAAAACTTTATAGGTATTTGTAAAGAGGAATAAATACGAAGTATGGCAAATCTGGCAATAGACTCAATTAAGAAACGTGGCTATGATGCCATTGTGATCGGATCCGGTGCAAGTGGAGGATGGGCCGCTAAGGAGTTGTGTGATCAGGGTCTGAAAACGCTGGTCCTTGAAAGAGGACGCAATGTAGAACACATCAAGGACTATCCTACTGCAAGCAAACCACCCTGGGAGTTTGAATTTCGCGGTACTGTTCCATTGGCAAAGAGGGTTGGATTGGGCGGATCGAGATTCCTTAACGAAGCCACGCTGCATTGGAGGTTGGAGGAAGATGAACAACCCTTCATTCAGGAAAAGCCATTTCGCTGGTATCGAGGTTATCATATGGGCGGTAAATCCTTGCTTTGGGCCCGACAGACTCAAAGATGGAGTGATCTGGACTTTGAGGGACCACTGCGGGACGGATTTGCAGTAGACTGGCCGATCCGCTACCAGGATCTGGAACCCTGGTACGCCCATGTTGAGCGATTTGCGGGGATTGCCGGGGCAAAAGATGGACTTCCGGAACTGCCGGACAGTATCGTACAACCTGCCTTTGACATCAGCTGTGTCGAACGTCATTTTCAGCAAAAAATCAAAGAACACTATCCGGATCGACATCTTATTCAGGCCCGTTGCGCCCACATCACGGACCCCCAACCTGTGCATTTGGAGCAAGGCAGGGCTAAGTGTGTTAATCAAACCATGTGCAACCGCGGATGCAATTACGGAGGGTATTTTAGCAGTAATGCATCAACGCTACCCTGGGCGATGAAGACGGGCAACCTGACCATAAGACCTCATTCCGTGGTGCACTCGATTATCTACAAGAAGGGTAAGAAGAAAGCGGTGGGAGTAAGAATAATTGATGCATTGACGAATAAGATGATCAAATATTACGCAAAAGTCATATTTGTCAATGCATCCACCTTGAATTCCAATGCCATCTTACTGAATTCCACTTCATCGCGATTTCCGGAGGGACTGGGAAATGATAGCGGCCTTCTGGGTAAATACATATCCTGGCATAATTACCGGGGAAAGGCCAGTGCAACCTTTGAGGGGCTTTTGGATAAGAAAACCAGTGGCAGAAATCCCAGTCACAGCTATATTCCCCGGTTTAGAAATTTGAACCGACAGGAGACAGACTTTCTGCGAGGTTATGCCATCGGCATCGGTGGTGGAAGAGGCAGGGATTTAGACACCAGTATGATTGGACCGGACCTTACCAATAATCTGCTGAATCCTCCCTATGGAGCCTGGAGGATCAGTAGCTGGATGATGGGAGAAGTAGTTCCAATCAAGGAAAACCACGTACGGTTAAGTGCTGATCAGAAAGATAAATATGGCATACCGCAATTGATTTTGTCATGTGATTGGACGGAGAATGACGATCAGATGGTAGCCGACTATATAGAGCAATCCCGCGAAATGTTCGAAAAAGCCGGTTTTGTTGATATCGAAGCCAGGGATACCCACTCTCCCCCCGGATCGGATATTCATGAGATGGGAGGGATACGTATGGGACACGATCCCGAGACCTCGTTACTCAACCGGCATAATCAATTGCATGCATGTAAAAATGTATTTGTGACCGATGGTGCCTGCATGACTTCCACCGGTACCCAAAACCCGACACTAACCTTCATGGCCATTACTGCGCGGGCAGCAAATTATGCAGCTGAACAATTAAAGCGGGGAGAATTATAGCCAAATTACTCCTCACATTCAGATTGATTAAAATTTGAATGATCCCGTTTCCCATCGCCGGAATTTGGCTACATCGTCTATCATCAACTGCTCTCTGGTTTCGATGGGAGGCTGCCCTTTCTCTGCTATATGGAGGGCTCATCGGAAGGTGGAGTACCAGTGGTACGATTAAAAACTCATGGTTTTCCGGGATTTTTGAGAATCACTTAAAACAGTGAAGTATCGAGGGAAGAATCATCTGATATTTGATAAGATGCTAATTGAAATGCATGACAGAACCCTCTCTAAAATTTGCTAAAGTCTTATTAAACCTCTCACGATGAAGCCGGAATTATCAGAAAAAGAAGCTCAAATCATTAAGTTGATCGCCTGGGAATACACCTCCGAAGAAATTGGTAAGAAGATGTACCTCAGTACCGAGACCATCCGTAGCTACCGTAAAAGTCTTTTCTGTAAACTGGATGTAAAAAATGTGGCCGGACTTGTACGGCGTGCTTTTGAGTGCGAAATACTCCAGGTTGGGTAGTTCAAATCCGACCATAGATTCTGTGTCTTTGATTCAATCGATGCCAGGACTGCTCTGCTTTTGCAATGTTGATCAAGGCTCTGCGTTTGGTCATTCAAGGTTAGGTAAAGGCACAATCTGCATCACCATCCTGAATTTTGTATCGATTTTCAATATCAAAGGCGTCGAAAACACGGGATATGATATAATGTCTTCTAAATGATCTGGTGAAAAATGCCGGAAACTGCTTCCGCTGGAAGTGCTCAACCAGGGCAGGGTGGAAAATAGTTGCCGTTTTAATTTTCCATTCGAAAATATGCCAGGTAAGGCAGGAAATAACTTCATCCAGTGTGTCTTTTTCGAAGTAACAATAAGGGACTTTTAAAGAATAATCTCGTCGGGAGAGAACTACAAAACCTTTTATTTTCCCTTCCTGATCCTCAAGCATCAATGCCTTAAATTCGAAAATACGGGCCACCGAAGAGAAATAGTATTTCCGGCTCTGGCTATCCGGTTTAGCCGATCGAATCCAGGGAAATTTCAAAATCCAATTCAATTCATTTTTCCCCCTTTTAAAAATTTGGCCACTTTGATTTTGCCTGATAAAATGATCTATTTTGTCGTCCACTTCAAACACCTGTTTCCAGTGGGTATTCTTTTTCCTTGGAGAGAAATATAATCTAAAATCCAAAATCAAATTAAGGAGGAAGTCGGTAAACTGCCAAAATGGTTTTATTCGCTTGAGAAAAGCTCTTTTAGGTGGCAGTAACCTGGCCAGGTCTG
>JAGQWZ010000130.1 GCA_020436835.1 Saprospiraceae bacterium | reverse complement strand
CATTATAAATGGGCCAAAATTGCTGGGCTTCTTCCGGACTGAGATTGACCCTTTGGGTGATAAAGGCTACTCTTTGTGCTTCAATTCTTTCTTGTACCGGGCGTTCCTGAGCCAGCAGTCCAATGCAGGACACAAGCATCATCATCGCGGCCAGGCTGCTGTTTGTGAGTAATTTTTTCATGTGATTGCTGTTTAAAATAGTCTAATAATATGCGGGGAAGACTTATAGAATTCGTTGTAATGTTTCCAGATCCATCTCTTCCATCAAATCATCCAGGATTGGTTTGACATCGTCTCCTTCGATCTCCTCTGCGAGAATGTCTATTCCCTCCAAATCCTGTACATAAAAGTCACTGACTTCGAAATCATCAATGTGTTCCTGTATATACTGAGCGATTTCCCCGGATGTAAATTCATCCTGCAACGAAGAAGTACCGGGTCTGGACAGCCAAAACAGCGCAGCAACAACAGCCATCACCCCCAAGGCCATAATGGGTTTTGGACTCAAGGCCAGATGCCAGCGTGTGAATATCGATTGCCACCAGGATTCCCGATTTTTTTTCTCTGATTCCTCGATGATCTTTTCCATGAGCTGATCGGGAAACTCCCTGAAATAGTTGTGAGGTATCTGGAAGGGATTATGCTTCTTCGTTCCCTGGAGTAAATCCGGTAATCTATCGTCTTTCATTTTTTCTTCCTCTTTCATAATTCTACACCTGGACATTTTTTATATACAATTCGATCTTTTTCACTGCATGATGAAAACTTGCTTTAAGTGCACCTACTGAAGTCTCCAGAATCTCCGAAATCTCCTGGTAGGTCAGGTCATCATAGTACTTCATATTGAACACAAGGCGTTGTTTTTCCGGTAGTTGAGTGAGCGCTTTTTGCAGAGCCAGCTGAGCAGCATCCCCATCGAAAAATGGGTCAGCTTCCAACTTTTCCGCTGGTTCCAGACTGCCACTGACCATGCGTTTTGCTTTTTTCACGAAGGTGATACTCTCATTGCTGGCGATCCGATAGAGCCAGGTATAGATTTTTGCTCCACCTTTGAATCCATCCAGGCCGCGGTAAGCCTTAATAAAAGTGTTTTGCATGATGTCATTGGCATCCTCGTGTTCAAAAACAAATCTGCGGATGTGCCAGTACATTCTTTCCTGATATAACTCAACCAATTCCCTGAACGCACGATCACGGGTGGACTGGTCCCGAAGTCGCTTGATCAGATTTTCTTCATGTGGCATTTGACGGCAGAGTTTTTCCTGATTCTTATGTCTTTGACTTTAAATAAATGTCATGGTTTAATCTTGAGGGTAAAAATATTTTTCGAAACTTGTTTTTCTATCTTTAATGACTGCTAAACTAGGGCTGCATGCAGGTTATAAGTAAAATTTTGCTGCATTGGTGGGGCTTCAGGCTGGAGGGTGACCCCTCCAATCAGCTTCCCCATCGCATTTTTGCCGTCATACCTCATACATCCAATTGGGATTTTCCCCTGGGCCTCTTAGTGCGTAGCGCCGCCGGTATCCAGGTGAAATTCATTGCCAAGGATAGTCTCTTTAAACCCCCTTTTGGATTTGTTTTCCGCTGGTTAGGAGGTTATCCGGTAGATCGTTCGCAAAGCCATAATTACGTTGAAGCGGTTGCCGCATTATTTCAGACAACACCTGAACTGGCCATTGCAATCGCTCCGGAAGGAACCCGGAAGAAGGTGGAAAGACTTCGGACTGGCTTCTATCACATTGCTCGCATGGCACAAGTGCCAATTATTATGACCAAATTTGACTTTGGTCGAAAGGTAGTGGCCTTCTCACCTCCGTTTTATCCCTCTCAGGATAAAGAAAGGGATTTTGAAAAAATGACAGAATTCTATCGTGATGCCCGGGGAAAAAATCCTGAATTGGGCTTCGATTTCTCAAACCCAACCGTCATTTCCTAGTCTTACTCATTAGATCAATTAAACGAACCGATGTATAATTCGAGCCAGGAAAAGGAATTATTTACACTCACCAGGCAGATGTTGGATCATCTGGGTGACGACGCATTTCCAGCCCATGAACATGTCCAAAAGCTGAGACAGGTACTCAACTATCATGAATGGAAGTATTATGTTCAAAATAGTCCCCTGATCAGTGACTTTGAATATGATCAGCTGTATAAGGAATTGGAGCGTATCGAAGATGAGAATCCCGAACTGGTCACATCAGATTCGCCGACACAAAGGGTATCATCGGATCTTTCTCCTGATTTTAAGACGGTGCAACATTTGACGTCCATGCTCTCTCTGGCCAATTCCTATGATGCGGATGATCTGAAGTCTTTCGATGAGAGTAATAAGAAACTGTTGAATATCGAGGTGAATGAAGATCTGGAATATTGTGTGGAGCCAAAATTTGACGGAGGAAGCATTGCCCTGATTTACGAGGATGACAAGTTAGTACGCGCTGCCACCCGAGGCAATGGACAGGAAGGAGATGAAATCACCGCCAATATCCGAACCCTGAAATCAATCCCTCTCAAGGCAAATTTTAGCAAATTTGGAATAAGCAGGATCGAACTGCGGGGAGAAGCCATTATCCGGAAAGACACCTTTAAAAAAATCAATCAAAGCAGAGAGAAACAAGGGCTACCGGTTTTTGCAAATCCGAGAAATGCTGCTACCGGAGGTCTGAGGATGAAAGATCCGGGTGAAACTGCTCAACGTGGTATCGAGGCCTTTATCTACCAGGTGGCTTATACGGAAGATCCGGAAGGCCGGTCATCTCGTATTCTGATCCGTACCCAATGGGAAGGGATGGAAATGCTACAGTCCCTGGGATTCAAAGTCCCTACGGTGGAGCGAAAACGATGTAAAAGTATCCGTGAAGTCATTGATTTTTGCGCTGAATGGCAGGAAAAAAGAGATTCCTATCCTTATGAAATTGATGGGATGGTGGTAAAACTTAACCAGGTACTTCAGCAACGGGAAGTGGGATCAACCAGTCACCATCCTCGCTGGGCAATCGCCTATAAATTCAAAGCAAAACAAGCAACCACCCGTTTACTAAAGGTGGAATATCAGGTGGGTAAGGTAGGATCTATCACTCCGGTCGCCAAGGTAGAACCAGTACAGTTGGCCGGGGTAACGGTATCCAGTATTTCACTGCACAATGAAGAGTTTATTCAGAATAAAGATTTGCGGATCGGTGATCAAATCCTGATAGAAAGGGCAGGAGATGTAATACCTTATGTAGTGAAATCACTTAGTGAAGTACGAGATGGGAATGAAGTGCCTATTCAATTTCCCGAGTATTGCCCTATAAACAAGAAGGAGAAGATCCCCTTGGTTAAGGAAGGCAATGAAGCGGCCTGGAGATGCCCGAATTGTACCTGTGGTGCCCAGGATCTACAGAGGATCGTTTTTCACGTCTCTAAAGATGCCATGGACATCGATGGGTTGGGTAAATCAATGATCGAACGTTTTTGGGATCTGGGCTGGATTCGGGATATTGCCGATATCTACCGTCTGGACTATGATAAAATTTCAGAGCTCGATGGATTTGGACAGCGATCGGCGGAGAACCTTCGTAAGGCCGTAAATAAGGCTAAGAAAAATTCATTGCATAGACTGTTGCATAGCCTGAGCATTCATCATTTGGGTAAAAGGTCGGCAAAAATACTGGCCGAGAAAGTGAATTCTGTCTATGATCTGGAGAATATGACCGAGGAAGATCTGACCGGTATCAAGGATATAGGTCCGGTCCTGGCAAAGCAGATAATCTCCTTTTTTCACGATAAGACGAAGCTTGATCTGATTCATCGTCTGGAGGATGCCGGAGTGAATGTCGTTCAGACCGAATCCGATCGACCAAAAGTTGTCAAGGACAATGCCCCGTTGCATGATAAAACAATTCTTTTCACCGGTAAGTTGCTACAAATGGGCCGAAAAGAGGCACAGCAGCTCGCTGAAGAGAATGGGGCTAAAAATATCAGTGCCGTGAGTGGTAACCTGGATATTCTCGTTGTCGGAGAAAATGCAGGCAGTAAATTGAGTAAGGCCCAATCACTGGGATCTGTTCAGATCATGACTGAGGATGAATTTTTGGATTTGATCCGGGATTGATGTCGAGGTTGATCGTTTTCTTTCTGTTTTTTAGTGCGTGTCAATCCCGGGATGTCCGTGTGGTCCAGCTCACCGACTTAACCTATTTACCTCTGGACAATGGTACGTCACAAGCAGATTCCTCCGCGGTCTTTTTGCCAACGGTAGACAGCGGATGGGTAGATGTATTGCAATACGATACTACTTTTGTTCTGGATATTCGATACGCCACGTCTGATAATTTTGTCGGGATTCAGATGTATCCATGTGCCCGTTGTTTGCTCCGGCCGGAAGTAGCCCGAGCGCTTGTCAGAATTCAAAGGGAACTATATAAAAGAGGACTTGGATTGAAATTCTATGATTGTTATCGGCCATGGTCGGTTCAGAATGCATTGTGGCAAAAAATGCCGGATGCGAGATATGTGACACCTCCAGAAAAGGGGAGTATGCATAACCGTGGCGGAGCAGTTGATTTGACAATAATCGACAAACTCGGTAATGAACTCGACATGGGAACTGCCTATGATTTTTTTGGCGAGGAAGCTTATCATACCTTTACCGGACATCCAAAACCAGTAGAGGAGAACCGGCAGTTGCTAAGATCCTTGATGGAAGCAGAAGGCTTTAGATCCATTCGAACCGAATGGTGGCATTATTCTTACCAAAAGAAAATGTATGAAATTGAAGATTACCAATGGGCTTGTCCGGAACTTGGATCTAACTGGCCGTTCTAAAAACAAGGATCACCCATTCGGTCAAAACAAAAGAAGAAGCTTACCCGTTTGGTAATAGTAAATTGTTAAATTTGGTCGTTTTAGAACTTGTTAAACTAAGATTGCCCGACACAAGAATCCAGGTTACGGAGTAATCAATATAGCTCAGCTAATTACAAGTAAGATCAGTCACTGATAAATATTTTTATGTCAACAGCAGAACCGATGTTTAAAACGGATGTGGAAGCAGTCGATGCTCTTGCCCAATCATATAAGGATTTACGAACTGAAATTGGTAAAGTGATCGTAGGACAGCACGATGTCGTCAAATCAGTCTTAATTTCTCTTTTCAGTAATGGTCATAGTTTGCTGGTGGGAGTGCCTGGATTGGCCAAAACATTGCTGGTTAGTACGATCGCGGATGTACTCGACCTCGACTTTAAACGTATTCAATTTACTCCTGATTTGATGCCATCTGATATCACCGGATCGGAAATTCTGGATGAGGACCGGCATTTCAAATTTAACAAGGGTCCGCTTTTTTCGAATATAGTGCTGGCAGATGAGATCAACCGTACGCCACCTAAGACGCAGGCCGCTCTATTGGAAGCTATGCAGGAGCGATCAGTGACTGTTGCCGGCATGAGACACCCTTTACCAAGGCCATTTTTTGTCCTTGCGACGCAAAATCCCATTGAACAGGAAGGAACATATCCACTGCCAGAAGCGCAACTTGACCGCTTCATGTTTAATATACCGCTTACTTATCCCAGCTATGAAGATGAGATTAAAGTGGTGAAGGAGACCACTTCCAACTACCGCCCTGACCTTGGCCACATTCTGAATGCTGAGCAAATTCAGTTTTTTCAGTCATTGATTCGCAAAATTCCGATTTCAGATAAAGTATTGGAATATGCGGTTCAGCTGGCAAACAAGACCAGACCTTCATCTAATCTCGCACCGGATATCGTCAAGCAATACATCACCTGGGGAGCAGGCCCTCGAGCTTCACAATATCTGGTTCTGGGAGCAAAATGTAATGCCGCTATCCAGGGGAAGTATTCCCCGGATATTGATGATGTACAGCAAATTGCGAAGTATGTGCTCAGACACCGGATCGTGCGCAATTACAAAGCAGAGGCAGAAGGCATATCTGAGGACCACATCGTCGAAAAATTATTTTAGGAATTTTCGGATCTTGTTTTGATTAGTTGAAATGCATACACCACTGAAGGTAGTAATGCACATCTTCATCTAAGAAGAAAACACCAAGAGGATGAATAGGCATTTAAGCATGGTTTGGATCATTATTATGATTTGCCTGGGTATGTCGTCTTGCACAGACGAGGCCCGCAAACGCCTGGAACCAACACCTATCGCTGTGGGATCACTCAATCAACTGGCAATAATTACCGATCAGGAGATTTGGGAAAGCGCAATCGGTGATTCCATCAACTATTATTTTGGGTCGGCGTTTCCTATTTTGCCGACACCCGAATCACTATTTGATCTTAAGCATTTTACGCCGGATGACCTGGAGGCGGAGCGTACCAGGAAAGAGTTGAAGGCTTACCTTATTGTAGCTGATATCAGTGATGAGCAATCAAGCACTACAGCCATGGTGATGCGGGATTTGGGATCGGAAAAAACTAACAGAGCCCGTCAGGATACCTCCTTCCATACCAGTATGGGTCGGGATCGTTGGGCCAAGGATCAGGTTCTTGTTTACTTGTTTGCCAATGGAAAAAGAGATCTCACTCATCAGGTAGTTAGTCGATTTCCAGCTATCGCTAAGGTCATTCAAGAACAGTATAGGAGACAAGTTGATGCCACCGTCTACCTCGGAGGGGAAAACCTGCCTCTGATGAATCAGATTTCTGAAAAGTTTGGATTTGATCTAAAAATGCCAAAGGAGTATCGGACCGTAACAGAAGATGAAAATACCTTATGGGTAATGCGGGAGAATGAACTGGTAGTATCGAATATCCTTATTCATCGTTTGCCTTATAAAAGTCAGGATCAGTTTAAGAAAGAAAATATTATTGCACTGCAGGACACTTTAGGAAAAAATCTGCCGGTTAGTTCGACAGTGGAGGGTTCTTATCTCCAGTCGAATCCTGTGGACTTGCCGGTATTTACCCAATCTATGAGACTGGGTGGAGCCTACGCAGTGGAAGCCCGGGGAATCTGGGAGATGGAGGGAGATTATCTGGGAGGTCCCTTTCTGGCTTACCTGATTTTAAATGAATCGAAATCGGAATTAATTTTCATCGATGCTTTTGTTTTGGCTCCCGGAGAGAGAAAAAGAAATCCGATGCTATATCTGGAGCATATTATTTCCTCCATCACCTTCAAGGATATTAAATAGCGAATACATGTTTATCTCTCGCTGTCCTATGCCCTCACGGCTATAATATTCCGTCCAATAAATAATCGGAATTTTCCGGTCATTGGAACATCAAAAACTGCACCTACGCGTTAAGGATGCCCCTAAATTGATTGTGTGGAAATTAAATAAAAGAGAAATAGCCCGGTATCGATTTCTATATTCCGGACTATTTCTCCTGAAGATTTAGCTGACAAACTCAAGACTTCGATTGATAAAGGCCGAGAGGTCGGCACCTTTCAACATTTGTTGATTTAATCTCGCCAGGTCGTATAAATATTTTACGAAATCTTCCTTCTTTTCTTCACTTTTCATCTTCACCAATTTATCTGCAATCAAAGGATGATTGCTATTGATTACCAATTGATGTATCTCGGGCATTTGGGCATTACCCATTCCCTGTAGACGTTGCATTTCTTGCATTCTCCGCATAAATTCGGGCCGGGTGATCATGACCGGATGATCCTCAGCACTGAGGGGTTTTAATTGAATGGTATGTCCCTCTTTCTTCAACACCGTTTCGAAAAGTGATTTGACTTTTTCCTGATCTTTTTCAGAAAGCACCGATTCGACCGTCTCATCTTTTTGAATCAGATTATCTGCTGTGTCGGAATCCACCCGAACGAAAAGAATGTTGTCACTCTTATATTCCAGGTGCTGAATGAAGTGATTATCTATGATTTGATCCAGAAGCAGTACATCGTATCCTCTATTTTTGGCAGCGGCAATAAATGTATTTTGATCAGTCTCCTGATTAGCATAAAGGAATACGATTTTTCCGTGTTTGTCTGTTTGATTTGCTTTTACTTTTTCCTGATACTCCTCGACTGTGAAATTCTCTCCCTCCGTATTTTTCAATAGAGCAAACTTCTTCGCCTTATCGTAAAACTTTTCTTCGGTAATCATTCCGTATTTAACGATAGGTGCAATCTCTTCCCATTTCGATGCATAGAGCTCCCGGTCCTTTTTAAATAGTGATTGCAACTTTTCCGCCACCTTCTTTGTGATGTATCCCGTGATTTTCTTTACGTTATGATCGCTCTGTAAATAACTTCGGGAGACGTTAAGAGGTATATCCGGCGAGTCGATTACTCCATGCATCAAGGTAAGAAATTCGGGCACGATATCCTTTACATCATCGGTTACATAAACCTGATTGCTGTAGAGCTGGATTTTATTTTTCTGGACTTCCAGTTGTTGAGATAATTTTGGAAAATACAGGATACCGGTGAGATTAAATGGGAAGTCGATATTCAAGTGAATCCAAAATAGAGGTGGTTGACTGAATGGATACAGCTCCTCATAGAAGTTTTTATAATCTTCATCTTTTAAACTGGCGGGCGATTTCTTCCAGGTAGGATTTGTATTATTAATAATATTATCTACCTCCGTCTTAATTTCTTTGGCATCTTCTCCCTCCCCTTCATAAGAGGTCTCCGTTTTTGTCCCAAATTTGATGGCTACAGGTAAAAACCGGCAATATTTCTTCAGCAAGTTTTCAATACGAGCCTTCTCTAGAAATTCCTGGCTTTCTTCATTGATATGTAATATCACATCTGTTCCCCGGTCTTTACGGTCGGCCTCTTCGATAATGTATTCGGGTTCACCCACACATTCCCAACGGGTAGCCTTTGCATTCCTCCGGTAAGATTTGGTAACAACTTCTACCTTGTCAGCCACCATAAATGCGGAGTAAAACCCAAGTCCGAAATGTCCTATAATCGTATTCTCTGCTTTGTATTTCTTGACGAATTCTTCAGCACTGGAGAATGCTACCTGATTGAGGTACTTTTTGACTTCATCTTCGGACATCCCAATACCCCGGTCTTTGATGGTCAGGGTCTTTGCTTCCTCATCGATAACAACTTCGATCGTTAGGTCGCCGATTTCCGATTTGACGACGCCTTTGTTCACCAGAGTCTTTAATTTCTGAGTGGCATCAATGGCATTTGAAATCAGTTCTCTAAGGAAGATATCATGATCTGCGTAGAGAAACTTCTTGATGATCGGAAAGATATTCTGAGATTGAACCGATATAGATCCTTTTTCCATGGTCATATTAGTCTTTTTGTTCAGGCGTAAACAGTCAAACTGCATGCCATCTGGGGTATAATCTGACAAATTGGCGGGATCTGTGTGTCAGAAAATCCATCAGGATCGATCATAGAACGAAAAACGTGCACATTTAGAAAAAAAATTATCAAAGAGTTGCACAATCAAGAAAAAGATCATACATTTGATATGTAAATAATTTATAATAAGTATATATCTATAAATCAGTTGTTTACAGATAAAAAAATAAAATTTTATTATTTTTGATCATAAGTAGAAAAATTGGCATATAATATGCAATCATTTAGGCATAATGCTTCGGCCCGGATTGAAAGTTAATCAGGGCTCAATTCCAAAAGCGAAAGAAGCACACGTCAATTATCTCATGGTCTGGACCGGTTCTTACATAGGGGGAAAAAAGAGCCGGTCTTTTTTTTTTCTCCAATTCTGGTTGGCATTCAACGATTTATAAATTAGCAAACAAGTCGATCCTGACTTACCCATTTTTAATAAAACTGGAACTACAAACTATAATCCGGGTCTTCTTGATACGCATATTATCCAGCCTAACCCGCTGATTATCAATAAGAAAGAGAAGGCAGCATCCGATACGGTTGCTGCCTTCCTAATTTATTATTTCAAGTGCCTTAATTGTTTCTTTTTAGTTGTTCCATCCAGTTTTTGTACTCAACCAATTTTTGAGCATAGTAATCCTGAGCCTTCTGCGCATATTCAGGATTTGTCAGCATGTTTTCCAAAACAGGGATTTCCGTCAGATTAACTCCGGCTACATCGACAAGAGCATCGAGTACCAGTTGACCCAACTCTTCCTGAGTTTCGTAGGTCTTATCGGCAAAATACTCTTCGATTTTGCTTCGGTGAGAGGCGGACACGGTAAAATCAGGACTTAGATTCACTCCATTGACACCAGAATCCGTGTCAAAAACAAAGCCCTCGTATGCAGGATTCACTTCTTTGATTGCTTCCTGCATTTGATTCATCACCAGTTGCATTTGATCAATCACTCTGGCCAGGTCGTTTTGATTGATACCCACCGCAGTATTGATCATTTGGTATAGGTCTTTTTCATTTTCCTTTTTGGAGTCTTCCCAGGCAATTCCCACAATTCTTTGGAAATCTTTTACCTTCATTTTATCCGGATGCACTGCAATAGCCAGGCCGTCACCATCAGAAGAAGGGAGTATATAGTCACCAATATGAACAGTACCTCTCACTTTCACCGGTACCTGACCCATGAAAGCTATTTTTTCAAATTTGGATTCATGACGGGTCTGCGGCATATTACCTAAAACGGCAGGAGCAGCTGAAACAACCATAAATTTGTCTGCAAGAATATATTCTTTGGAGACCTCACCGCCAATTACTCCCACTACATCCCCAAAGTGCAGGATCTCAGTGGTATCAGCCCGGGGTAACCATTCGGCGTAGTCACCGGACCCTGATTCATAGGCTATACCGAGATTGGCCAGGGTAAAGCCTATATACATGCCCAGGTTGGCTGCCGAAATGGCAAGCGCAAGTGCAGCTTCGAAGATATCCAATGGATCAAAAATACTGGTGAAGCTGGTTCCCAAAGTAATGGCAGCTCCAATCAACTCTACACATAGGACAATGAATTCAGCCAGTTGTTCGCCGTTTATCTCTGAATAGGTCTGGCCGGAAGCAGGTAACATCGTCATTGAATTAGCATCAACGCCAGCCTGAGCATTGAAGGTGGTGTCATCATCGGCTTGTACACTGCCATCTGGTGACTCACTCGCCATGTCAGGATCTGCAAGATTTTCTGCCAGCATCTGAAAATCATTGACCAGAAAGTTGTTGTTTGGTTCAATCCGTCCTCTCATTTCCACGGCACCGGTACCATCCTTGCCTTTGGAGAAAAAGGCAATAAAATTCCGGTCTGGCTGCCATGCATTCACCTCAATAGCCATCCCTTGTTTGGCTCCGGTGATCTGTAGCGGGTAATTTGCAAATGCATCTTCCGAGGTCAGATTTTTTGCCGGATCAAATTTTAACATGGCGGTAGATCCGGTGCCGACGGTAAATGCTTTGTCCACATCGAGGGTTCCGGTGAGATGGGTTGGAGCCATATTGTTGACATCCAAATTCGATTGCAAGGTCGTAGCACCATCGACATTCAATGTTTTATCGACATCGAGGGTTCCGGTGAGATGCGTTGGAGCCATATTGTTGACATCCAGATTGGATTGCAAGGTGGTAGCACCATCGACATTCAGCGTTTTATCGACGTCCAGAGTGCCGGTCAGTTGGGTCGAACTCATGCCCGTAACAAAAAGGTCATTATTGAGGGTGGTCACTCCGTCAACATCCAACGTATTATTTAACGTTGTAGCACCATCGACATTCAATGTCTTATCCATTTGCACGGGACCGGTGAATGTGGCCGGATTCATAGCCGGGCCACCGACCGTGGTGGGTCCATTAATGCTGGTCGAACCTCCCTCTGTATTAAGGAAGACATTCTGCTTTACGGTCAGATCCTCACCGACTTCCAGGTCACCGGCTATCTTTACGATACCATCCTCCGTAATTCTAAGCCGTTCAAGATCATCCGTAATAAACACAATGGGTTTGTAGTCGGTATTTCCCAGTAGTGGTGGATCCGAAGAAAAAACATCAGCGCCTTCGTTTCCCCGAACATTCCAGTCTGCTCCCAGAGATGGTTGGTGCGGTATTTCACCGGTTCCGGTAGATCCGGGCGGAGTATCTCCATCAATACTGACGCGGCGCCAGGTATCTGTGATATCGCTAAAATAATAGAAGCGATCATCGGTCATATTGTATATCAGCTGTCCGTCTTTGGGGTCTACAATGGCATCCCGTTCGGCGGTGGTGACTCTTGGGATCAGAATACCTGTCTTTCCTTCAAATTCTACAATTGCAGAAGGAATTTGACCATAGAGGTTGGAACTGGCACCGATGGCCATAATGAGGAATACCAGGCATTTGAAAAGGTTTAGGTAAAAGCCGGATTGGATGTAACCAAGATTGAATTTTGATTTTCGGGGATTGCTTGACGAAGGGTCTGGCTGGACAAAAAAGATTTTGCTTTTTCTCATGGGATTGGTTTTCTAAAGAAATTAAAATTGCACAAGAATCCTTAAGAGAAAATCTTTACACGTCCGTAAGCAGCTCTGGTTAAACTACCACAGAAGCCAAATAAAAAAGTCTAGTACGAAGTGCCTAAGGCACTGGTGAAACTTAATAAATAGAGGGAAGAAAAGACTTTCTACGGATTCTTCGCTACTAGTAAAGCTAAGTAATTTTCAGTCAATTTTTATTTTCCACAAACTCTTTTGTTTATAGAAAAATAAACTTCATATATAAGTGGATGAGTAGCAATTGTAATATTTCCTCTGGTCAGTTTTTATATTTGAATGTGGGAGTGGTGCCGGGACAAACAAACTATTATCTTTGCACTCATTTTTTAAATGAAGTTTCTGTAGAGGAGTAAAAGCATGAATTATCGATCATTTAAAAAGCTGGATCTGCCGGCTATCGATCAGGAAATAAATCGATTTTGGCTTGAAAACAAAATCTTTGAAAAGAGCATTGCCCCGGAAGGTAGATCCAGGTCTTATGTGTTTTACGAAGGTCCTCCTTCTGCCAATGGCAGACCGGGGATACATCACGTCATATCACGAACAGTTAAAGACTTGTTCTGCCGGTATCACACAATGTTGGGAGAAAGAGTCTTGCGAAAGGGAGGATGGGATACCCATGGGTTGCCGATAGAACTTACGGTAGAAAAAGAGCTGGGCATCACCAAGGAAGATATCGGTGCCAAAATCTCGGTCGCTGACTATAATGCCGAATGTCGTAAAGCAGTGATGCGGTTTAAGGATCTATGGGATGACCTTACCCGAAAGATGGGATATTGGGTCGACCTAGAACACCCCTACATCACTTTCGAAAATGACTACATCGAGACCATTTGGTTTCTTCTTAAGCGCTTATATGATAAAGGATTGCTTTATAAGGGCTATACCATTCAGCCATATTCACCGGCAGCAGGAACCGGGTTGAGTTCCCACGAACTCAATATGCCGGGTGCATATAAAGATGTCAAAGACATCAGTGCGGTGGCACAATTCAAGGTTATAAAGGATGAGAATTCAGCCTTCTTGTTTGACGGAGTAAAAGCTGGTGATCTGTTTTTCCTGGCATGGACGACCACTCCCTGGACCTTGCCTTCAAACACGGCACTGGCTGTAGGCAAAAAGATCGACTATGTGCGGGTTGAGACCTATAATCCATACACTAAACTTCCAGTCAATTTGATCTTGGCAAAAGAACTGCTTTCCTACTGGTTTAAACCTGAACAGGAACAGGAAGATATTAGTCAATTCAAGGAAACGGACCCCTTGATTCCGTACCATATCACCGGAGAGTTTACCGGTGAATCACTGGAAGGCATCCAATATGAACAGTTGCTGCCATTCGCCCAGCCGGTGGATGGGGATGCCTTTAAAGTACTGCTTGGAGACTTTGTAAGTACTGAAGATGGAACCGGGATTGTGCATATTGCCCCTTCTTTTGGAGCGGATGATATGCGGGTCGCAAAGAAGTATGGAATCGGGAGCCTCACGCTGGTTGACCGACAAGGAAAGTTCACCTCCGATGCCGGAGAATTTGCCGGTCGCTACGTAAAGGATTACACCGATGATCCCAATTATGAAAATGTTGACATCGATATTACCGTAAAACTTAAAAAGGAAAATAAAGCTTTCAATATCCAGAAGTACAGCCATAATTATCCTCATTGCTGGAGGACAGACAAGCCGGTGCTTTACTATCCGCTGGATAGTTGGTTTATCCGGTCTACCGCAGTCAAAGACCGCATGGTTGAATTGAACAAAACAATAAACTGGAAACCAAAACATACCGGAGAAAAGAGATTTGGAAATTGGCTCGAGAATCTTCAGGATTGGAACTTATCCCGGTCAAGGTACTGGGGAACCCCACTTCCTATATGGAGGACGAAAGATGGCAGCGTCGAGAAATGTATTGGTTCTGTTGCCGAATTATCCCGGGAGATTGAAGAAGCCAATCAGATTCTCAATCTGAACCAGGAGGTGCCAGCCGACTTGCACCGCCCATTTATTGATGAAATCGTGCTGGTGTCCCCCGCTGGAGAACTCATGGAGAGGGAGGAAGATCTGATAGATGTGTGGTTTGATAGTGGATCGATGCCTTACGCCCAATGGCACTATCCATTCGAAAATGAAAGTGTATTTAAAGAGAATTATCCGGCAGATTTTATTGCTGAAGGAGTAGATCAGACCCGGGGTTGGTTTTTTACGCTCCATGCCATCGGTGTGATGGCATTTGATAGTATTGCATTCAGGAATGTGGTATCAAATGGATTGGTTCTGGATAAAGAGGGGCGTAAAATGTCGAAGAGACTGGGTAACTCCGTAGAACCGTTTGAGACGTTGGAGAAATATGGTGCCGATGCTACACGCTGGTATATGATCAGCAATGCTCAGCCCTGGGACAACCTTAAATTTGATGTTGCCGGAATTGAAGAGGTGCAGAGGAAGTTCTTCGGTACGCTATTTAATACCTACGCCTTTTTTAGTCTATATGCCAATATTGATGGATTTGTCTATAAGGAAGATAATGTTGCGTTATCGGAGCGGGCCGAAATCGATCGATGGATTTTATCGGTCTTGAATTCATTAGTGAAAGATGTCAATGAAGAGTATGCTTCCTATGAACCGACTAATGCCGCCCGCAGAATCTACGATTTTGTCAATGATCATCTAAGTAATTGGTACGTTCGATTGTCCCGACGCAGATTTTGGAAAGGGGAGTACACAAAAGATAAGATTTCGGCTTACCAGACTTTATATACCTGTCTTGAGACGGTTGCGAAAATGATGGCACCGATATCACCATTTTTTGCAGAGTGGCTCTTTCTGAATCTGAACCAAGTAACAGGGAAAGAGGCATTTGAATCTATTCACCTCAGTGCATTCCCACAGTCAGATGATACCATTCGGGATGTAAAATTGGAAGAGCGCATGTCTTATGCCCAGCGCATCTCTTCACTGATCTTGTCCTTACGCAAGAAGGAGAATATACGGGTGAGACAACCCCTGAAAAGAGTACTGCTGCCCATTCTGGACCCCGGTTTTAAGGAACAGGTGGAAGCCGTAAAAGATCTGATATTGTCTGAGGTTAATATAAAGGGCGTTGAATATATTACCGATACTACTGGTCTGATCACTAAGAAAGTCAAACCAAATTTCAAGACGTTAGGCAAGCGTTTAGGTGCGCATATGAAACCTGCAAACCAGATGATCCAGGATATGTCGCAAGGTGAAATCGCGGGGTTTGAGAAAAGTGGTACGTATACGCTGATAATTGAAGGGGAGAATTATCCACTGACTTTAGACGATGTCGTTATTGCCTCTGAAGATATTCCCGGATGGCAGGTGGCTAGCGATGGCGACTTGACTGTAGCCCTGGATATTACCCTTGACGATAAATTGTTGGCAGAAGGCATGGCCAGGGAATTGGTAAACCGGATTCAAAACCTTCGTAAGCAATATGATTTTAATGTCACCGATCGCATCGTTGTATCGTTGCAGGATCATGAGTCAGTCGTTCCGGCGATCGAACATTTTTCCAGCTATATTAAGGATGAGGTTCTTGCTGATGATATTCGATTGGAGGTTGCACCCAACGGTGAGCCGGTTGAGCTTTTCGATGACGTATCGATCGAGATTGGATTAAAACTGGTGTGATATTTTGTTTGCATTTTAACCAATGCAATATTCGGCTTTTACGAAGCCAATCTGACCCCAATCACCAGTCCAAGCAGGCAGATCAGTATACTTCCGAAGATATTTGAAAAAACCAGCAACCATTCACCATCCTGCAAGAATGCATAGGTCTCGGCAGTGAAGGTGGAAAAAGTACTGAAGCCCCCGCAAAACCCGACCATCCAAAACAACCGGGCCGGCGAATCAGATTTCGTAAATACGCTGATCAATATGCCCAGGATGATGCAACTGATCAAATTGGCGGTTAAAGTGGCCCAGGCAAAGGAGAATTGTTGAGGAGAAAAAAATCTGGCGATTGAATAACGAACCAGACTTCCCAAGCCTCCACCCAGAAATACGGCTATCCATTCCATGCATTAAAGTTGCATTTTTTGTTTGATACGATATCGATTACGCAGATAAATCAACAGTGCAGTTAAAAGGATAGCAGCAGATGTGATGATTATGAGCAACTTGAAAGTACCCAGGTTTTGTAAAGTGAATACGGTGTAGATGAAAATCACATTCGTTAGTACGAGAACACCAGTGGCTTGCATATGACTTAACCCACAATCAATGAGCAAGTGGTGGATATGATTCCGGTCAGCCGTGAGAGGAGATTTTCCTTTTAAAATACGGGTTACAAATACTCTGAGTGTATCGAAAAGTGGTAAGATGAGAATACCGATAGCTACAGCCGGAACTGCTTTTATTGCATAAATTGAGTTCTCCAACGTCTTGTGGATCTCGATGAACTGAATAGTTAAAATTGCACAAATCAAACCTACCAGCAGAGAGCCGGTATCTCCCATAAATATTTTGGCTGGAGTGAAATTGTATTTTAAGAAGGCAATGGTCGATCCCGCCAGGGCAAATGCGACAATGGCTAACTCGACATGGTCAATTAGGAAGAACCAGGTGCCCAGTACCAACGCGATCAATGTACTGATACTGCCGGAAAGGCCATTTATGCCATCAATCAGATTGAAAGCATTTATAATAACCATGATAACAAAAATGGAAAAGGGAATGCTGACCACATCGGGAATATCGTAAATACCAAAAACGCCATAAAGACTACTGAGTTTGACATTGGATTTTAGCACCAGGATGGCGGCTGCCAGTATTTCACCGGCTAATTTTTTCCAGGGGGCCATCGGTAAGATGTCGTCTTTGGCTCCAATCAGAAAAACAATAATAAAAGAGCATAAAAGGTATTGAAGGTCACCAAAAACATGGAAGGGGGTCCAGAGCACAATGCTAAAAATTACACCGGCGAAGATACCAATGCCACCCAATGAAGGGGTAGGGGTGGAGTGAGCCTTGCGTTCATCGGGTTCGTCCACCAGATTTTTTTTGGCTGCGATATTTATGATCGACGGTATCGCAAAATAAGTCAAGGTGAAAGCGGTAATAAAACTTAATATGATGTCATACATACATCGTCATTCTTGCAGGATCTCTTTTAGTTTAGCTGCCCAATCTTCAAGGTCATCCCCTATGTCCCGCACCAAATCTTCTATTTCTGCCATGTTCTTATTGACAAAATCTTCGAGATCCCGGCCGGTGACTTCTAAGGCATCTTCAATGTTTTTTTCAATTTTTTCGGAAATACCATCTTTTCTTGACAATTCGTTAAGCATTCCTTCGCCATATCGGGTAGCATAGTATTTCAGTGTTTTCATCCAAAAGCGACGACGTTCCTTATTAGTAAGATCCTGCTCGAAATGATCGTAGCAGTCCTCAATGTAGACCTTGAACTCTTCGTCATATTTGTTCCATTTTTCATCGGAAACATCCATGTCCAAGCGGTCCACCTTATCGATAAATTTGTCATATTTTGATAGAAATGAATCCTTGTCCGGACCACACTGCATGACCTGACAGGAAGTAGCTAAATAGCTCATCAAAACAATACCGAAGAGGATTCGAAAACTATTCATTTTGCCAAAGTTAATATTAAAAGTAATTGAGATTTAAGCACAAACTTATTTTCATTGCTATATATTGCTCTATGAATTAACCTGCATTGCCGTAACGAGTCAAGTTTCCTCGACCAAAGGAATCAATTTTCCGAATTATCCAACCCGCAGAAGGGATTCAAGACCTATTCTCGGATGATCTCATTGTCGATCAGGCGCACTTCTCCTAACCAGGCCGCCACACATGCAACTATACTCGCAGAAGTATTCCATTCCCGGATCGGTTGAAGATTCTCCCCGTCTACCAATGCAAAGTATTCCAGGTTAAAGCCTTGCTCCTCAATCATATCGGAACACAGGGCAACCACTTCCTTCGGATTTTTTCGGAATTGGAGTCTTTTCGCTTTCTGAAGGGCTTGATAAAGGGTGTTCGCCACCGGTCTGTGTTTGGGGTCGATTCGTACATTTCGGGAGCTGAGCGCAAGACCATCGTCTGCGCGCTCCGTAGGATGCCTGATCAGTTTGGTTGGGATTTGAAGTTGTCTGATCATTTCAGAAATGATCGCCTGCTGTTGATAGTCTTTCTGACCCATAATCAGGAAATCGGGTTGTACGATATCCAATAGTCTTTTCACTACAGTGACAACCCCCTTAAAGTGTCCCGGGCGGGTAGGTCCTTCCAGTACATTCGTAAGATGATCCAGGTCTATGTGTACAGACAGATCTTTTCCCGGGGGGTAAATTTCATCGTCCATTGGAAGAAACAGGACATCAACTTTGGAGATAGTGAGTTGGTGAATATCTGACCGTAAAGGGCGGGGATATTTTTTAAGATCTTCCGGATCATTGAATTGAGTCGGATTAACAAAGATACTTGCCACCGTGACATCAGCGATTTGTTGCGCATGCTTCATCAATGCCAGATGCCCCACATGCAGAGCGCCCAGGGTGGGTACAAAAGCAATTCGCGCATTATTTTGCCTTTTGGACGCCAGAAATTCTTGTACTTGCTCGACAGTAGTAAATATGTGCATAGGAAGAAAAGGAAGTTCAGAGTTCAATCAAAATTAGAGACTAAACCATCTTTTTAAAACTTTTTCGGCTGTTTTACCCTGCGGGGTATAGTCTTTAGCGGGATAGCCCTCATGTCCTTGCATGTCTGGATACCATTTCCATACGAAACCGCCCTGCCAGTAAGTTTCGCCGGCAAAGACCGTATGGAGTGCATCAATAGCGATTGCCTGAGCTTCCTGATTGACGGAGAGCTCATCTAGCCGGTGTTCAAGCTCCCAGGTGTTAAAAGTTGCTCCACTGACACTTAAATATCCATATTCTGTGAAAACAACTGGTTTGTCAAACGCTTTCTGACAATTTCGTATTTGATGGAGGGGTTTCTTCCAGGCTTTTTTAAGTCGATGTATCGTAGGTTTATGATCATCAATAAGAGGAAAATATGCGTTTATTCCAATGATGTCTAACTGGTCCCAAAAAGGGATGTGTTCGAAATTATCCCAATTAGCCGCATAGGTCAGTGAACCATGAAACTGCTGCCGTATGGAATCGATGAGATTTCGCCAGTATTGAGGTCGGCTCTTTATTGCATTTTTAAATTCGGTGCCTATGCAAAAGAGATCCACTTGCATCGAATCAGCCAGCGAAGCATAATATAAGATGTACTCCGAATACTGTTTTTCCCATTGACTCCACTCCCCGGTTGATTCAAAGTCATAATCACCGGTCCACCAACCATGACTCCAAACCTGGGGTTTTAGCATAACTTTCATCCCGGCTGCTTTTGCCCTTTGGATGGATTCTTTAATTCCTTCCGGACTCTCGCCCCACCATTGGTGACTGGATCCAAATCGCACTACCGGTTCATTTCGGGGAGTAAACGCATACGGCACTATAGCGATCCAGTTGCAATGAATGTCTTTCATGGCCAACATCGGATCATTCGAAAACGGTTTGGGTGGTGCAACCATGGTCAGCCCGCAGATGGGCTTCCTGGAAAAAACCACCTGATTTTCCTGTACTGAACAAGAGAGGACGAGGACAAAAAATAAAATACAGGGATAGAACCGAGGATAAATGGACAAATTTGGCTTGATTTTATGCAAAAATGAGATTTTTCCCTCTTTGATGTTGAGAATTCATTAATTGAGCCCCGATCTTTCAATATGAAATAATTTCTTTTTCACGAAAAAGGGCATTTATTTGATAAATATATAAAATAAAGAATTATAAGTTGCAATATTTGCATAGAATAAAAGCTTTCTTTAAATTTGTTGAAGAATCAGGAAATGTTCTGATTGAAAAAATTGAAATTGTGAGATGACGAAACCGGTAGACGTGCCCTCTTGTCTCGGGGGTGGGGAGTCTGGGATAAACATTGCGTAATGCTCCGAGAAATCGGAACTAGGGTTGACCACTTAAGTTTTTGCGTATTAGCTAACCACCTCGTGGAGGTTCGAATCCTTCTCTCACAGCACATAGAGCTTTCAGCCTTATTTGAAAATCATAAAGTCGATTTTTGGATAGGGCTTTTTTATAGGTGGATCTATCCTTTTTTGGTAATTTGACTGCCATGAAAGCCCGAAGTCTATATGTAGCCGCAACCAATCAACATGTCGGCAAAACCACCAGTACCCTGGGATTAGTCTCGGTCATTAGAAAGAACGGAATCAATATTGGTTATTGCAAGCCGGTTGGCCAGCGTTTTCTGGATTTAAAAAATATCCGGGTGGATAAGGATACCCTGCTCTTTGCCGACCTCCTGGGATTTGAAATAAAACCCGATCACCATTCCCCGGTGATCCTGGGTCAAGGAGCGACGACGGCCTATCTGGATGATCCTCAATCATTTAACTTCAGGCAAGACATTGAAAGAGCGGCGGCTTATCTGAAGGATCATCACGATTTTGTAATATTCGAAGGTACCGGACATCCTGGAGTTGGCAGTATTGTTAATCTTTCAAATGCTGATGTTGCCCGGCTGGTTGATGCGTCTGTCATTATGATTGTGGAGGGAGGAATTGGTAGCACGATCGATCGATTGAATGTGAGCTTGGCCATGTTCAGAGAGCAGCAAATACCTGTGGTCGGGGTAATTGTAAATAAGGTTATGCCGGAGAAATTGGACAAAGTCAGTTACTATGTAGGTAAGAAACTCAGGGAAATGGGGCTGACCCTCCTGGGAGTAATGCCGTATGATGAAGCTCTCGCTTATCCAATCATCAGTACCATTTGCGATGCGGTAAACGGAACGGTCATCGAGAATACTGATCAAATAGAACGACAGGTCGAAGATATTATGGCTGGATCTTTAATTGATATCAACCGGATTAAGCAAGCCAAAAATATTCTCCTGGTCGTGGGAGCGGACCGGCTCAATAATGCGGTCCATAAAATTGATTTACTGTCACAGGTAAACGATGTCGAGAGATCTCCGTTGGCTGGTATTGTGGCTACCGGAGAAGGAGAAATCAATGATGAGTGTATGTCCTACATCAAGCGTCATCGTCTTCCCTTGATTCGCACCCATCTTGACACCTATGGATCGGTTATTAAAATAAGTAAGATTGAAGTTAAGATCAATTTGAGCACACCCTGGAAGATCGATCGCGCCATCACCTTGATTGAAGAAAACATCGATCTGAATCGAATAATGGATTCTATTCAAATTAAAACAATCTGACGAAATAAAATTGGGTGAAAACCGGTTTTATAGGTAAATATAGCCTACCTTAAGGGTAGGTATTATGAAATAGGTAGGGCAGCCCCCACTTCTTAAATTCAAGATTCCCTTTTATTAAGTATAGCAGTAGAGAGTTTTTTAATAAAAACGGGGGCTGCTTTTCTTTTACAACGACACAGCTTTGCAGCCTGCTGCCTACTTTCTTAACTTTTTATTAAGACTCCCTTGGCCATAAATCGAATCTCTTCGACCGGCTCGGTTATTTTAGCAATTTCTTCTTCCGATTTACCTGCATCCTTGGCGAAATGTTGGAGATCTTCAACAGAAGTCATTTCTCTATAGGCAATACCCTCAATGATGACATTTTTACCAGCGGCATCTTTAGGAACAAAAAAAGCGTAATCCTTGAACTGTACAAAAACAGGATCTTGAACTGACTCATCACTGATGTTCATCCAACAACCTTTCACCTGGCATACATTGTTGATCTGACCTTCCACTTTGGCCTGAACAGAGTCTTGTCCCTCCAGAGCGGCCAGCAGATTTGCAACTGAAATCGCTGATTCAGGATTAATTTCATCGCCAAAAGACTGGTATTTATCCTCTTGTGCATTTACAAACGGACTAATACATACCATGGCCAAAGCGATGAAGCAGGATTTGTAGAGAATTTTCATTTTCAAATGAATTTTATTAAACCATAAATATGATGACTAAACGATGCAATTTCGCAATATATTCCCTCCAATTCAGTTAATAAGGTGTCTAAAATCCAGTAGCGTAGCGACAACTCTATACAAAATGAAACAAATTCGATTCAATGAAAAATTGGCTTTTTGTAGTGTTGCTTTGTCTGCCCGTTATTCTTTCCGCCCAATGCATCAAAGGTAATTGTAAAAACGGTAAAGGAGTTTACCGTTACCAGAATGGGGCAATCTATTCCGGAGATTTCGCATCTCATCAGCCTGATGGCTTCGGTACACTGATATTTTCCAATGGAAACAAATACGTTGGGAATTGGAAAAAAAGCATGAAGGAAGGAGAAGGCAAAATGATCTTCACTTCCGGTGAGACCTATTCGGGCCAGTTTGTTTCCAATCGCTTTAATGGATATGGCATCTATCAATTTAAAAATGGAAATCGCTACGAAGGATACTGGAAGGATGGTAAACCCCACGGAGAGGGCAGCCTTTATAAGCCGGACGAAGAAACTACCGTAGGTATTTGGGAAAGCGGTCAGTTATTGCAACAGGAAGGAGCCAGGGAAGAGCCGGAGCACGAGACGGCTACGGAGGTTGTCTACGAAGAATTGCAGGACTGCAATATAGAAGACTGCAGGACCGGAATCGGTAAATTTGATTATAGCGATGGAAGTCATTTCGAAGGTGAATTCTTAAATGGTGCGCCGCATGGAGAAGGGATATGCCTTTACCAAAATGGAGATCATTACGCTGGTGAATGGTACCGGGATCAACCAAATGGAAGAGGTAAAATGGAATACGCCAATGGGGATGTGCTCGAAGGGGTATGGCAGAATGGACAGTTTGTGCGAGGCAAGAAAATTCTAAAATCCCAGCCCATAAAAAAGGAAAAAAAGGAGAGCAAGATCTATGCGTTGCTGGTAGGTGTTTCGAGATATGAAAGTTTCGAAGCACTTAAATATACAGATGATGACGCCTACCGGGTCTATGCATTTCTGAAGAGTCCCGAAGGTGGAGCCCTGGCAGACGAACAGGTCAATATACTGATCGATGAGAGCGCCACCAAAAAGAATATCATGCGATCGCTGGATGACCTGGTTGCCCGGGCAGGAGAAAACGACGCTGTTTTTTGCTTTTTTTCCGGTCACGGAATCAATGGCCACTTTTTACCCATCGATTCGGACGGATATCGCAACTCCCTGGCCTATGAAGAGGTGAAAGAAAGGCTGCAGGCTTGTAAAGCCAAACAAAAACTCTACGTTGCCGATGCTTGTTATTCCGGGAGTCTGCTCAGTACCCGGACAGCCTTAACCCAGTCAGTGGAAATGCTGTACTCTAAATTGAATGAAACGACGGGAGGAACCGCCTTCTTACTCTCGTCAAAAAAGGAAGAATATTCCCTCGAATCTGAAGGTTTGCGACAAGGAATATTTAGTCACTTCCTGATCAAAGGACTTAAAGGTGAAGCAGATACAGATGGTGATCAGATCGTTTCAGTGACAGAGTTGTATAAATATGTGTACAGCACAGTCCGCAGTTATACAAAGCAAGCTCAAACGCCGATCCTGGCAGGCCGTTTTGATGAGAATATGCCGGTAGGAGTGGTTCGTACCTGGTAGAGAAAATGTCTTTTCTGAGGCATCAATCAGGAGATTTTCATGTGCATTTAAAATGTTAAATTCGTAAGAATTTGGCATTCCTCATTGCCTATCTGGTTGCTAAGTAATAGCTTTAAGTAGTTGATTACCAACCTCAATGCCAGATGAAGGGGTTATACCTTTTGTTCATTACCTTATATCTGTTCAGTTTGTCGAGCTATTCTCAGACTTTCAAGCCCTTTGATGTTTTGGGGTTTCAGATATCCGGATGTAATGCAAATCGGGAAGGAGAGTTGATCTTTCTTTACACCAAATGTGGTTTTGCGGTCGACAGTTTAGTAATCGGGTTGGATAGCATTTTTAATACTTACGGCGATCGAAATGATTATTTCATTAATAAGAAGGGAGAACTGTGTGGATGGAAAGAGGGAGATCTATCTGTTTTTGAGGAATGTGATAATTTAATTTCTGCCGGTCCGGGTGACATAATTCCGCCCCGATCGATGGTTATCATCCAAATGACTGCGGATGCAGCTACCATAAGTTCTCTAAAAGGTGAGTGTGACCTGGGAATCCCCATATATGTGATCTCAAATGACTGCATCAGGTATGACGAGGCATTTCCGATTAATGGGGTAAGAGATGACACCTTTAGAATTGAAATAACATTACTTCCCGAGTATACCTTTGAACGTTTATCCGCTATCGTTTACAGCTCTGATCCTTCCGTTTTTGATCTGCCTTTGTACTTAAACGCTGAGTACCCAGGTACCTGGGGTGGATTCTCTTCCTGTGATACTCATACTATCATCAACTTTAGACAACACATAGCAGCACTATACCCTCAATTCTCGGTTAAGCAGCCTTCCTGTGATCAAAATGGATCGATCGAATTCCCAATGGTTGCATCAAATTATTCTATCGATGGGGGTCAAACCTGGCAGGCTGAACCTGCATTTGAGAACCTGACTGCCGGAAATTATTTGCCGGCCGTGTGGGATGATTTTTCCAATTGTCCGGTCGTATGGTTGGACTCCGTAGTACTTCAGGAATATATAGCACCCGAATTTTTAACCATATGGTGGCAGCCTCTTCCCGATACTACATGTCAGGGAGCACTCGCCAAACTTTATATAGATTTCAGATTGGGAATGGCACCGGTCGATACCAATCTTTATGAATTTTCAATTGACAGTGGTCAAACCTTTCAGGATTCATGGATTTTCACCAATGTAAAAGATGGAAATCACCATTTGGCAATCAGAGAAAAAGCAAATCCACAATGTATCACCCATCATCATTGGGTATCACCTCCATTGCCCCAGGTGCCAGAGATCCTCGGTCTGACTGATGACACACTCAGCACTTGCAAAAAGGGTTTGGTTGGGATTCAGGCAACCGGAAACAATCTACTGTATTCGCTTGATGGTATCAACTACAGTACCGATTCACTGGTGAGGCTGGTGGGCGGGCAGCCAACGGTTATCTACGTAAAAGAAGCTGGCAATGATCTTTGTATTGATTCAATGGAAGTCATATTAACAGAAGTTGCTGAATTTATTCCGGAAGTACTTGTCAATGGACAATCGGCAGAAGCTTTCTTACTGATGGAGTCTAAAGGTCCTTACATCTTGAGGTGGAGTACCGGCGACACGACCTGGCAAGTAGAGAATCTCCCGGTTGGACTCAATGCCCTGGAAATCACCGATGGTTGGGGTTGCACCACACGATACGAATTTTTCGTCTCTGAAAGTACCTGTATATTTCACTTGACAGACTCTATTGTGGATGCCACCTGTGAGACCCCGACCACCAGTATTTACCTCGTGAGTAGTGACTCGATAAATGAATATGAGTTCGATTGGAGTATTGATGCTTTTGATGGACTACCCTACATGGAAAATGTTCCGCATGGCGTATTTACAGTAAAGGTCTCGTACGGTGACTGTGTTAAAGAAATTGAATATCGTACTCCGATAGGTGGTATTCAGGGGCTTGATGTCGTGACTAGTGCGGCAAACTGCCAGAATGCGAATGGGTCACTGACTATTCAAAAAGTGATCGGGGGGCAGGGGCCGTTTCTGTACGACCAAAGCCGGGTATCATTTGATAATTTTCTTACAGTCAATGGGTTAAACCCCGGAGTTCATACCTTCAGCATTACCGATGCTCGAGGGTGTGCTTATACGGATTCGGTACGAATAGAAATGGATACCAGTGCTCCTCAATTGATCCCATTGGTCACGGTGTCCGATTGTGAGCTATCATTGTATCAGGTCGACCTCCGTACATCCAAAGGTGGAGCGGCTCCCTATACGTTACAATTGGATGGAATCGATCAAGCGGGTCTCTTATTGGAAGACCTTTCGGCCGGCAATTACGAGCTTGAGTTGATAGATAAGGCCGGCTGCAGGAGCGGCATATACGATCTGGACCTGCATGAGATACCGCGTCTCACCTTACTCAATCAGGATACGATGATCCTACCAGGATCTCCCTTAGAGATAAAGGTGCTGGGAAATACCGAGGTGCTCGATACTTTTTTTATTCTTAATATTCCCGGAAGCACCATTTGTTCTTGTTCAGATACCGTGATTCAAAATGCCAATGAAGGACTGTATCTTTTTGGATTCCAAAGCAAGTATGGAGACGAATGCCAGCTCAATAATTTGACTTTCACCGTATCTTATTTGGACGCTCAGATCTATATTCCAAATAGTTTTAGCCCGAACGGTGACGGAATCAACGATATCTTTGAAGTTTATGCACCCAATTACGAAATGGTAGGTCTGGAGATTTATAACCGTTGGGGTGGTAGAGTCTACCTGGCCAAAATCCCTGACTACACCTGGGACGGAAGGCAGGGAAATGAACAAAGTGGTGACCCCGGAATATTTGTATATCGTGCGCAACTGAGGGATACCAATGGGAAATTATTTCAAAAAACAGGAACTGTCACCGTGATAAAATAATCTGGAGCCTGCATACCAGGACAGTAAAAATAACAGCCCAGGACCAATTTTCGATAGGATGATGTAGGCCTGGCAATACTGTTTTATCAGCTTCTATTTTTCTTCGCTCAGTTCTAATCCGGTATTGATCCCTTTTTCAATAGCAGGAATTCCCTCTTTCATCCACACCGGCATGGGAGCTTGCTTCAGATAGTGTTCGAAGAATTGGAATAAACGACGATTAAAATCCAACCGGTTTTGCCACTTGAGGGGCCAATGGGGTTCGCCATTGTAATTGAGTAACCATGCGGGTTTGTTTAGACGGCGCATCGCCACAAAAAATTCAATTCCCTGGTACCAGGGGACCGCACTGTCTTCATCATTATGCAGGATTAGTACAGGGGTGGATACCTTGTCCAGGTTGAAAATTGGCGAGTTTTCAAGATACAGATCCGGCCGTTCCCAAAGGGTTGCTCCCAGCCGGCTCTGGGTGTGTTCGTATTGAAACATACGGCTCATTCCACTTCCCCAGCGAATCCCGCCGTAAGCACTGACCATATTCACCACCGGAGCACCTGACTCGGCACAGGCAAACATATCCGTTTTGGTGATGATGTGCGCAATCTGATATCCTCCCCAGCTATGTCCCTGGAGACCTACCCGGTCAGCGTCAACAAATCCCATATCTATCACTGCCTGTGTCCCTGATACGACTGCATCGTAGGCACTTTCGCCCGGGTACCCGATTTTGTATTCAATATTGGGATTAAATATGACGTATCCATTACTTGCATAATAAGCGTAGTTAATCGTAGACCGGTGGGGAAAAGGGGCACGGTGTGTATACAGGCCGTCAGAACTTCTCTCATAGAAATTCACGATCATGGGATATTTTTTGGCGGGATCAAAATTTCCCGGTTTCACCAACAAACCCTCGAGGGAATGGCCATCCGGCGCATTCCACTTTAAGAGCTCAATGGTGCCCCACAGATATTCAGATTGTTGAGGGTTGGCATCTGTCATTTTAATCGCCTGCTGGAAATCACCATTGTCAGCCAGGTACAAATCAGGAAAATCCTGGAATGTTTCTTTGGTGAAAATTAATTTGTTCGCATCCTTCGATTTAGTAGGATGGTCATCCAAATGAAAAGCTCCGTCCAGTAACGTTTCCATTTTACCTGTCTCTGGATCAGCTTGGGTATATGATTCGTTTTTGGTGTTTTCGTTAAATCCCTTCAAAAACAAGACATCAGGCAGATGCTCCTCTTCCGGATCAAGTTTTAGATAGCGAAATTGGGTGTTGCTTTCTCTCCCCCTCGTGACCCTGCTCAATTTTTCCGGGACGTTTGGATTAATTGCCCAAATATCAAATCGATCATACAAATAGATTTCATCATCGCCTTCGCTCCATCCGGCCATTCCGTAAGAACTGGGGTAATCAGGCCTGTCATTTAATTCGTCACTGAATTTCGGATCATTGCCGCTTAAGTTTACCATTTGTTCTTCTTCGATACTATACGCATACCAGGTAGTGTCTGGTTCTTCATACCAGTAGATGTAACTCCCTCCAGGTGACCACCGCGGATTACCTGTGATCTTACTCTTTATAAGCATTTTCTCACCATCCAGTAGTGAAATCAGGTATAAATCCTTATAGATCCTTCCTTCCCAACTCAGATATTTCTGCATTGAAAGATCATCATATCCAATGGCCCAATCGAGCTCATGCTCATCATGGACGTCGACCTGCGGCACTATCATGCTTCCGAGCTGAGCAATCGAGTGTTCATCAATATCATAAGCGAATAAAAAAGTGCGATTTTTCTCACTTTTTTCCTGGACTTCTTGCTGAGTGTACAAGACCTGGTCTCTATAGTTCCAGATTTCCACTTCGACCTTTTCATCCGATAATAGGGCAGTATCCGGCAATAGTGGAACAGGGGCGGCTCCAAAGAATATTCTTTTACCTTCAGGCGAGAATCTAGGTTGGTAATTTTCAGAAATGATCCATTCGTCCGGAATTTGTTGGTGCTGGTTATCTGCCACTTTGCTCGCTCCTTGTGCATTTACCCAATAATAGAGTTCAAAATCAGAGATCTGATCTTTGGCTGAATCCAATTCAACCAACCAGGCCAGTTGATCCCCAGTCCTGGATGTGTTCAATTTTTTCACCGTCTCATCGGTTGAAAATATTTCATGTGGTGCATACCGGGTCAGATCATAGCGATTGATGATGCTCCCGGGGATTGAGTCAGCGATATTCTGATTAACGCAGATTATTGGTTGCGATGCTGCCAGAATGAGGGCTTTGACAAATTCCAGGGTATCCTGAAAGCCATCCCTAAGTCGATAAGAGACATAGACAGATTCTTCTTTTTTAAGTTCACGGGCCAGGGATTTTTTCAGAAGACTATCCCGGTCCGGTTCTAATTGATAAAAGATCCATCCATTCCATTCATCTGGATACTTCACTGATTTCACGTTCGGAATTATGGTTTTAGATCCATGAGCAAGATCCATAATTAGTAATGAATCGATCGGCATTTCCTCCTCTTTCACTTTCTTTCGCTTAAGCGAATCCACTAATTCCTCCGCAGGCTTTACGATGCAGACAAGTTTTTGATTCAAGTCATCGAAGTATGCATTTTCGCCCCTTTCTATAGTATGCGATTGCATGGAATTGCAATTGGTGACGACTAATCTTTTATCTCCCTTATTTGGCGCCAATTGATAAATTAACCACTGACCATCATCGGACAGTTGCCGGTTCTGGATGGCCTTCCAATTGAAATAAGCCGCTTCATCCAGCGGTTTTTGGCTGAAGATTTGCGGGCTAACAAGAAATAGCGAAAGGAAAACAAAGATTTCTTTTTTCATAAGAGCTGACATTCAGACCATAAATTTAAATATTAAGAATTTTAAACCGTTATTCGACCGGAGTTCCTTTTTCATCTAGCTTTTAAACTGCACCCCTGGGAAATATGAGACATTACTGGCTATACATACTTTTGCTTTTTGGTCCCGTACTGCCATTGACGGCGCAGGTAGAGGAGAATACGGACTTCCTTGTAGTACTTTCCCAACTGGATTTGTCTCATATGGACTTGATGCATGGGAAAGTCAAAAAGGGGCGCGAGGTGTACAGTAAGCTGAAATCACATGCGCAGGTTACCCAGGCAAGATTGATTAAATTATTGGAGCGTAAAGGTGTTGATTACCGTTCTTACTGTGTAGCCAATGTGATAAGCATTTCCGCATCATCTGCCACTATTGATGAATTGGCGGCATTGGAAGAAGTAAGGAAGATTATACCCGATTATCGCTTCCAGGTACCGGATGACCAACTGGAGAAAATTCAATCTCCGGCGGCCAGGAACATCGAAATGGTGCCATGGGGATTAGAACTGATCGGTGCCGATAAGGTTTGGGAACTCGGCTTCCGGGGGCAGAATGTCGTGGTCGGAGGACATGATACGGGAGTTGAATGGACCCATCCGGCCCTGATCCAAAATTACCGGGGATGGAATGAAGGGTTGGTTCAACACAGCTATAATTGGCATGATGCAATCCATGCCATCAGTCCGTTACATCAGGACTCAATTATTACGGATTCAACAAATCCATGTGGATTGAGTATTTCATCTCCATGTGACGATGCGGCAAGCAGCCATGGTACCCATACTTTGGGAACAATTATTGGGTTTGATCCCGTTACGGATTATGCCGTGGGGGTAGCGCCTGAGGCAAAATGGATTGCTGTACGCAATATGGAACGCGGGTATGGATCCATATCCAGTTATCTGGAGGGTTTCGAGTGGTTTTTAGCCCCGACGGATAGTACCGGTTCCAATCCGGACCCCGATCAGGCACCGCATGTTATAAATAACAGTTGGGCTTGTATCGAAGAAGAAGGATGCAACCCGGCTAATTTTGAAATTCTTCAAACTGCCGTTGAGAATCTTCGCAAGGCTGGTATTGTGGTGGTGGCTTCAGCCGGTAATAGTGGAAATCAGGGGTGTGAATCTATTTCGACCCCGGCCGCTATCTATGACGCAGCATTGACTGTGGGATCGGTGGATTCAACAGATACCCTATCCAGTTTTAGTAGTCGCGGGCCGGTTTCCGTTGATGGTAGTTTTAGGATTAAACCCGATGTCGTGGCCCCGGGGCGCATGGTTTTGTCGGCGATCAGGGATAATCAATATGGGTATCTGACTGGCACGAGTATGGCGGGACCACATGTGGCAGGTCTGGTTGCCCTGATTATTTCTGCAAATCCAAATTTGTCGGGTGATGTAGATGCAATTGAGCAGGTAATTTTTAATTCGGCGATTAAAAAGAACGACCCGGAAGCATGCCAGGAAGGGGATTCAACTCCGGGACAAAATGCCTTATACGGATTTGGGAGAGTAGATGCCTATGCTGCAGTGATGGAAGCAATTAATTTTACCACAGCCATACGCGAAAGCCCTGATAGGCGTGCGAATTTCAACGTGTTCCCCAATCCAGCTAACGAATATGTAAATGTAAAATCAAACATTCTGCGAAAAGGTAGTCTGCGCGTATACGATCTGACCGGTAGAATTATAGTAACAGAAAACCAGTTTAATGAGGAAACCATACTATCGACGTGCTTGTGGCCGTTGGGTTCATATATTGTAGAAATAGCGGACCAGTCTGGTCAACCCTACCGTCAATTATTGCAGGTCATACACTAGATATAGGCAAATTCACAAAGATTTAGTGAGCCATTTGGATCTAAAGATTTAATTTTTCAAAAAGTTCCTTTTTGTATGATTTACTTACTTTGAAAACACGGCCATTTTTCATTTTAATTCCATATTCTTTATTTACCATTCGGACTATCTCCTGCATAAATTGCAAATTTACTATTGCCGACCGGTGTACCCGAATGAATTTTTCAGAATCAAGCCTTTTTATAATCCGTCCCATGGATTGTCGCAATAGATGTTTTTTTTCCGCAAGATTTATTTCAATATAGTATCCGGATGCTTCTACAAAATGAATATCATTAATGTCAATGAATTGAATCTTACCCGAATTCTTTATCGGAATTAAATTATTGGCGGTCTTGTCATTTTTTGCATGCGTTGTCCTCAATTGTGGTCTTTCCACTGGTGAGGTATTATTTCGATAGAACTGGTCAATAATTTTGTTGACGGTCTTTTCAAATCTCTTGTCTTTATAAGGCTTCAGTAAGTAGTCAAAAGCATAGTATTCAAAGGCTTTAAGTGCATGATCTTCCGATCCACTCACAACGATAATAATTGGTTGTTTTTCAGACTCATTTTTCTCGATAATACTGAAACCATCTATGCCGGGCAGGGATATGTCCAAAAAGATGCAATCTGGTTTGTGCTTGTAAATTAATTTTAATGCTTCTTCTCCGCTGGCTGCTTCCCCATCAAGTTTAAATTCTTGGTGTTCATCCAGTAAGTTTTTAATCCGGGTGCGTGCTAACTGCTCGTCGTCAACAATAATGGTTTTTATTTTGTTTTCTAGCATTTAAGAGGATTTAAGTTGGTGAAATTGACAGGTCCAGGCTTAAAGGGATCTTAAGTATACAGGTGAAGAATTTTTCGTTTTCATATAGATTAAATCTGAAATTATTTCGATACAGGACTTTTAGTCTTTTTAGAATGTTTTCCGTACCAATGCCAATTGCAGAATCTTTGGCAATGCCGTCATCTGGTTTATGAAACCTATTCCGGACTGTAATTTTCAGGTCCTGATCTTCACGTTCGGCATGAACCACTATTTTAAGAATTTCCTTGTCCTGAAATCCACAATGCTTAATTGCATTTTCTACCAACGGCTGTAGAATCATCTTTGGAATAATCGCATCATCCAGTTCATGATCATATTTAAATTGAACGTGGTATTTTTTTTGTTGATCATTTTGTAAAAGCCCTATGTATTTTTTAATAAATTTTTTCTCATGTGATAAGGTGGTATAGATTGAATCTTTATTCTTTAGGTTTTGCCGCAGGAGGTGGGCAAAATCGACGATCATATTTTTAGCCTCTTCCATGTCGGTAGTAATAAGAGTGTAAATATTATTGAGCGTATTCGAAATCATATGGGGATTGAGCTCATTGTTGAGGGATATAATCTCCGAATGTTGATAGGTTTTTTCCATTTTCAATAGAGCTATTTCTTTCAATCTCACTTTATGGAAGTAAAAGTGTGCAGTGGTTGTAATGCTAGCCAGGAGAAAGATCAGAAAGAGACGGTCGACTTCCATAGCGAAAAATTTCAGAGCATTCGAATTTTGGAAGGTATCCAGTCCACTCACCTGTACCAGAAAAAATAGGGATGAAAATATAAATGCGGTCACTATCGCAGTAATGCCAAAATGCACCAGTGGGAATCTGGCAAATTTCCAATCTGATCGAAAAAGATACCTGGTACTTCTGCTAATTAAGGCAATGAAGATAATGCCTGCAATAAGTGGTATAGTTCGTTTGATAATTTGATGATGATAGATCATCTGTTCACCCATTACCTTGTAGATGAATAGATTTTTCAGGAAAGTGATTAGCTGCACCATAATCCACAATAGAGAAATGGTCAGCGTTAACCTTCTTTGGTTGATTTTGAATCTCTGTTCTTCCAGAATTACTTCCGGTGATCTGAGAGATCCTTTCGATGTCTTTGTGCGTTTTAGACGGGTAAAGTCGAATAGCTCTGATCTAAAGACAGGTATATCTTGCAAGGTTTCCATAAATTGACTCTTCGGAAATAGGTTCTCCGTTCAAATTTTACCAGTAAAAATTAATTTTCTACAGCAGGAGGTCAAGAGCTTACATCAATGAAACGTCTATCTGTATCAAACCGCTGATAACCGGTCTGAGAAATACTAAATTTGCATCATAGAGCTTTTTCACTGGAGGCGATAACATTTTAACGGTTATCGCTTCTTTTTAATTTCTCTGCCCTTTTATCATTGTCCGCATCATGAGCCGTTTACAGCAGAAATATGGCTATTCACAGCAGTAATTGGACTGTTTGCATCAAATTGTTGTTGTTTTGTATCACAACTGTGGATTTAGATGTCACTTCAACCTTTTGATGTGATTCATGGAGTCAGTCAAAATTGGTCAGGTCTTTAGTATAGCGCCTCCCTTATCGGTAAGATTCCCCTTCCAGCTACTTATTCTGCCTTCAGGCAAATGGACTCGCAAATGAGGATCAGTACCTGTTGGTGAACAATTTCTACCTGGAGATCACAGGGTCTAAATAAGCAAGAAAACTTGCGGGAGGAATAGAAAAATATTTATATTTGCGACCGCTTTTTAAGAGCCGCATCAAGACGTGATGCGAGTATAGTCCCATAGCTCAGCTGGTTAGAGCGCTACACTGATAATGTAGAGGTCGGCAGTTCAAGTCTGCCTGGGACTACTCGGTTCATGACCGGATCAAAATATGGGGGATTAGCTCAGTTGGCTAGAGCGCCTGGTTTGCAACCAGGAGGTCATCGGTTCGAATCCGATATTCTCCACAAAACTATAGAAGGCCTTCCAGATCACTGGATGGCCTTTTGCTTTTATACCTGAAACCGTATTCCGGCCACTTTACCTAGGCTGGTGACGTGGTGAATGCCATACAATGCGGCATGGAACATATATGAAAAAAAAGTTTTAATTTTTTTTTAACAATGCTGATGGGTAAAGCAGTTGAAAGACACCAAGATAAACATAGCATATAGTTCTAATGTAATTTTTGCCTATTTTCTGGTATATTTTCTTCATGGCTTTCATTTATATTTGTACGGTCCAATTGGGGATAGACATTTCAACTCAAGGAACTCTATAAAGATGTCTTGAACGGATTGGCGCGAAAAGAACTTAGAAGAACAATAACACAAGAACAAAGTATTAGAACCTAACTCTATTGGATGAAGCACCATTACACTAATCACAAAGTTGGTACACACTTCACGCAAGAGACGTCCGATCGGATGTTAGTAAGTCTATACAGTTTCCTGGTTATAGTTTGAACTTGATATTTCATCTGGAGAGAAAGGATGAGATAGTCGAGTTATCGTTGTTTTCGGATAGGAAGGATCTATTTTGATTTTAATTTTTTTATAAAAACCGAATTATTTAATAACCAAAACTAGAACTCATGAAAAAGACGAATGTTACTTCTATTCAGCCTTTGAGTTGGATTACGTCTGGAGTGAGACAGTGCATGCAGTGGATGCTGGCTGGATTGATGTTGTTGTTTGCGACAGCATCAGTAACAGCACAGACAGCTAGTCCAAACTGTACAGATGTCAACGCATCGTTGCAAGCCAATGGCTTTATCAGCGTCGCGATATCTGAGTTTGTCACAAATTGTGCGACTTCTGGGCCGGTGGACTATGTAGTATACAACCAATTTGGTGGTGTAGTACAAACCGGAACAGCGGCACCTTGTGCAACAGTGATCAGCTTTTATGCCTGTGGTGCTATCGGACGTGAGTACAAAGTAAACTTCAGCAATGGCTTAGGGACTTGCTGGAGTAATTTAACCTTTAAACAATCGAACGGACCGATTGTAGGCGATACGACTAAGTATCTCTACTGTCTGGAAGAGGAAGTGGCCGATTGGGGCTTGTATCTTGACCGTTTCTATGGCAACAACAATGATGTGTATGAGCCATCGATTG
>JAGQWZ010000129.1 GCA_020436835.1 Saprospiraceae bacterium | reverse complement strand
GATCATTGGATGAATGCAGTGTATTCAATCGCAGATTCCTTTGCCGGGTGGGTGGAGCGTCATGTTTTCACTCCTGGGCTGATTTTGGTTACACTATTTTTCTCTTATATTTTCTTGCCATTGCTGGCAAATGCTGGTGATACAAATACCAAAGATTATTCTGCCTCTATTTGCTTTCCTCAAGCTATCGTCTCCAATATCAATACGGTTCATATCCCTTTTACCCTGACGGGGCGATTAATTACCATCGAAGCTCAGGTAGGTGACGTGGGTGGAAATTTCTTTTTCGATACCGGATCAGAAAGGCTGATCCTTAACCGGTCTTATTATGATCCGGATGTATCTGCTGCAATTGCCGGTATGGGGGCCAGTGGCCTGGTAGATGAGGTCGAATCGAAGCGCGTGGATTCGATATTTATCGATCATTTGTCTATTGAGGATTTACTCGCACATGTTATTGACCTTAGCCACATTGAACAGAAGAAAAATATTCAATTGAGAGGAATATTAGGATACAACGTTTTCCGAGATTTTGAAATTCTGGTGGATTATCCGGCCAGGATCATTACGTTGAGTCGTTTGGATAATTCAGGACAACCACTTGAAAACCGTCAGGTTTGGGAACAAAAGTCAGACAGTATCCATTTTTATCTCGATCACCATTTAATAGTACTCAGGGCAGAAGTGGCAGGAAAAAAGTTGCGATTCATGTTGGATACGGGTGCAGAACTGAATCTTTTGGATCGTCTGGTTGGACGGCGGGTACTTAGGCAATTCAAAATCCTGAGGCGCGTTAACATGTCCGGAGTGGGAAAGAGGGAAGTCGAAGTGCTGGCCGGACTTTTGAGTGGATTTAAATGCGGTGCTCAGGAACCAGAGGAAATGCATACGTTGTTGACCAGTTTAGACAATTTGAATGAATCATTCCGATCCAGCATTCAGGGAGTACTGGGTTATGAATTTTTATATGATAAACGCATCTTGATAAATTATAAAAAGGAAAAATTATATTTCCTGTTACCTAATCGACCTTAGGCAGTGAGAAAGTTTTGGAAATATCGGATTCTTGTTTTTTTATTTCTTCCTCTGGCAGGGCTGATGGAAATATCTGCCCAGAATCCAGCCTATCATTTTGAAGGAGATGACGTCGTATTTATATTCGATATCAGGGATTATCAGTATGCACTTCAGGAAGGAAAATCAGAATATTTGGATTTTTCAGACCTTGATATCTACGATGTAGCAATCTCCGGTAGTTTCAATGATTGGTCAGACCGGGGCTGGAGAATGAAGAAAAAGAATAAATATGTTTTTGAACTTAGAAAGCATGTGAGTGATTTTTCAGATGTTCTGGACTGGGATTTTAAATACATCATAAATGGGAAGCATATCATAAATCAGGCACTCAGTTTTAAAGATCACCTTTTCGACAATGACTTCATCAAAGAGGTGTTTGGAATTGAGGAAACACTGATTAAAATCCACAAAGACGGGGCGGTTAGATTTTTTCTGGACGGACATCCGCAGGCACAAAATGTGATTTTGACCGGTAGTTTCAACAACTGGAATGAAAAAGATCTTCTGATGGAAAAAGTATCGGGTGGATGGGAATTACGATGTGATTTACCTCCTGGCAGATATGAATATAAGTTTATCATTGATGGCCAGTGGACGCATGATCTTAATAATCCGGATAAGAAAAGAAACGAATATGCCACCTTCAATTCCATACTGGACATAACTATTCCGATCACCTTTGAATTGGGAGGATTTGAAAGTGCAAAGGAGGTGATCCTGGCTGGTTCGTTTAATGATTGGGATGAGCATAAAACGACGATGCAGCACTCTGATGGGAAATGGCAAGTAGCAGTACCACTATCCGGTGGTAAACACTATTATAAATTTATTGTGGATGGTAGATGGTATGTTGATCCGGCCAATCCCGTGTGGGAAAAGGATAATAGGGGAAACGTTAATTCTGTATTATTCGTACGCTAGAAATGATCAGCAATCCAAAACAAAGGCGCATTTTTGCGCGGATCGTAGTCTACAGCTTTTTAGTTGTACTTCCATTTGTGGTTTTGATTCGGGGTTCCATATACCTGCATGAGGCTTACTTTTTTTATCCGTACCCTGCGATATTTGGTGGCTTTATGCTCACGGCTGTCCTTTTGGCTTTTTACCTGATATTTCTCTTCGGTACTCAGGTGCATTTCGTCAGAAATCGCATGTCAGTTATTCTGGTGGTCCTCCTGAGTTACGGCATCTATGCCATGGTGTATATTTCGGGTGCTAATGTAAAATCAACAGAAATTGCTTCGGAATATAGTAGCCTGCATCCGATTCTCAGGCTGGGCATTACCACGCTGATTTTGCTGGATAAAGACCTGATAGTGACTGATGCTGACCGGGTTTACGAAGACTATGGCCGGATGGGGCTCAGTGCAAAAAAGCACTCGTTGCATTACAGGCAACAGAATGGATTTGTACATGCAGTAGATATTCGCACTAATGGACGTTCGGAAATACGAAATTTTCTATTAAAGATCTATTTCCGTGGTATGGGCTTTCGGGTTTTACGTCACGATGGCAGCGGAGATCATCTACATGTTTCGCTTGTGAGTCATGACCGCCCCTTTGCCCAGTGAAAATTCACCGGTTGATAGCAGGCCAGAAATCAAAATAATTCAGGTTAATGATAAACGGTATCTTCGCGGCAGAAAAATGGGATTTTTGTGAAGACTAAACAAAGCGGTGGAAAAGTGAGCGTGGTTACACTGGGGTGTTCGAAAAATCTGGTTGACTCGGAGAATATAATCACGCAATTGAGGAATGGTCGACTGGAGGCCGAACACGAATTACAGGACGCTGAAGTCGATTCGGTAATTGTCAACACCTGTGGATTTATCGAGGCGGCGAAGCAGGAATCGATCGACACCATTCTACATTATGTAGATCTGAAGGGGCAGGGTGTGATAAAGAAGCTCTACGTCACAGGTTGTTTGTCTCAGAGGTATAAGGACGATTTGCAAAGGGAAATCCCCGAGGTAGATGCCTACTTTGGTACGATGGAACTGGCACCACTGCTGGCCCGCTTTAATGTGGATTACCGGCATGAGTTATTAGGAGAACGTTCGATAATGACGCCACCTCACTATGCATACCTCAAGATATCAGAAGGGTGCAACCGGACCTGTGCGTTCTGTGCCATACCTCTGATGCGTGGCGGGCATCGAAGTCGGACGATAGAACAAATACTGCAGGAGGCACAAAATCTTGTCGCCAAAGGGGTAAAGGAAATTCTGCTTATCGCTCAGGAACTGACCTATTATGGCCTGGATTTGTATAAGAGCCGGAAATTGGGAGAATTGCTTGAGCAGCTTGCCGGCATTGAAGGCCTGGAATGGATCCGCCTCCATTATGCCTATCCCTCTAAATTTCCCCGTGATGTATTAGAGGTGATGGCCAGGCATCCTAATATCTGTAATTACTTGGATATGCCACTTCAGCATGGCAGTGACTCAGTCCTGTCAAGAATGAAGCGTCAGATCACGGTAGCTGAGACTCGTGACTTAATCCGCTATGCCAGAGAAACCGTTCCTCAACTGTCCCTGCGAACAACCATGTTGGTAGGTTTTCCCGGAGAGACAGAAAGCGAATTCAGGGAATTGTGTGAATTTGTCAGGGAGATGAAATTCAATCGTTTAGGTGTTTTTGAATATAGTCATGAAGAGGGTACCTCTAGTGCAACACTGAAAGATAATGTACCGCGCAGAGTAAAGGAGGAACGTGCCGGAAAGTTAATGGAAATACAACGTCAGATTTCGCTGGAACATAATGAAGCGCTGGTTGGTTCTACTCTTAGAGTTATGATTGATCGAAAGGAAGGCAAGAATTTTTTTGGTCGTACTGAATATGATTCACCTGAGGTAGACAATGAGGTGATCATTGATGCAGAAAGTGATTATGTACGGATCGGTGATATAGCACGGGTAGAGATTACCGATGCAACCGAATACGATCTCTATGCAAAAGTAGTCAAGCAATGAAGAAGATCTTACAGTCACTCGATCATCCGATTCGTCAGTCCGTCTGGTTATTGATCGGTTGTACAATTATCCAACTATTGGTCCTTCTTTTCTTTGCTTCGGAGAAGGCACCGCATTTTTATCATTGGATTGTCTCTGCCACGATCCTTTTACTTTATGCTTTTTTTAATTCGGTATATTTTCTGAAAGTTACCGACACAGGCAGTTATGTTCGGAATTCAATTTACGGATTTGTCATTTTGCTGGTGGGTAGTTTTGGCTTTGCCGCTGCTTTTTCCCATTTACCGGATGTTGATAAAATGTCAGTACGTTGGATATTCTTTATGATTATTTTTTCTTATTTCATTTTTCTGACAATTGCATTTTTTATGCGAAAAATAATTGAATATGCACAGCGTCAGGATACGGAATCTAAAACCTGAAATTATGCGTTTATTAGTTGCTTTTTTAATAATGACAATATTTGCTTGTAACGGCAGCTCGCAGACAGTAAATAAAAAAGATATGCCTGAGTTACAATCATTTAATTTTGAGGAAATTTCGAAACCTGATTCTGAATGGCAAGCGGAATTGTCGGAGATAGAATATTATGTCATGCGCGAGAAGGGTACGGAGCGGGCATTTACCGGACCCTATTGGGATAATAAGGAAAAGGGACAGTACAATTGCAGAGCCTGTGGCTTGCCTCTATTTAGTTCCGAGACCAAATTTAAATCCGGGACCGGCTGGCCTAGTTTTTATATACCGATGTATTCCAATACCGTCGAAGAAGAAAAAGACGCCAGTCATGGAATGGTGCGCACAGAGGTTTTATGTGCAAGGTGTGGTGGCCATCTGGGCCATGTATTTAATGACGGACCGAAGCCAACCGGTCTTCGTTACTGTATAAATGGTGTCTCCCTCAAATTTGAAGAAAAGTAGTTTCTCTTGTTTTTGGAACAAACTGAATTTTGAGCTGTGGAGGTCATCGACAGATATCAGTCAATCAGACGGGAGGTATCGGGCATTTACAAAGAAAAAGGTTCTCGTTTTCTTGCTATTGGTGCACCGGTATCCACTTCGGAAGAGGCTCTTGAATTTGTGGAAAAAGTACGAAAGGCACATCCTAAAGCCCGGCACCATTGCTATGCCTATCGCATCGGGGCAGATAAGAATAATTACCGTTCTAATGATGATGGTGAGCCTTCCGGAACCGGAGGCAAGCCCATTTTGGGACAAATTGATGCTTTTGCTCTGAGCGATGTTGTCATCGTCGTCTCCCGATATTTCGGAGGAAAGCTGCTCGGTGCTTCCGGTCTGGCAAATGCTTACCGGCAAAGTGCCGAAGATGCACTGAAGCAGGCTTCTATTCATACCATTCAGCGAAAGGTTCATTATCGGACTCATTTTTCCTACGAGGTGATGGGCACACTGATGGATGCCTTGAACCGGTATGGAGCAGATATCGAAAAGCAAGCCTTTGACTCCGACAAACCCCACCTGGTTTTTTCATTGCCGATATCGCATCCTGCTAAAGTTTTAGACGATATCATCGCACATGCACTGGGCTTATATCCGGAGGAGATCAGGGGAGAGCGCAAATTCGAACAGATTCAAATTAAAGTGGAATCAAAAGACTGAGGATAAAAAAGGTGGGAATATTTCAATAGGCCGGACACATTACTTTATATTTGCGAAAACATAATATTAGCATTGAGTCAAACACTGGAGCAGTACGATCAGGAAGCCCGAAAATGTCGGGATCTGTTTACCAAGAAGATGATCGATTATGGTACTGCCTGGCGGATTTTGCGACTTTCATCGCTCGCTGATCAACTTTTTATTAAAGCGAAGAGAATACGAACGCTGGAAGAAACCGGTGAAGCTAAGGTAGCCGATCCTGTCATTTCCGAGTATGTCGGCATTGTCAACTATTCGATTATGGCATTGATCCAACTGGAACTGGGGACTTCCGAGGAAGACATGCAGCCGGATGAGGTAGGGGAGAGGTATGATTTGCATTTGCAAAACGCCAAGAATCTAATGATCGCTAAGAACCATGACTATGGAGAGGCCTGGAGATTGATGCAACTGACATCACTCACAGACCTAATCCTGATGAAGATATTGCGGGTTAAACAGATACTTCAAAATGAGGGGCATACGTTGGTTTCGGAAGGGCTGGATGCAAATTTTATGGACATGATTAATTATGCATTATTTGCCCTCATTAAATTAGAGGAGAAACAAAACCCGGTCGTAGTATGAATTTAACCACTTTGGTTGTTACAATTGGCGCCATTGCCTTTATACTTACCCTGGCAATCGGTGTTTTTTACCGGAAGCAGAAGAGCTGGCTGATAACTTTTCTACAAAATTTTACCGGAGTACTTTTTATTATTTCCGGCTATGTAAAAGCCATCGATCCGCTGGGTACTGCTTACAAAATGGAGCAGTACTTTGCCGAATTTGAATATACTTTTAGTGAGACGGCATTTTCTTTTCTGGCACCTTTATTTCCATGGTTATCATCATTGTCAGTGGGCTTTGCCATTTTTATGATCGTCTTTGAAATTGTGTTGGGAATCATGCTCCTGCTTGGCAGCCGGCCCAAGTTAACCGCGTGGGCCTTTTTACTACTGGTCGTTTTTTTTACTTTCCTGACCGGATTCACCTTTCTCACCGGTTATGTGCCCCAGGGAGTTAATTTCTTCCAGTTCGGGCAATGGAGCAGCTATGATCCACTTCAAATGAAAGTGACCGATTGTGGGTGTTTTGGTGATTTTCTCAAGCTTGAACCCAGGGTATCTTTCTACAAGGATCTTGCTTTGTTGGTCCCTGCACTTATTTTTGTTTTTAGGCACCGCGACATGCATCAGCTATTTACCGCTTCGGTGCGGACTATTATTATCCTGATACTAACCTTAGGCTTGACGATTTATTCGGTCAATAATGCTTATTGGCATTTACCGCACATAGATTTCAGGCCCTTCAAAAAGGGGGTAGATATCCGGGCTCAAAAGCAGCTTGAAGAGGAGGCTGAGGCCAGCAGGGAGGTGATCAGCTACACGCTTAAAAATAAACTTACCGGCACCTTTGTCGAATTGCCATATCAGCAATATCTGAATGAGTATAAATCCTATCCCAAGACAGATTGGGAAGTGGTGGAAACTAAAATGACGGAGCCGGAAGTACCCGAGTCGAAAATCTCTGACTTTGTGATCTATGGCCCCAATGACGATGATGTCACCGAACAGATCCTGACCAATTCACAGCCATTTGTCTTTATTGTATGTCACAAATTATATCAACATGGCAGTCATTCGGAGACGATTGCAGTGACTGATTCGATCCGGATTCCGACTGATACCCTATTGGTAGATGGAGATACCACTATTAATTATCGTACAGAAACCAGAACCCGTGACGTTACGCAGATGCGATATGACTGGGATGAGGCTTACGTAAGGCGATTTAAAGACATCGTGGTTCCTTTCTCGCAGGCGGCCGATAAGGAGGGAATTAAGAGCGTGATCGTTATTGGAGGCGCAGACCGCGAAATGATCCTGGACTTTAAGCGGGCCACTGGCATTGAATTTACTGCCTGTTCTGCTGACGATATATTGTTGAAGACCATAGTGCGATCCAATCCAGGGATTTTGTTGATGGAGGATGGCAAGATTTTAGATAAGTGGCATTATAGACATTTGCCTTCATTTGAGGAAGTGAAAATGAATTACATTAAATAGGCTTTTTCTCGCTGCAAAAACATAAAAAGTTGTTTATTTGCATCCATCTTGAAAAAGTCAGTAGAGTTATTTTGAATTATTTGACATGCTAAGTAGAAGGAATATTCGTATTAAGGTGCTGCAAACCTTATACATGGTGGGGCGCGATCCCGAACTTGGTAAGGATGAAGCGCTTGATTTCTACCGGCAATCTCTTGATAGATCCCAGGAGTTGTATCTCTTCAATCTCCTCAATTTGATAAAGACTACTGAGTTTTCTGTGGAAGATACGGAGCGAAAGCACAGTAAATATCTTCCCAGTGACGATGATAAACAGTTCTCAGCAAAATTATATAACAACAGCTCAATTCAGGCTCTGGTCAAAGAACCGGACTTACAGATCATTTTCAAGAAAAAAGGCATAGACAACCTGGTTGAAGAGGATACTGTTCGCAAATTCTACAAAAGTTTTGCAAAGTTGCCTGAATATAAAAATTATGTACTGCACAAAAAAAGGGTTTCCGATGACCGGGAGATCCTCCTGAGTTTGTACAAGCATCTCCTGAAAGAAGAGCTATTCGAGGAAACGATGGATGACTACTTCCCAACCTGGGAGGATGACAAATCCTTGATTATCGGAGCAATGAAGAAGACCATCAAGGCGCTCCCGGATTCACCCGAATTGTACCGTACGTTCAGACCGGATTACGAAGCAGCCGTGGAGTTCGGTGAAAATCTTCTCATCCTGGTCATGGAGAAGGATGATGAATATGAGAAGGTCATCGCTCCTTCCCTCGAAAATTGGGAAGTAGACCGGGTGGCAAATATCGATATGATCCTCTTGAAAATGGCTATCTGCGAATTTATGTCTTTCCCCACGATCCCAACGAAAGTGACACTCAACGAGTATGTCGAGCTGTCGAAAGTGTACAGTACCGATAAAAGCAAAGACTTTATTAATGGTATTCTGGACAAGCTGCTGAAGGACTTGGGTGATCAAGGTGCGATCAAAAAAACAGGCCGAGGCTTGGAAGATTAATAATATCCATGAAAGAACGCGTAGTTATTCTCGATTTTGGATCTCAGTATACCCAACTGATTGCCAGAAGAGTCCGGGAACACCAAGTGTTTTGTGAGATTTTTCCATATTCCAAAATTCCTCCCATAACAGACGATGTAAAAGCGATTATCTTGAGTGGGAGCCCTTGCTCTGTCCGGGAATCAGATTCTCCCCGGGTAGATTTCCAGCAGTTCATTGGAAAGGTACCGGTATTAGGTATTTGCTACGGAGCCCAGTTGTTAGCGGATAATTTTGGTGGCAGAGTAGAACGCTCCGAAAGCCGGGAGTATGGCAAAGCGCATTTGGATCGTTGGCATCACTCCGATGTCCTGCTGCAGCAGATTCCGGAAGGAAGCCAGGTGTGGATGTCACACGGTGATACGATCATTGACCTGCCGGAAGAGTTTGAGCTTGTAGCCGGCACCACCCAAATAAGAACCGCTATTTTCCGAAGTAGAAATGGTACGTTTTCCGCGCCGGTGTACGGACTTCAATTTCATCCTGAGGTGACTCATTCCTTGCATGGAGCCCAACTGATGCATAACTTTCTTTTTGATGTGGCAGGATGTTCTCCCTCCTGGTCTCCCAGGTCATTTGTAGAAGAGTCGATCGAAAAGCTGAGGGAGAAGATCGGATCAGATGGTGTCTTAATGGGTCTATCCGGTGGAGTTGACTCTACAGTAGCTGCCACCATTCTGCACAAAGCGATTGGTGATCAATTGATTTGCTTTTTTATTGACAACGGTTTGTTGCGGAAATTTGAATTTGAGGAGGTCCTGGACTCCTATAAGGGGATGGGGCTAAATGTGATTGGAATTGACGCGAAAGACCGTTTTTACACGGCACTTAAAGGGCATTCTGAGCCAGAGGCCAAACGTAAAGCAATTGGAAAGACCTTTATCGATGTATTTCAGGATGAGGCGAATAAATTGCACAACATACGTTGGTTAGGCCAGGGAACCATTTATCCGGATGTAATTGAGTCGGTTTCAGTGCATGGCCCTTCTGTCACTATTAAATCACATCACAATGTGGGCGGACTACCCGATACGCTTAATCTTAAGGTCGTTGAGCCGCTCAATATGCTCTTTAAAGATGAGGTGAGGGCGGTTGGTGATGAGATTGCAGTACCGCATAAGATCCTTCATCGACATCCATTTCCCGGTCCAGGTCTGGGCATTCGGATCCTGGGAGAGATTACACCGGAAAAAGTGTTGCTACTGCAGGAGGCGGATCATATTTTTATCAAAAACCTGAAAGCGGAAGGATATTACGATAAAATCTGGCAAGCCGGGACCATCTTATTGCCGGTACAGAGTGTCGGAGTGATGGGTGATGAACGTACATATGAACAGGTAGTGGCTCTCCGGGCAGTGAACTCCCGGGATGGCATGACCGCCGATTGGAGTGATATTCCTCATTTTCTGCTCTCCAAGATATCCAGCCAGATCATCAATGAAGTCAAAGGTATAAATAGAGTTGTTTATGATATCAGCACCAAACCACCGGCGACCATTGAGTGGGAATAGGTGGATATTAGTCTTGTCAATTGGTTTATTGCTCTTTGCCGGCTGTGGTATTTTCGGTCCTGCGAGTAAAAAGACAGATTCAGATAAAGATACAGATGTAGTCAGAGGAACCCCTACTAATACTTCTATTCCGGTAGATACCATAGAGTGGAACGTAATCCCGGAGCGGGAAGCACCTCCCATCACTGAACGATCGGAAGGAATCACTACTGAATTTAAGGACGTCTACAGTGTGGTCCTGCTGGCCCCATTTGAAGCCAGACGTTTCCAGACACGGGAATCCAGGGCAACCGCCAGAATGGTCCGGATGATCGAATTTTTAGCTGGAGTCCAGTTTGGAGTTCAACATTGCCTGGATAATGTCAATATCCAGCTCACCGTAATCGATACTGAAGAAGACCCTGAGTTTGTCAATAATTTGAATTCCCGGCAGGAAATGCAGGATGCGGACATTATTATCGGACCGTATCACACAGATAAGGTGGAGGCGGTCGCAAAATTCGCACTAGAGAATCATAAAATCGTTGTTTCTCCCTGGAACACAATCAAATTGGAGGAGGCGAATCCGTATTATATTCAAATGCGTCCGTCGCTGCAAAGCCATGCTCACCGACTGGCGAGATTTGTCAGGGAGCACTACCCGCTGAGTGAGGTCATGTTGATGACAAAAAATGATCCAAGGGATGTCAGTGCACTTGAGTATTTTCAGGTAGATCCCGTCACGCATGATACGACATCCAAGATCAGAGAAGAAATTGTGCCGGACATCGGTAATTCTGATCTGACGGATAGCCTGGCAGTATACATTCAGGAAAGGAATTATCGCCGGTTTATTGTTCCTGTGTGGTCGGATGAACCTTTCGTCATTGCAGCTTTGTCAAAACTAAATTTTGCCAAAGGAGAGGAGGAAATTACCGTTTTCGGTCTGCCGCAATGGATGGAGATGTCCCGCATGGATTATGAGTATTTCGAAAATCTTCATGTACATCTTTCGAGTGCCAGGCCGGTCGATTATAGATCGAATGATGCAAAAGACTTTAAAGCGGAATACATTACCAAATATGGCGACCTTCCCGGTACCGATGCTTTTTACGGCATGAATTTGATTAAATGGCTGGGTTATCTGTTAAAAACAGAAGGTACTAATATCACTACCGGTTTGGGCAACGATGGTACGGATCTCGATGAAGAATTTGAATTTGTGGCCATCTTTTCAGATGACGGGGAATTTATTCATCATTATGAAAATCAAAAGGTAGATATTATCCGGTTTGCTGATTTCCAATTTCAGAAGGTCGATTAATTAATACAGGTGGTAATAGTCAATTCCCCAGTTTTACTATCACCATCCCATTCCGAAAAACAATGGAATTACCAGAGGGCCAGGTATCGAGATCCTGCGCTATTTCCGCTGCAGCTTCAATCTGGCTGGCCGTTGGTGTATCAAAATAAAATATGTGGTTTAATTTGAAAACCGGAATGATTCGGTGATGATTGATATTGTCCCATTCAAATAAAGATTGACCAAAGGTCTCAAACCTGATGAGCGCAGGTAATTTTTCGGTTCTTCTCTTACCCACTACTACCAGCGGTGTCGGTTTTTCACTTATTAAGGAATCTCCAAATAGAATCTCTGCCCGATAGCTTATGTCTCTTGCCAGTCCACTATCCTGCTGCCAGGCCAAATGGTCGGAATAAAAAAGTCGGGTATTTAAATAAGTATTAAAAACAAATGAAATTGAAACGAGTGTGCCAAGGAATATTTGCAGCTGACGATTACTATTTTGGATTGCCAAAATTATTATTCCACCATAAAGAAATGGAATAGCCATCATCGCCCGCGCAGGCCAGATGTGTCCGGTAAAAATTATTAACATGAAAGCAGAACTTAATGCAGCGGTCAATAGAAACAGGTGCCAGATCTTTAGTGGCAGAAGTTGGGGAGATCGGTAGATATTTACAAGGACACTAATGATACTGCTGGAAAAAAGTAAGCCATTGATCCAGCCGATATAAAATTTGTGACCGGTAAAGAACGCCGTCATTTCTTTGATGGTAAATATTAGACTGTAACTCGACAGGAATTCTCCGGTAAAAAAACTATCTACGGTGTGATAGCGGATTGAAATGTCCTGAATATTGCGAATTAGCAGGGAAACACCTTGGTGCACAAGCAGTGCAATGATAAAGCAGATTAGAAATTGTATAATTGTTCTGAAGAGATCATTTTCTGCTGCTGGAGCAACGCCTGGGTGAACCTGGGTCCTTTTGAAAAGAAAGATGAAATATACTGTGGGCGCTACAAAAATTGTTCCCTGGTAGATTGACACCGCCAGGGATAATAGCAGAATACACCATATTTTTCCAGGCCACCCTTTTTTACGGATGAAAGTATGAATGCTGAGTACGGCCAGTAATACTCCCAGATAATACCCGTATGAACAGAGATTAAATTGATATATGAAGGCGATCGTGGGCAGGGATAGCACCGGAACTGCCGCAAGGTACTTGCCGGATCCATCTTCTTCCTGCCATATATTCAGAATAAAAAGAAGACTCGCGATATTAAAGACGATCGCAAGGATCATGGGAAAATAGGGGATCACCGGTCCAGGGAGAAGAAGGCGATTTAATAAAGCCATCCCCCATCGATCCGCACTCAACCACCCTGGATGGACCGTGTCCAGCATAGAGGAAATCTCCTCATCTACTGAAATATCAGTACTTACCAGGGCAAATCCAAAAGCCACCAGCGAAATCAGCAGGCAGTAGATAATAAAAGGTCCCCGTACCGATACAAATTGACCAATGGAGAATGTAGTCCTGCCTAGTCGCATTGAAAATTCCCTTTTTACGTAGGTAAAAATATACACAATGAAGCTCTATTAGTTGACTTCTTCTAAAAATAATCCTTATAAAACCCAACCTGAGGTCAATAGAATCCGTGTTTAGGGTATCAAACACTTTGAAAGACTTTTGAACCAGAGACAACAGAATGAAAAAAGTATTACTCCCATTTACCCTTTTCTTAGTGGCTCCTGGCCTCTTGTTGGGCCATGCCGTCTCCGTCAATGGCATTGTAGTGGACAAACATCATCAACCTCAACCTGGGGTAAAGATTGTTATAATGTCGGCCGCTGATGATCTTTTTGCCATTGATACCATGATTTGGACGAATGAGCAGGGATTCTTTTCGCTCGAGTTTGCGGTGCCGAATCACATTGCTGAGGGCACTTTAATGTTTTCTCTGGATGGCTGCGATGAGGCAAAAAGAATAAAGTACAATCCGCAAAGATTGCAGCATACCCTCGTTTTGAAGGAATGCCCGGCTAATACTGCTTGTGTGGTAACCATCAGTTCGGTGGAACTGGATGATGGCATTTTCTTGCTTACTGCCTCAGCAAAAGGGGAAGAGCCGGTTTCGTACTCCTGGAGCACCGGAGAAAAAACCACCTCGATCAAGGTAAAGGGTGAGGGTGTTTTCTGGGTTGCGGCATCGCTTTCCAATGGATGTACAGCCCGTGATATTATTCATCTGAGAGATAGTGTAAAATGTGCGACCAAAATAAAATTACATCCCTCCGTATCTGTCCAAGGCACTTATTCTCTGATTGCACGGTCAAAGGGCAGAAGTCCATTCGTATACCTATGGAGTACGGGTGACACCACTCAGGAACTAGAAGATCCGCTCCCCGGTGAATATTGTGTCACGGTAGTGGATGCAGATGGATGTTCGTCAAAGGACTGTTTTATCCTGGAATTGCCAACCTGCGAAACAAAAGTTCAGCCGGTCAGCTTAGGTACAAATGCCGATGCGACAGTCATGCATTTAGTCGCACGGGTTGAAGGTCATGCTCCCTTCAATTTTGAATGGAGCACGGGAGATACCACCAAGCTGATCCGGATCGGTAAGGCAGGCGAGTATTGTGTGACAGTGACGGATGCATTGGGATGTAATACCTCAGACTGTATTGTCCTTGATCCTTCCAAATTATGTAAGACACAGATAGTGCTCTTACCAGCGACCACTGGAGTAAATTCAGCTTTGACTCTGGTTGCCCGCACGCATGGCCGTGGCCCATTTGCGTATCGCTGGGATAACGGAGACTCGACAAAGTCTACCGTGGTTCATGATCTAGCGCAATATTGTGTGGAAGTAGTGGATGCGAACGGTTGTGTTTCAAATGATTGTATCGATTTGTCTGCAATCACCGATCAATGTGATGTTGTCATAAAGAGGTCGGGAGCAGGTCTGGTTGCCCAGCCCAGAGGTTTCCCTCCTTTTCATTTTGTTTGGAATACAGGAGATACCACCAGAATCATACAGGCTGATTCGGCAATTGAATATTGTGTCAAGATGACAAATGGATTTGGTTGTACTGCCAGTGCCTGCATTGTTCTGAATGCGGATGCCGATGTCTGTCGACTCAAAATTCAGAAGCAGGTTCTTCTCGGCCAGAAGGGTTATCAGCTGACGGCAAGATCAAATTATAACGACCATTCATTTATTTGGAGTACGGGTGATTCTTCTCAGACAATAGTGGTGACGGAGGATGGCGAATATTGTGTTAAATCTACTGGTTCTGTTTGCACTCTGGAGGAATGCATTGAAGTTGATCTTAGCCAGGCTATCCCTTTCCGTGACTTGTCGGTCGATCAGAGTGGCCAGAGAAATCCATCGGGCAAGGTTGCAAAGCTAGTTGCTTCACCTAATCCAGTGACTGGAGAAATGCGCCTGACCGGGGAATTTGGGCAGGAATCCGAGGTAATCATTCGTGATATGACCGGACGCCCCGTCTTGATCAGGAAGGTGACAGATGAGGAGGGTACCCAGGATATTTACCTGAACCTGGAATCTCTTTCGTCCGGTTTGTATGTAATCCAGCTGATTGGAAATAATCTGAGTGAGCAGATTAAGATTATGAAAAGTCAATAATCGCAAATATATCTTTAAATAACTTTGACAAATTGAAATGAAATCCAGCCTTAGAAAACGGGAAATCTGTATGAAAGACTAAGCATCAACTGATTTCCAAAGATTATCCCTCTGGCACAGAGCTGTAGTTTTATGGCTCTGTGCATGGTTTTTGCGATAAATACGAATAAAATTGATTGCTTGTCAATCATAACATGCTTATAGACAGACAACTAATTGCGGGAATTTCTAAAGGGGATGAGAAGTGCATTTACAAACTTTATCATCACTGTTATCAGGATCTCTATGGGGTCTGTCGTAGATATGCGACCAATGAAGATGAAATCGGCTCCTTGCTGAATAGTGCATTTTTAAAAATTGTGAGAAAAATTAAATCCTACAACGCTGACATACCCTTCGAGGCCTGGATACGCCGAATAATGATAAATACAGCAATAGATCACTATCGTAAGCAAAAAAAGTATAAAGCCACTTTTTTCTATCCCGATGAGGAGCAAATGTCCATTTATCATAAGAAAGTAGTGGATTATAATGTGGCAGATCAATCTTTTGATGCTGAACAACTGCAGCAATTTATCAATCATTTGCCACCGGTTACAAAAACGGTATTTAATTTATTTGCTGTGGACGGATATTCACATAAAGAAATTGGAGCGATGCTTAAAATATCGGTAGGTACCAGCAAATGGCATTTATCTACCGCGAGAAGGAAATTACAGGATTTAATTGAGCAGTCACTGAACGATCAACTCATTGGTGAAAATATGAAAAAGATTTCCGGATAAATTATCGGGTATAATGCATTTGAGGTTATGCAAAATAAAGAATTAGATAGGTTATTTAGAGATAAGTTAATTCAGGCCAATCCTCCTGATTTTAATTACCGGCATTGGGAAGAAGCAAGGACACTATTAAAGAAGGAGAAAAGAAGAAGAAAATATTTCTACTGGTTCTTGTCTTTGATGCTGATTCTGGGATTAGTTGCCGGTGGATCATACTATTGGAGGACCATGGATAAGCAGGAACCAGTTCCTCAGGATCAGGAATTAATAAAAAGGTCTGATCTGGCTGAGACTTCTATAAAACGGGTGAAGCCCGAAGATATGATTGAGCCAGGTGCCAAAACAGATGATGTCAGAGACCGTCCCGAATCTTTTGGGAAAGCGACTCGATTAAAGTCCGGAATCACTCGTGAACTAACAGACCATTCACAACCTCTAAAATTGCCAACCCAAAGGGAGTACATTATAGGAGAGACCCCTCCCATGGATATGATAGTTGATGAAGATTTGACCCCAGAAACTCAGCGTTTGATTTTAACGGCTGAAAATCAACGAAATAGTCGAGGTCTTGAAATGGTACCCTTCATATCAACCAGAAGTTTTGCACTTATCCAAAGCCGCGAAATATCACCAGGTGGTGGCAAGTACCTCCTTGACGAGAATTTTAGATTCAAGCGCAATCGGATCGCCTGGTCTGCATCGCTGCTGCTGGACCCTGCATTTTCCTCAACATCCCCGGCCCGGGGCTTGATAGTCGGGATCACCTATGAAAAGTATCTGGCAACCCATTGGCTGATAGGGGCACGCCCTTCGATACAGCTTAGGTCAGGAGAAGGAGGATTTTCAAAATTTGAGCAATTTACCACCTACGGATTCAGTGCTTCAAATACAACGTATGGCCTTAAAGCGAGCAATTTGCAGTTTTTCAGCGTCCCAATCTATTTCGCGGCAGAATTTAAAAAACACAGCCTGGAGATGGGGGCATCCGTAGATATTCTGCTTTCCGCGCGGGGACAACTTCATCAAGTGGCCGTGGAAGATGGATCCATATCGAATATTCAAAGTTTAGATGAAGGATGGATCAGTACAGACCATATGCAAAAAATATCCACCAATTTATTTATGGGATATAAAAACTTGTTGAGCAGCCGATTAAAAACAGGAGTTACATTGTTCTATAATCCAACAAAAATATATCCCGGACTTCCGAACAGTCAAAACCAACAGTTAAATTCCAGCTGGTATCTGGGGTGGCAAGTATTATATTATATAAAATAATGATTTTGAGAAAGTATATTATTTTACCTGTTTTCTTCCTCATGGCATTTATCAGTTGTGAGAAGGTGGATGTACCTGATCCGGTAGAAGTTTCAGATACTGAACCTGTATTTTATTCGAAGCTAAATATAGGCGATTCACAATTTAATGCCAGTGCAGGTATTGATGATTATATAATGGATACAGGATTTGAACAAGATCCGGCTTCTTCTTCGATTAAGTTATTCGGTTATTTACGACATAAAAATTGCACGGTTCGTGACTGTTCAAATAGTTTGAAGATTGTATTAGGGGATCGATTACTTACCAATGCCAATTTTAATATTGATCAATTCTTATCGGGAAATACTTTTTCATACGCGGCAACATATTCGAGAGACAGTTCTATTGTCAGATTCAAACCGGTACTTCCTGAGTTGACTGATGCCACCGCCTTAACCTGGAGATTTAATGATGAGAAGGAGGTTCATAATCAACGGATTTTGGAAAGAGTTTTAAATCGGAGACATAATTACCAGTTAAGGTTATCGCTCAATCAACACGCATGTCAAAGTAGTCAGTTACAAACAATTAATCTGGCAACAGGAGGTTGTAGCAGCAGAATCAGAATTTCAGATCGAAAGGCGGTGGTCACGAGTACTGGAAGTCCTCCTTTCAGGTATCAGTGGTCAAATGGTTTAAGGGATTCTGTGATTACACTTGAGGCGGTCGCAGTAAGTGCCAGTAAGAGCCTGGAAGTTAAGGTGACTGACAGCAAAGGTTGCATTAGTGAAGTTTCACTGGGAATTAGCCCCGGGAGTGTAGATGGTCAGCTCTGTCAGACCACTTTCGAGTACGACTCACGTTTACTTCAAATAAATAACCGTGAGAATATAGCTAAGGTAGTTTATGTAGAGATAGTTGATAATAATGGTGTCGCATTTCGATCAGATGGATTTGAACAACCACGAGATGCGGAATTCAAGATAATCGAAATAAGTGATTTTGAAAACAACACTAAAGGGCAAAGAACCAAGAAAATAAAAGCTGCCATTAAATGTCTTTTAAGTGCTGAGGATGCTCCGGAAAAAGAAATTAAGTTATCAGGTACCGTCGTGTTTGCAGTTGCCTATCCCGATTAATTGTGTTAGTGATTCCTTTATTAATGGCGCAGACCTGAATAATTACATTTTGGCTGAAAGCTTCATGTAATCCAAGGTGAGGTTAATTAAGGTCTCGACCCCAAGCGCCATTCCACTTTCATCAATATAGAAATCGGGTGTATGATGAGGCGCTGCATCCATGGGACTCTGGCCTTCAGGCATGCCACCCAAGAAGAAAAATAGACCAGGTACTTCATTGGCAAAAAAGGAAAAATCTTCGGCACCGGTAATTGCTTTGGATACAATGATGTTTTCCGCTCCAGCACTTCGTTCCAAGGTGGGGATCATCTTCCTGGTTAATTCGGGATCATTGTAAGTCACCGGCACCCCTTTATCAATAATCACTTCCACATCACATCCGGCACTTTCTCCAATCATGGTTGCCGTTTTTCTGATTTTTTCATGTATGATTTCCTGCATACCCACATCGAGGGTACGTATAGTGCCAATCATCTGTGCGCTTTCCGGGATGATGTTATTTCGCACACCGCTGGTAAATTTTCCAACACTAATGACTGCTGCTTCTTTCGTTAATTCTGTTTGACGGCTGATAATGGTTTGCAATCCCATGATGATTTGGGCAGATGCCACAATGGGATCTACACCACCCCAGGGCATAGAACCGTGCGTCTGTTTTCCCTTGACATTGATCGTAAACACGTCAGCGGCAGCCAATTCACCACCGATCTTATACCTGATTTTTCCCACTTCCGTCATGGAGTTAATATGTAGGCCAAAGATCACATCGACATCATAATCTTTCAACACTCCTTCCTGCACCATCAATTCCGCACCACCTTCTTCCCCGGGGGGAGCACCTTCTTCAGCAGGTTGAAAAATAAAGACCACAGTTCCTGGGATCTGATCCCGCATTGAAGACAAGATGCTCGCAACACCCATAAGGATAGCCACATGGGTATCATGACCGCAGGCATGCATCACTCCGACCTCCTGATCCAGGTACGTTGATTTTACCTTGGAGGCAAAAGGGATATCTACCCGCTCAGTCACCGGGAGCGCATCCATGTCTGCCCGCAATGCGACGACCGGTCCTTCCTGGGTACCTTTCAGGACACCGACAACGCCAGTGTGAGCTATTCCAGTTTTGACTTCGAGGCCGAGGGATTCGAGGTGATCTGCTACTTTTTTCGCAGTTTCAAATTCCCGGTTTGACAGCTCCGGATGCTCATGCAGATCCCTTCTCCATTCGATCACCTGTGCTTCGATGTTTGCTACTTTATTCTCAATCATCGCGGACTGATCGCCCTGGGCATACGAGATGTGACAGATAAAGGGTGCAATGAAGATCATCAGAATGGAGAGCCTTTTCATATTTTTCATTTAAGCTTAGGTATATGCGTCAAATTGTTTAACCGCTAATATACTATTTGTTTGAAGCGATTTATGCTAAAGGAAGGCTACATTCCGGCGATATCAAATTCGAACTCCATCTTTGCGGACTTGAGATAGCGCGTTGTCTCCGGACCCAGACAAAATAATAAATCGATGATGCTAAGATTGTTTAGATATTCGTGCCGGTCTTCGAAGACCTGGTTGTATTTTGGCACTCTGATTTTCTGGTAATTGCGGGGCGTCACTATTCCCCTCCAGTCGATGCCACCGGGGTCTTTAAGATATTTCCCGGTAAAAGGAGGAAATCCGAGTTGCAGTAGATCACAGATTTCTCCCAGCAACTTGATATTGAATAAAAAAAGGTGATCTCCGGCATTTCGATAGATACGCTCCAACTTGTTGAAATAATATTCGAAAAAAGGGGCATTGTGGTAAGCAGTGGTAATTGAGGAAAGGTGAATATTTTGCCAGGGTTCGTCATATGCAATAGTGACCTCCGTGACCGGCTGACGCTGGTGCTTTCCTTTACGTAATGGAATAGTTAGGGTGAGTGGGCCTTCTGATGTGGCAATAATACATTTGTTCCGGAAGGACCTCTTTTGGTAATTTTCATGTTTTTCAATAATTACTGATTCCTGGGCCAAAAGAATAAAGAAGGAGATGGGTGGTAAAAAAGAAAGTTCGCAGAATTGTATTTCTTGCACTGCTTATTGTATTTAAAACAAAAATATAAATGCGCGACATTTATTTGGAAAATCAAGCTTCCAAAAAGAATCTTATCGATGATGCTCCTGATCCCGGGCTCGAAATGGTGGTCATCATTCCCTGTTTTGATGAACCGGACCTGACGGAATGCCTGCAAAGTCTTATTTTATCTCAAAAGTCCGGGGAGATCAAAATCGAAGTAATAATTATAGTCAATTATCCGGAAAATGCTGACCCTGCAATCATCCAACGAAGTAAACAGCTAATAAAGCAGGTGGAAGAATTAAAGAAGCAGGTTAAGTCCGGATTTCCCATCTTCACCCATATGTCGGTATTCCCAAAAAAGAAGGCTGGAGTCGGAATGGCCCGGAAAACCGGAATGGACGAAGCAACCCGTCGTTTTGCGGCATTGGATAGGGAAGGGATCATCGTGAACCTGGATGCAGACTGTACGGTGGCTCCCGACTATTTTAATGAGATCGGAAGATACTACGAGGACAACCCGGCAATATGGGCTGCGGGAGTACAATTTGAGCACAGAACCGGTCAAGGAATGGAAAGGGCCTTGGAAGAAGCCATCATCGAATATGAACTTCATTTACGCTATTTTATCGCAGCACAGAGACTGATAGGACTGCCGTTTGCCTACCAGACGGTTGGATCCTGTATGACCGTCCGATCGACCGCATATAGGAAGATGGGAGGAATGAATATGAGACAGGCAGGGGAAGATTTCTATTTTTTGCACAAGTTTATCGATATAAACCGGTTTGGAGAAATCAATACTACCACCGTATATCCAGCCGCACGACCATCGCACCGGGTGCCATTTGGTACGGGAAGGGCAGTGGCCGCAAGGATGGAGGGAGAGAGGCAAAAAACCTATTCGTGGCTATCATTTCAAAGCCTGGAAGCCATGGTGAAAGCACTTCCCGAACTACATAAAACGACAATGGTGATGGAATGGATTTATGCGTTGCCGGAGGTCGTTAGAGAATATCTTCTGGAAATAGATGCAGCAACCAAATTAGATGAAATAAGAAGGGAGACAAATCGATATGAGACATTTTATGCCCGTTATTTCCAATGGTTTAATGCCTTTCGGCTTATGAAGTATTTGCACGCCGTACGTCGTTATTTTCCAGACCAACCCGTGGTATCAGAGGCTGGACAATTGATCAAAATGATGAAACCCGACTATGGCTATAATTCTGTGGAAGATCTTTTGCGTGCTTACCGTGATCTTGCTCGAGACGTCAAGCTATAAAACTCGTTCTGTAGTCACAAACCTGACTGCACTAATGCAGAGCGGCCCTTATCTCTAAATTCTGTATTACCTCCGATTCCCGGTCCAGCCACCATTCCAGACGTTCGTAGACCTGATCTTTATCAAAATAGAGCAGAGCCATTTTAACAAAAATGTGTCCATGTTTGGCCTCGGAAGTCCAAAGTTCCTTGTAAAACCGGAACATGTCTTCGTCCTGTTGCGCATCAGCGATCATTTTAAAACGTTCTGCTCCTCTGGTTTCCAGTACAGATGCAATCAGCAAGCGGTCCAGGAATCGCTCATTGATTCCCGAGTGACAAAGGGATACCAGGGCCTTTGCATAGGGATCTTCTCCAATACTGTGCTGCAAAGTAATTCCTCTCGATTGCATGATCTCATAAACTCGCTGGAAGTGTTCCAGTTCCTCAATCGCTGTTTCAATCAATTCGGGAATAATCTCGGTGCGGTCCGGATATTTTGCTACAAAACTCATCGCCATGGCTGATGCTTTCCGTTCACAGTCTGCATGATCTTGAAGAAAAGAGTCAAAATCATCTAGCACTGCCGCCAGCCATTCCTGACTGCTGGGCACTTTTATGTCCAGGTTAAGTTTCATTCAAATTTTATGTTTCGTTATGGAGGATCATGAAATTATTATTTTGATTCGCTTGCGTCTTTCTTTAAGCCCTTACTTCTCAAATGCCCCGGCCTTCACTACTTTACACTATGCCGAATCTCTCGCTCGCCGCTGAAGGCAATCGCGGCAACGACTAAGTGATTTCAACTTAGTGGAGAACGGCGTTGATTATCGCTGGGGCTATTTCTGCATTTTTTGGTTTGTCTCCCAATCAAACTACTGCGGCAGAAGCTGATCGACTACTAATTTTTAACATCCTTCCGGACTATAAGCCAGCAATATGCAATAATACAAAACACGGTTGATACCAATTATTCTGCCGCAACAGATATGAAAGTGCTGGTTGCTGAAAGCGAAATTCAACGGACCAACATTTAGAAACTTGTATAGTAGATATAACCTAGTAAAATAAGGATGATGGTGACTATGATGACAATGGCGAAAAATTTTCTTGCTTCTTGCTTTTCGCTTATCTGCTTCTTACGTTTTCTCTTGGTAGTCATGACAGTAGAAGAATTCTTAACGTAAAATAAATAACTACCGGTAATTTAAGAACATTCCTGCAAAATTAATACCGGTGGAGATCATGATAAAAATCAGTGATTCTTTCATCAATAAGGATATCCCTGTATTTTATCGGTTGTTTTAAAAGCAGACCCTCCAAGGAACGGCAACGGCTCAGAGCGACATATGTTTGACCATGCTCAAAAGCTCCCCCCTTCAGGTCAACCAGCACCTCATCGAAGGTTTTACCCTGGCTTTTATGAATTGTGATTGCCCATGCAAGTCTTATTGGATACTGAATAAAGGAACCGACAACTTCTGTTTTGATCTCCTTCGAACTACCTTCCGAAGAATACCTCAGCACTTCCCACTCATGACTGGTCACTGACACTATTTCATTCTCATTTTTACTTTTGATTTGAATTTGTACCCGATCATCTTCAAAATCAGTGACTATACCGATAGTGCCATTTACGTATTTTCGTCCTGGATCATTTCGCAGTAGCATCACCCGTGCTCCTATCTTTAACTTTAGAGCAGCTTCGGTGGGAAAGAGGTTTGGATTGAATTGGCCGGTAACCTTGGCAACAAATACTTTGGATTGGGTCTCGAGTTTCTCCAGTTCCTTTGCATTGATGGCATTGGCTACTGCATTTCTGGCAGTTAATATAATATGTCCTGAACCGGGATTGGGCTGAGGATCCACCCTTTGGTTCAGTTCATAGAGAAGTTCTTCATCGACTTCTCCTGCCCGGATCGCATCAAGCATATTTATAAATCGGCGCTCTTCCTGCCGGTAGATTTTAGTTAGCTCTACTATCTGCAGGTGAAAATCACTTTTAAAAACATGGGCAGAAAAAAAATAGGGACTGTCGTAGGTGCTTTGAAAGTATGACCTTTCATACGCAGTGGAAACTACGGGCGGTAATTGGAATAGATCGCCTACTAAGAGGATCTGAACCCCACCAAATGGTTTTTCCGATTTCCGGGTATAGCGCAACACAAAGTCTACATGATCCAACAGGTCGGCACGCACCATGGATATCTCGTCGATGACCAGGACCTCTATGGAGCGTAGTAGACGGAGATCTCTTCGCTTGATCAGGTCTTTTTCGGTTAGCAAGCGGGGGGCAAAATTGAAGAAAGAGTGTATGGTCTGTCCACCTACATTCAACGCGGCTACCCCGGTAGGAGCAAGGACCACTGTTTTTTTACTGGTAGTGCGTCTAAATAGTTGAAGTAATGTAGATTTGCCGGTGCCGGCTTTGCCTGTAAGGAAGATGGAATTGACACCTTCTTCCAGCAAATCCAGGATATCCTGAAATTCTTCACTCAATATGAACGGTTCATCATGCATACTCAATCAAAGAAATAAGCTTAAAAAGATGTATATATCCAACCATTTACAAATATCTTTTCTTAAGGTTGAAAGTTATGCCTCAAGCTTCGAAAAATTACCTGTTTCGATTTAAGCAATTTCAACTCCGGCATACGGCTTCTGCCATGAAGGTCGGTACAGATAGCCTTTTGCTGGGAGCCTGGGCACCGGTTACCGGCGAAGAAAAGAAATTGTTAGATATTGGTTCAGGCAGTGGTATCCTCTGTCTGATGTTAGCGCAAAAACAACCTGATGCGAGGATCACCGGTGTAGAAATCGATGAATTAGCTGCGCTTGAATCGATGGAGAACATTGCTATATCTCCCTGGAGAGACCGGATACATATTTTTTGCCAGGATATCTGTGACTTTAACGCATCTGAAAAATTTGATTTCATCATCAGCAATCCACCATTTTATCTTCACCTCCAACCTGGTGATATCCAGCGATCGCTGGCCAGACATCAGAGTGCACTCAATACTGGCAGTCTCTTTCTTAACATAAACCGATTGTTATCTGCATCCGGTCGATGCTGTATGATTTTGCCCTTCGATCAGGAAACAAAGTATCTCGGTGCTGCAAGGACCGTTCAGCTATTTCCGGAGTCGATTGTTCAGGTCCGTCACCGGGTGCATGCTCCGGTCAGACGCCTGTTGATCACCTTTGGCCGTACAGAGGTAAAGGTCAACTCCAGACTTTTGACTATTGAGGAAGATGGAAACCGATCACCAGAATATAATGATATGATGAAGCCTTACCTCCTCTAGACCATCAGCATGATCGGGATGGCAGAAACAAAAAAGGCCACCTTTCGATGACCTTTTTATTTCAACCTCATTGGGCTACTTGTTGTTCTTCTATGATCTTTCGAGCCAGATCCAGGATCGTTGTGTCTTCGAGATGCACAATCCCACCATCCGGTCCCGGTTGAATATGAAGATCAGCAGGGGTACCCTCTTTATACTTTCGGGCTCCGAAATAATTTCTCACAGATTGCTCGGGAATAGATAACTCATCAGCTATTCGCCGGATACTGCCTGTTGGCAAACTGTGTTTCACACGTCGAAGTTCTTCGAATGTAATATTCATAAGCAGTCTTGATTTAAGGAAAGATTAAAGAAAAATTGGTAAGTAAGGATCTCTCGCTCCATAACACCCAAGTTAAATAATTTGCAAATAAAACGAAAGCTTTCATGCTCCAATTTTGCATCGCTAATAATACAAAAATCTGACCATAAAGTTTTCCTGTAGGCCTCATGTAGCCAGGAGTCTGCCTTGTGATTTTTTCCGGTTCCCAAAGCGCCCTCTGTGTAGGTTGTGAGCGATGAAGGTGCCGGCAGAAGTGCTGAATAGAGGTTTGTTACAGAAGTGGATCACGGGAATCTGACTGGAAAGAGTTTGGCAGGCATCAGGATACTAAACTGCATCAGATCGACCGGGACTGATGATAAGAATAGCTGTTGCAACGCCAGGGGACAAAAAAAAAGCTCGTGACTTTTCACGAGCAAAAACCGATTGATTATTTAATAACCAAAACTTACACCGTGACAAATATAAAACAGATTATAAAAATATGCAATATGTAAACGTATTTTTTTCAGGCATCAATAGGTTATAAAAATGTTTAATCCATTGAATTTATGAATAACATAGTCTTACGCAGGCGTTTTCTCGTCTGATTAGCGAGGGAGAAAAATTGGCGATGCTGGCATCATCTCTATCCGGTGCTGATGTATGGCCGCGGTAAAAAAGTTGGTGACGGCCTTTCTACCGGTCAGACCCAGCGAAAGAGAAAAATCATTGACATAGAGATCGATATGTTGTTTCATCACTGACTCTTCCATCTCCTGCGCATATTGCCTCACGTAACGCAGGGTTTCATCCGGATTTGCCCATGCATATTGAATGCTGGTCTGAATGGCTTTACTTATCATCGAAAGCTGGGCCAGACCTAGATTTCTCCTGGCAATGATTCCTCCGAGCGGGATGGGGTTGCCGGTCGTCTCCTCCCAATATTCTCCCAAATCCTGCACCAGTTTCAAGCCCTTATCAGCGTAAGTAAAGCGATTTTCATGGATGATGACACCCGCGTCTGCTTCGCCGTTCAGAAGCACCTTTTCGATATCGCTGAACAGGCAGATCTTCTTCTTAATCGTCGTTCCCTCTGGAAGATAGAAGTCGAGTAAGAAGTTGGCCGTAGTCTTTTCGCCCGGGATAGCAATCGTTTTTCCGGCAAGTTCTGATATAGCTAATGTCCGGTTAGAAATGAGAAGAGGACCGCAGTTGCGTCCCAAAGCGGCACCACTTTCCAGCAAGATATAGTCCTCTGTTAGGTCGAGAAAAGCATTAAAACTGATTTTGGTGATCTCAAGTTCGGATTGAAAAGCCCGTTGATTCAACTGCTCCACATCTTCGATGACAGGATCAAATTCGAAATCTTTGACCTTAACCTTCCCATGAAGTAAGGCATAAAAAATAAACGTATCATTGGGGCAGGGAGAAAAACCAAGTGAAAACTTCATAGAATCGTGGAATGACCGACCTTATTCAGCCTATTTACGAAGATAACCATTTGCTGGCCATCAACAAGCCTTCCGGTATGTTGTCGCAGGGAGATAAGACCGGAGATGAACCGCTCATCGAACTGGCAAAGTCGTATATAAAAGAAAAATATAATAAGCCGGGTAATGTATTCCTG
>JAGQWZ010000128.1 GCA_020436835.1 Saprospiraceae bacterium | reverse complement strand
CATTAGGTAATATGGAAGACCCGACCCCATGGAGAGACGAAATCAAATTTCCACCTTTTGCGATCTATCATTTTCAGAAGATATCAAATTCTATTGAGGGCCCGTCTAAATCTGTGTGATTATTTGCTAAATGTACTATAATTCAGAAAGCGCGGATTGGCCTTACCCGAACGCTGTTCGTGTTTTTAGCTCCGCTGGCCTGACTGCCATTTCCAAAATTCTTACCGAATGCACCGGAGCTGCTGACCTCTGTGGAACTCCAGTAAAAACTACCCGCAAAACCACCAAGACACTCTAATTGCAAATTAGTGTACATCAAGTTCAATTCGTCTATGGAAGGCAGATACCAATCTCCGTAGCCTCCCTTCTGAAGATCTGCACACAACCTCGCTGCATAGTCATCGCCATCATCTCCAATCGCTACCTGGGAAGATATGATGATAGCGGTATTCATCTCGCCTGCAAACGGTCCATTTCCTCGAGCTTGTGTATTACCGTTTGTACCGGCAAACCATCTTGTTCCTACGGTAAGGTCCACCGTATCGGCTGCGAGCCCATGCTCTCCTGATTCATCTACATAAAAGACTATACCGCCTTGAGCAAGATCTCCACTCTTGTATTGACGCAATGCCAGTGTACCATCGGAAAGTCTTACCACATTGGCTGACACATCCGTCATGGTGTCCATATCCGTTATCGTTGCTTTTCCTTGCACTTCGATGGTTTGAGCTGAAATGTTCATAACAACAAGGCAGATTGAAAATGTCAATAGCGTAAATTTCTTCATCTCACTCAATTTGATTTTTATATAAAATGACGGAGATCATGCTGACTCTAAATGCATAAAATGAATTAAAAAGGACTTAGAAATTGGTTAGATGTGTTTGGTCAGCAGAATTGACTGCTGGTGAAGTTTCCATCTCCTTAAACTCGTTGAGCTCGGTTTCTAGTATCTCAATTCTTTTTGCCTGTAATTCGATTCTCTTTTCTTGTTCTTGTATCCCAGCGATCAACAAAGGAATCAACTGCAGGTAGTTCACACTTTTGATCGCATTTTCTTCTCCGTTCAAATCTTTAACTACGGTATTTTCTTTTACAAGTTCGGGTAATACCATTTCGACCTCCTGAGCGATTAAACCCATCTGGATAGATGTGGCAAGATTCATTTCAGGAAATTCATCGTGCCGGAAGTGATAGGTTACGGGTGCGAGTTTTCCGATTTTATCCAATGCAGATCTCAAAGGTTTAATATCTTTCTTTAGCCTTTGATCCGATGCACAAGTTAATTCTCCACTGATATCTATATCACCTGCCACTTGCAGTTCGTATCCGGGGTTTACTGTACCGATACCCACGTGTCCGAGGCTGTCTACAACTAATGTGTTTTCTTCAGCGGTATGAGCGATTCGGAACGGTACGGCTTCAGATGCGGACTGATCTTTGATAGAGAAATATTCTTCATTACCCGAGAGCTCCCAAACCTGAGAAGCATTACTCCCTGAAGTGTCCTGTTCAAATCTAATAGCCGGATTAGCCGAAGACACTATGTGAATGTCTTGTTGCGCGTCATGTGTCCCAAGGCCCAAATTCCCGTTTGGAGCCACGGTCAGTGCGTTGAGGGGAGCCCCGGCTTCCAACCTGAATACCTGTCTATCGGCGGTAGCATCCTCAATAGCAAAGTACTCATCACCACCAATCGAGACATCATTCACAGTTATTCGCCAGTCATTCTTGGGTGAAGATCCAGTGGATGCGTCATCAAAATGGATCCGCAGAACATTTTCTTTAAATCGAAGAATGTCAAAACCGAAGCTTTCGGAAGTCGTGCAATCAATACCCAAACACTGATTACCTTGAATGATGGTATTATCCGGATGTACGGTCTGTTGTCCATAAATACTAGCTGAGTGCCCCAGGCAGAGCAGAATCAAAAAATTATAGTATTTCATTATTACCTTGATTTAATTTTATAATTACATTTTTTGATGCCTTAGATGATAGGGCATCACCTTCATCTTCAAATGGCTAATGGTAAAATTTGCAGTTCAAAAGCTTTACGTACGGAAGCCGGGGCATTCCGGCAGGCTAATTTTTCAATTACACTTTTACGATGGGTCTTTACAGTATTTAAACTCAAATAGAGTATACTCGCAATCTCTTTATCGATATAGCCAAGTGAGATCAATTCCAAAACCTCCTGTTCTCTCTTTGAGATAATGTCTTTCATTTTCAAAATATTTTCACATTTTTTTTATATCACAAATGTCAGATTTAGTACCTTCTCCAATTCTCAATAATGTTCCAAATAGGTGGACCATTGTTCTATTTTTAACAGGTAATGACCTTAAATAATTATGGCGCCTTTTTCGACAAAGCGGACCGGCTGATCTTCGATATGTGCTAATTAAACTAAAGTCTTGTCAGGCATTAAACTGTGACTCTCATTTTTTGGGCTGGTTTCTTCTTCCCGCTGGTGTAGAGTTCCACCAACAGCAATAGCTGCAGCGATCAATATCAGGTTCTTAATAATGTACTGGCCCTCCAGTGTCAATGCAAAAGGTGCAGACTGGAAGGTCACTTCCGGACAAATCATTAAGGGCAGGAAGGTGCCCGGTATTTGTAGAAAAAGAAGGCCCAGGGAATATCTAATTGTCCTCCTTGATAACATCAACAACCCAATTGCCATCTCCCAGATACCCAGAAAAGGAACAAACCAGGTCGGGTCAAACCAGAAGACCGTTCTTTCTACTAATGATTGAGCCGGACTCATACCCAATGGTTTAAGTAATCCGAACCAAAAAAAGACGATGGAAAGGGAATACTGTAAGAGTAAAAATGCATGACGATGCATGCAGCATGTGATTTTTTCCAGAATTTTATCAAAAATTGAATATATCTGCGGCAACTGAACTCCGATGATTTTGTAGGTCTTCATATAGTTTTATTGTAATTTGATTTTATTGGCACAAAATTCATCCTTTATTTACCTACATCTTCGCCCTAATGTGATTAAGATTCCCACTATTGTTTCAATGACTTTCTTGATTACATTGTCTTGCCTATTCTCGGATTTGAGGGTTGCATCGGCAGGCGAAGATCACGGGTTCCAGATTTTTTCTCCTAAATTGAGCATGATTGGCATCCCTGAAAGATGTACCGGTCTGTCCAAAAACAATTCTTGTTCGTTATCCTTGTTTTACTTAGGATCCTGGGTGTTCTTCCGGGGCAAGATCTTCCTTTCTATTCGGAACCCCGGTTCCAACGCTATTCTGTAGAACAAGGATTATATTCTAACGAAATTCTCTGCATGAACCAGGATCAAACCGGTTACAATTGGGTTGGCGGTGTTGCTGGGCTGTATCGATTCGACGGGAATGAATTTTACCACTTTCCTAGCGAGGATGAGGATATCTGGTCACTGCAGGCAGGCATAATTTCCTATATCTACGAAGATTTGGATGAAAAACTCTGGATTGCTCCTCTTCACAATGGATTAAAAGATTTGGACCGGATAAGTGGAGAATTTACCCATTACCGGGTTGACACCTCGAATCACCAAGAATTATCAGTCTCCCCAAGGGTTTATGACCGGAGACTTCGCAGCTATGAAGAGGACAATGAAGGTTTTCTATGGATTGGCACCGACCGGGGTTTGTTTCGATTTGATCCGAAGACAGAGCACTTCCAAAAGTATGATCACAGTGATGGACTTGCCGAGCACAATTTCCTGTGGGATCGAAGCACAAAGATCCAGGTACAGCCAACGGATATTTGGTACGAAAGGTGGCATGCTGGTCTTTCAGCCCCAGAATTTCAGACTAAATACATTCATCCCTTCGGTGGTAATCTCTAAAGCGACTTTCTACTATAATGGACCAGAGAATCGTTCTTTTTGAAGATATCTGGATCGCCAACCAACCTACCACTACGCTTTCAAATGTATTTAATGTCATTGAGTTGGAACTGAAAAAAAATATGACCCCAAAGGCAGATATGGTCTTTGCATCTCCACAGGAATTGGGCCGGGTATTTCTAAATCTGCTTAATAAAGCATGCTTTGCAGGCAGTCAAAAACAGCAAAAGTCAGGTGCTCACTACCGTCCCCTGGTTACGGTTAGACCATTCGAAAAGATCATCAGGTATTGATTATCATTCAGGATAATGGAGACGGGATCGATGAAGATGCAAGAAAAAAAATCTTTCAACCTTTCTTTACCACCAAACCAACTGGTGGAGGTAACACAGGCCTGGGTCTTTACATTTGTTATGACATTATTGTGAATCATCACCATGATCAAATTACCGTAGAGTCTGAAAAAGGAAATTACACCCGCTTTACTGTAATCCTGTCAAAATGAATCAGCAGGGAGTAATATCTTTGAAATTACCTCCTTAAGATGGAACAATAATCCGAATTCTGAAACAAAGGTCAGCTTTGAATCAAAAGTAGAGTCATATTTTTACCGAAATTGAGCAGTCGAATGAAGCAATTTTCCAGAAAACCCCTTCCAGTTATTCTACTACTACTTCTCCGCTGCTTTAGCATATCTGCTCAAGATATGCTAATAGACCCAACGGATTCTATCAGGATTAGCGGAGAAGGATGGGACGAAAAAATCATAACCATAGCTGATTTTTCCAATTTCAAGACCATCCCGTTGAATGAATTTTCCATATTGGATCATAATGGTATTGTAGTGAGAAAAATCCGGGATGCAGAAGGCTTTCTCTTAAAGGATCTACTTTCCGAATTTCATTTGGAAACAGACAGTCCAAAAAATCTAAGTGCCATTGTTTTCACATGTATTGCATCAGATCAATATTGTGTCCGCTATTCCTGGAATGAACTATACAATACGGAAATCGGTAATCAGGTCTATGTATTAACCAAACTGAACAACCTCCCGATATCAAGACAAAAAGAACGCATTCTGATGGTTTCTCTTCTGGACTTCAAAACGGGGAGAAGATTTTTACAGGGACTTCAGAAGATCGTGATAGACCTTTACTAAAATAATGAAGAAGCTACTACTTGAATTTTTTTCATGATTTCAAAATAAAAATCATTGGAACATAGGTTTAATTGGTTAAAATAGTGCCTGAGATTTTAAATCACTTACCGTTTCACAAATCAGCGTTTCTTTTACATTTATTTTGTAACTAACAAAGAAATAGGATCCATGAAGATTTACCCAATAAACATAAGCGCCCCTTTGGCAATCAGGTGAGGATCACTGATTCAATTCAAGCATCCAAATTAGAAAACTCGATCTACTTAAATATGTGAGAATTATGGCTGCGAATATTTTAGTAGTTGACGACGAACCTCAATTGGAAAGACTAATCCGGCAACGCTTCCGGAAACAAGTACGTGAGGATTTGTACGCATTTCAATTTGCTAAAAATGGTCAGGAAGCGCTGGATCTGGTCGAAAGTACAACAGAAATTGATATGATATTGACTGATATCAATATGCCGATTATGGATGGATTGACTCTGATCAATAAACTCAATCCAAAATATCCCATTTTGAAAATTGTGATTATTTCCGCCTATGGAGATATGAATAATATTCGTAAGGCCATGAATTACGGTGCATTTGACTTTTTGACCAAGCCCATTGATTTTGGGGACCTTGAGAAAACAATTGAAAAGACCCTGGGAGAAATTGAATTACTGAGAGATGCGAAACGGAGTAAAGAACTAGCTGAAAAAAACAAACATTTAAAGGAAATCGATCAATTAAAATCTACATTCTTCACCAACATATCTCATGAATTCCGGACACCACTGACTATTATCATGGGTATGACGGATCAGATCAGGGAGCTACCGGAAAAATGGAGAGAGCCAGGGATTGAAATGATCCGTAGAAATGCTAATAGCCTATTACATCTGATCAATCAAATCCTTGACCTGCGAAAACTGGAAGCACACAGTATGCAGTTGAATCCTGAATCAGGTGATTTTATGATTTTGGCCGGATATCTGGCAAAATCTTTTCAGGCTTTGGCAGAAGCGAGGGATATCCGTTTCCATTATCAGACCAAAATTGAATATTTACCTGTGAGATTTGATTCTGAGAAGATGTATCAGGTTTTATCAAATCTCCTGGCTAATGCCCTCAAATTTACTCCGGCTGGAGGTAATATCTTTTTTAATATTGAAGAAGATCAAAATCAGTTGCTCCTAAGCATTAGAGACACCGGCCGGGGGATAGCCCGAAGTCACTTACCTCACATATTTGACCGCTTTTATCAGGGATCCGGAAACGGTGAACTTGGTACCGGTATTGGTCTTTCTCTGGTAAAAGAAATTACCAACCTGATGGATGGTCAAATTTCCGTCGATAGTGAAGTAAATGCAGGAACCTTATTTTCCCTGCAGCTACCAGTGACGCGGTTGAATATGGAAAGTATTCCGGCAACTCCACTCAGGTTCTTTTCCAGGGACACTGTTGATCCCCTTTTCGGAGTCAGTACATACCATCAGGAGGAAGAAAGCTTTCTAAACCCAGCAGATTTTGACTTGCCATCCGTCCTCATTGTAGAAGACAACACCGAGGTTTGCAGGTATCTTACAATCGCTCTGGAGGGGAGATATTTTCTGCGAACAGCCGAAAATGGAGAGCTCGGCCTGCAAGCCGCCATTCAATTTATTCCTGATTTGATCATTAGTGATGTAATGATGCCAAAAATGGATGGTCTGGCTTTATGCAAGGCGATTAAAAGTGATGCGCGTACTGATCACATCCCAATAATTTTACTCACCGCTAAAGCTGATTTGGAATCAAAGATTTCCGGTTTGGAAACCGGAGCCGATGACTATCTTGCCAAACCGGTGGAGAAGCGGGAACTGATCGCACGACTGGAAAACCTACTTGAAGTGCGTTCCAAATTACGCCAGCGCTACCTGCAGGGAAATCCGGATCGGCAGGATCTTCGTCTGGAGCGACCAGAGGATCAATTTGTTATGAAATTAAAAGAAATAGTACATCGAAATTTAAGCGATGATGAATTCGGGATTTATGAACTTTGTCAATCTATGGTCATGAGCCGAACCCAGCTACACCGAAAAATCAAGGCGATCACCGGAACATCCACTTCGATTTTTGTGCGGTACATCCGGCTTGATGCGGCAAAAAAACTACTAGAAAATACGGGGAAGAACGTGTCAGAGGTAGCCTATGAAGTAGGATTTAGTGACCCGAAATATTTCTCACGGGTATTCATCGAACGATTTGGATCTCCTCCCATCAAATTTAAACGACCCTGACCAGACCTAATGGCGGTGTGGTAAAATAAGATCCGATGAAACAATGATCCGACTAATGGAACATTGAGTGCAATTTTGACCCACAACTATCCTCCATCTTTGCATTGGCAAATACTCAACTCCTCTTTCGTGGTGCGAGAGAATCAATACTATTAACCAATGACAGTGAATGAAGATCCTCATTGTAGATGACGAATTAACGGTAAAAAGACTGTTCGAATTACGATTTAGGAGGGAGATCCGGGAAGGCAAAGTTGAACTCTATTTTGCTTATCCGGGAGCCCAAGCGCTTACTATGCTACGCAGTGAAGAGATGACAGATGTAGCCTTTATTCTCGCTGACATAAATATGCCCTGGATGAGTGGCCTGGAATTGTTGGCAAAAATAAGGCTGGAGTACCCGAACAAGGAGATTTTTATGGTCACCGCTTACCACGATTCAAATAACCGGGAGCAAGCCCTATATCTGGGAGCAACGGACTATTTGATAAAACCCATAGATTTCAAAGTACTCAAGGAAAAACTATTATCGAGTTAGAAACGAACACATGAAACCTTTCAGTAAGGAAGCATACAATTACGCTGTCTGGGGAGCCCTATTTGGCTTGATTTTTCCGGTTGTAGCCACCTGGATAGAAGCAAGCCAAAATGCCGGCAATTCGGGATTAAATGCATTCTTCACCAGCCAAAAGAACGCACCGCTCCTTTGGATTATCGATACTGCCCCTTTATTTTTAGGAATTTTTGCCTATTTCATCGGTTGGGAGGTAGATAAGGTACGGCAAAAAAACCAGGAGATCCTACATACACAGCAACAATTAATATTGCAGGAGCAGATGGCGACTATAGGCCAGATGACAGCGGGTATCGCACATGAAATTAAAAATCCGCTGAATTTTGTCACCAATTTTTCCGAAAGTTCATCAGAAATTGCGGACGAACTTGTGGAATCATTTAATCAATTTAAAGACCGGTTTGGTGCAGATGATTTTAATAGCATGCTTGAAATGATCGAAGATCTTAAGCAAAATGCGATTGATATTCAAAGCAATGGTCACCGGGCCAATTCCATTGTACTGGCCTTGATGGACCAAACCCGCGGAAATAACGGTGCCCGGACCAATACAGACATCAATGCGCTGCTTGAGACCAATATAAATCTGGCATTTCAGGGCTACAAAGCCAATCATCCTGCTTTTAATTTAACTCTCCAATGCAATTTCGACCAATCGATTCCCAGACTTCACGTCAATCCTCAAAGTCTGGGCCGGGTGTTTTTAAATATTCTGAATAATGCATGTTATGCTGTTGATCAGAAAAAGGAAGCCAGGGGAAGCACTTTTTCTCCGGAATTGAAGGTCTCAACCGGAATGTCTGATCAAGGGGTTGAAATCCGGTTTCGTGATAACGGCCCAGGAATCCCCCGCGCAATTCATCAATCGATCTTTGAACCTTTCTTTACCACCAAACCTTCCGGACAGGCAAATACGGGTCTGGGATTAAGCATCTGTAAGGATATCATCTATCAGGAACATGGGGGAATATTGACATTGGAATCGAGGGAAAATGAATTCACGGAATTTATCATCAGACTACCCATGAATTAACACAAAATTCGATCAGTTCTCAGCTTTCCCTGTCCACCGGTGGATGTCCGAGGTCAAAATATTTATTGACTTTGTTTATGATCACTAATAAATTTAAAAAAAGTGAAATGAATGTAAAATCAATAAAAATGATCTACAATACCTTTCGAAATACTCTGAGCCAGTTTTTATGAAATATTTTTTCCAGATCGGCATCACTATACCCTCTGGTTTTTAAAATGGACTGGAAATGCTGTATATCGGCGATGGTATCCAGATCATATGGAGATTGTTCACGACCAAATAATCCATCCAGGTCGGTACCAAAGGCTATGTGTTCACTATTTCCAGCCAACTGACAGATGTGGTCAAAATGGGGGATGAGTTTTTCCAGGTTAGCCCCCAGTTGTTTTGGGTCCTGCCCTGGTTTGTAATCCGGATATAGCATCCAAACATCCAACGCCCCACCTAATACACCATCTCTTTCAATGATCGCTTTTATTTGATCATCGGAAAACTGGCGTTCTCCTGGAATCACCGTCCGGCAATTCTGATGACTCGCAATAATCGTCCCTCCGAAAAGGTCCAGTGCTTCAAAAAAGCCCGTGTCGGTGAGATGAGTCATGTCCAGGATCATATTGAGTGACTGCATCTCTTTGAGGAGGTCCCTCCCTGCCGGTGTGAGTCCTCCCTCGTTGGAGTGCGTGCCAGGAGCATAACGTCCGGGACCAAAATGAGCCGGACCAATGGCCCGTAGCCCTTGCTCATAATATCGATGTAAATAATCCAGACTGATGATCGAATCTGCACCTTCCAGGCTCAACAGGTAGCCAATGGGTTTTTCCGCAACAGGGATGCTTTGGTCAAACCAAAGGTCAAGATGTCGTTGCAAGCCGGAAGCAGAGGTAATTTGTACCATCTCGCCCTGGTCTTCCATGACCCGGTACCATCCCAATTGACTTTGCGCAAATGCATAAGCTTGTGCGGGAGAATTCCACCCGGTGAGGCTGATAGATTTAACCGGTCTTCCCCGCACCGCTACCCGGGAAATAATAGTGGCGATGACCAATCCGATTGACCCCCTGCGAAGATCGGGTAAAGTCACCGTGCCCAGACCACGGTCTGGCCGGTCATTCATTTCCATCTCCTTCTCCAGCATCCGGATTTCACCTGCAGGTAAAGTCAGGTCCCGGTTAAGTGATATTGCGTTGGTCGCCAGATCGAGATGTGCATCAATAGTGAACATAGATGATATTTAATTTTTTTTTTCTAAAAATAGCGATCCGCAGAGCCTACCTCAAAAGTATTTCAGGTCTTTTTTTTCAATGATTCGGGTGGATGTTTTTCTTTTAATTCAAACATATCCAGATTAAACTCAGCATAAGCATCCTCCCATTCTTTCTCCTCATTTTCCCCGTATTGATAAAATCCCCGGCCGTTGGAAATACCATTTCCCCCTTCCAAGGCGATTTTTTCTACGAATTCAGGCACAGTCTTCTGGTTGCTCAGGGTAGGAAATAAATCCTTCATTACATGATAATAGGCCTGTAATCCCGTCAAATCCATATAGCGAAAAGGCCCGCAAAATGCCATCCACACTCCCCCGTCATTACGACAGGCCCGGTCGATATCTTCCATTGTGGCATAGCCATTTTCCACCAAATAAAATGCTTCGCGATAAAGGGCGTACATTAATCTGTTTGTAACAAATCCGCGGATATCCTTTCTTAAAAGAGTAGGCTCCTTATTCCATCTGACCGCCAACAATTGAAGTTTTTCTCCGATTTTCTGATCACTTTCATCACCACAGATGATCTCTAAAAATTTGGAAGTGCATGCCGGTTCCGACCAGTGCAGCCCAAAAAACCGATTTCCATGAATCAGAAATTTTTGCAAGATATTTATGGGAATAGCCGAAGTATTTGATCCAATAATTGCATCGTTTTTCACGGCATCCTCAATTTTCTGCAGGACCTCTTTTTTTACTTCCAGATTTTCAATTACACTTTCTATCACCAGGTTACAGGAAGATAAATCCGAATAATGCCTGGAGATCTTTAAATTATTCAGATATTCCTGGCTGCTTCCTTCCGCTATATTTCTGGAAATCGCATTATCTATTTCCCTTTTAATCCGGTCGTAGGCTGAACGGTCTATGTCAGAATCCACCGGTGACAATCCCACTACTTTATGGCCGGCCAAAAGCATTGCCGCCGCAATACTGGCTCCCATTAAACCCACTCCCACGATACCGATCCTTATTTCATCTGATTCAACCATTATTGAAAATGTTTTAAAAAACCACTAATACGATGAGCAAGGAGATTTTAGACATTAATTACCCGCTTTCGCGCGACTACGGTCCAGATATCCAGCCAACGGTGATTTTCCACCACATGCAGATGTTCGTAGAGATTGACCGTCGGACAAATATGAATTGGGATACCCTTCCAGACCTCTCCTACCCGGTAGATGGAAGTATCGGGAGTTTTCACCACCAGATGTTCTTCCGACTGGGATATCACCTCTGCTTCCGGATGTTCAGGAAAGATCACCCGGGGTAAAGCCGGATCAGGAGCCACTGCCTTACTTCCCAGATCGAGGCAAATAGTATGGTCGTCAACTATGGAGATAATCCGGGTCAGCAGGACGGCCGCCCATTTAAATTTCATGTCTATAAACAAATGGCCATAGCCGGCATCCCAAAAAACGAAGGTACCGGGACTGCATTCGACCCCTGGTCGCTGACTATGCATGGGAAAACTGGGTGTCCCTCCAATGATTATTTTCAACTCCAGATTTAATTCATCCCTGACCTTATTCCTTAGATCATTTACCTGGGTAAAACTGTTGTCGGTATCTTTCTGACGTTGTTCCGGATCGCTTGCCCGGATGTGACCATCATAAGCATGCAGACCTGTGAGGTTAATTCCAGGCAAGTCCTTGATCGTTCGGATCAGATCATAGGCCTTGGCCGGTATAATCCCGGTCCGGTTCATCCCGACATTGAGATCGATAAAAACACTCAAAGGCTTATTGATGAATCGCTCCGAGATCATCTTCGCAGTCCGGACATTATCTACCAGACAGGAAAACAAGGTCTGAGGATAATTTCCTACCAGTTTGGCCAGGCGTTCAATTTTAAGTTCGGTTGGTTGATAGGCCAATAGAACGTCGGGTGCTTCTGACATGGCCAGCATTTCTGCTTCGGCAATCGTACTGCACTTGAAACGATCGATCCCGTGACGTAACAGGATCTTGACTACCTGTGGAGTCTTATTTGTCTTTATGTGAGGACGAAGGGTCGTGCCTCCATCCTTATTAAGCATGCTTAAGGCAAGTTTTACATTATGCCTGATGAGATCCGGAAAAATCGCCAAAGCCGGTGTATCGATCTCCTCCAGGTTTTCAATCTGATATTCATCGCTGAGATCCATCAAATTATTTTTTAGGCATTCTTACAATGGCATCAATTTCTACTTTGATACCCTGGGCAAGAACGGATTGAACCGTAGTACGAGCGGGTTTCACACCTGAGAAATAAGAGTCATAAACCTCATTATAGCGGGGAAACTCACTGATATCTGCAAGGTGTACCGTGCACTTAAGCACATCGTGCATAGATGCTCCGGCAGCTTCGATGATCTTCTTTATGTTCTGGAGCGTGCGGTGGGTCTCTTCTTCAATGGTTCCCAAGACAAATTCTGAAGTCTCAAAATCAACAGATGCCTGTCCGCTGACAAAGAGCAGATCACCTGAGATTACACCATCGGAATAAGCACCGGTTACAAACCCGGGTTGACGTTGAGGATGATTAACTTTTTTCTTTTCCATTTATTCTATCATTTTTTTGTCCAACAAATAGAAGCTAAATATATGGAAATAGAGGAATCCGAAAGGCAAGCAGATCACAACAATGATACTTTGTATAAACCACCGGGGGTCAGAGTTGTTTTGTCTACATATTTATTGACAAGGAATCATTTAAAAGATCAGTTCGCTTATTTTTGTGACGATCTGCCTCATGTTGTGGTCGAGCGCAACCTGGTTCATAAATCCCTAAAATTTAGAAGCTTAAATATGAAATTCTTTTTTGGATTAACGTTGCTTATTTGTACACTTTCTTTGCCGGGACAGACGGTAGAAGAATACAAGGAATTAAAAAAACAGAAGGAGTCTGAACTAAAAGTGATTAAAGATTCAGTGGCCTTATTAAAGACAAAAATCGAGTCTTTTCCCGGTTGGAAATTCGGCACCTTCGGTACGCTGGGTTTTAACCTTTCCAGCTTTAATAACTGGCAGAAAGGAGCCAATCCCGACGCTATTTCTTCCGCAATACGCACTTCGGTCAATGCATTCGCTAACTACGACAAGGAAAAGCTTTTCTGGCGGACCAGCACCGCGGCTAATCTGGGCTGGCAAAAATTAGATACGGACAAGCACGATGACGAGACAGCCGAATTTGAGCAGGTTGCCGATGTCCTTCGGATTTCTTCCCTTTTTGGCTATACCCTCTGGGATCATCTGGCGATGTCCACCTTGCTGGAGTACAATACCTCGGTACTAAGTAATTTCAATAATCCCGGAATCCTGGATTTAGGTCTTGGAGCGACCTGGAAACCGGCTAAGAATCTGATTGTTGTCATGCACCCGTTAAACTATCACTGGGTGTTTGGCGACGATCCCGAATTTACCGATGCCCTGGGCGCTAAAATCGTGGCAGACTATACCCGCAAAGTTTTTACAGGCATCAGTTGGAAATCAAACCTGACTACCTTCCTTTCATACAAAAGTAACGACCCAAGCCTCAGTGAGTGGACCTGGTCCAATACACTATCATTTAATATCTGGAAAGGGGTGGGAGTCGGATTTGAATTTGGCTTACGAAAGGCAGAGGTAGAAGATCCCGAACTTCAGAACTTCTGGGTGTTTGGTTTATCATACAGCTTTTAGGTACATCATTCTCGCCCATGCATTGTCGTCCCTGCATTCATTCAATATCACCCTTTAGTGTGAGCATCGATCCAGGAGGTTGCCCTATTTTTGACTCTTCTAAAATATCACTACTTGTTAAATGAAGATTCTATCAAAACTGTCAATCCCACTTCTCTGGCTCATCATGCTTTGCCCGTATTTGGTTGCCCAGGATTTAGAGATCGATGGTTCGGCAAAGATCACCGAAATGGATCCTGCCAGTTCATCCGCGAATCTGGTTGGAAGGGAGGCAGATG
>JAGQWZ010000127.1 GCA_020436835.1 Saprospiraceae bacterium | reverse complement strand
GAAATCTCCTGAATATCATCCGGACTTATGTTACTGATATCGCCATTCATGATGATACCATCCACAACATAAAGCGGTTCACTACTACCACTGATGGAACGGTTACCCCGAAGGATCACTTTTGAATCACCGCCAACACCCTGACCACTACCTGTGATACTAAGGCCGGCAACTTTACCGGAAAGCGTATTCAAAACGTTTGGTGACCGTGCCTGTTTCATTTCATCAGAACTTACACCTTGCGCAGAATAGCTCAACGCTTTTTTCTCCCTGGAAATACCTAACGCTGTAACAACTACCTCGTCCAACTGAACCCCAGGGGACAGGATCACATTTACCACTGACTGTCCACCAACCGATACGGTTTGAGTTTCAAAACCAGTGTACGAGATTTGCAGCGAAGGATTGGAAGTAGATAGCTCAATGGAATACGTTCCATCAATATCTGATACGGTACCGTTGGTCGTACCGACTTCCAGAATGTTCACCCCAATCAACGGCTCTCCGTCATTTGAAGTGATCGTCCCGGTTACGGTCTGTGCCAAGCTATAGGCACTACCGAAAAGGACCATTAATAAAGAAAGTACATAGCTTTTTTTCATAAAGTAGAATTTTATGGTTTGTAGATTTCACACATCCTTGTTAAAAGCCTTAAATTATTGGATCCCGATACTTTTATGGGAGAGGTAGTGTATCTTATCGAGACCGTCAATTAGATGGTTTTCCCACATCTTATTGTATATAACGATTCTCAGTGCACAAATGTGTACTTTCCTAAGAGTGAGTCTTAGATAGAACCAAGATAGGTAATATTCATATTGTGTGCGCACACAATCGACAAAATCTTTCATATTTTTACTGAAATTGGCAATTTTTGCCGTCAATCGATGCCACCAGATCCAAACACGTGAGAGTTAGAATCAAAGACATAGCTGAAAAGGCAGGGGTGTCCACCGGTACTGTGGACCGGGTAATCCACAACCGTGGAAACGTGGCCCCAAAGGTAAAAGAGCACGTCGAAAAGGTAATGATGGAAATGGGGTACAAGCGGAATATCATCGCCAGTACCCTTGCATATAATAAGACACACCGTATTGCCGCTTTAATTTTCGAACAGGAAGATCCTTACTGGAAGCAAATCCATCAGGGAGTTGACCGGGCCCTGGAAGCAACTCAACATTATGGTGTGACGGTCGATACTTTTTTCTGTGACCAGGGGAGTCCGGCAATGTTTCAAAACCTGGTGGAGGAAGTGCTGGATAGCCGGCCGGACGGCGTATTGGTGGCACCTCTATTTTTAAAGGAAGGACGCGATTTTCTGCAGAAATGTCATCGACTATCCATTCCGGTGGCGATTATCAATACGCAGGTGCCAAAAGCCAGGGCCCTGTGCTACATTGGCCAGGACTCTTATCAAAGCGGAGTGATTGCGGCCCGGTTGCTGAATTTTGGGATGAAAAAGCGAGCAACGGTCTTACTCTTAAATCTGGATCCGGGACCTACCAATGCCCAGCATCTGGTGGATAAGGAGAGAGGCTTTCGCGATTATTTCAAAGAAATTGATGGAAAATCGATCCGGGTCCTGAGTGAAAATTTTGAACGCTATCACGATTTAAAAGCACTGCGTTTGAGATTTCTCCAGATCCTGGAAGAACATCCGGACCTTGCCGGAATTTTTGTGACCAATTCCAGGGCCTATCTTCTTCTGAAGGCCCTTGAGCATCAGTATATCGATGACCTGGTGATCGTCGGATTTGACCTGGTAGATCCGAATATTCGAAATCTTAAATCCAACCGAATCAACTTTATTATCAATCAGAATCCGATGCTTCAGGGGTATCTTGGAGTCATCAATCTCGTGAACCATCTGATCCTACGTCAGGAAGTAGCCCAGATACAATACCTGCCCCTGGATATCGTGGTGCGAGAAAACTGTGACTATTATACCCGGACCAGCGTCACGTACCCTACAGTGATTTATTGAAGACGGAAGAGGGGAGATGGGAGATGGAAGTTGGCTTCGCCGTCGGATGTCGGATGCCCGATGCCGGATGCCTGGTGCCGGATGTTTGGTTCTTGTGTTTAGAGTTGAAATGTGGAATTGGAATGGAGTCACCCCGGAGGGGTGGAATTTTTGTAACTCCAGATGCAGCGAAGTGAAATCTGGGGTACAGAGGCAGAGCTACTCGCAACCCCAGAGGGGTTGAAAAGGCTTGTAGTATGAGTTGGGTTCCAGCATCCCTGGTTGCTTAAGGTGGCGTAACGGTTCTTCCGGCACTCTTGATACCACCAGAAAGGAAAAGGAATTCTTACTATCTTTCAGACGAATGAAATTTTTGAGTTTGAGCGGAAGCATGCTGGTAATAATAATGGGCATTTGGCTAGTGGTATGCTCTCCCTCCACTATGAATACAAATGATCAAATATCGTATCTGGCCCTTGGTGATTCCTACACCATCGGTGAGAGTGTAGGTGATGATGAAAGATATCCGGTCCAATTAACGGAAGCATTGCGCTCCCGGGGGATAGATATGTTGGATCCAGTAGTGATTGCCACCACCGGTTGGACGACTCTCGATCTGAAGTCAGCCATGGACAACGCGAATCTGGAGGGTAGGACTTTTGATCTGGTTTCACTGCTCATAGGTGTAAACGACCAATATCAGGGGAAAATCTTTGAAGAATATGGACCAAATTTCAGGATGCTGTTGCGGTCAGCTATTGCTTTGGCTGGAGGAAATCCCGAAAAAGTCTTTGTGATTTCCATACCGGACTATGCTTTTACTCCCTTCGGCCAGCAAAGAAATACGGAAAAGATCACCCGTGAATTGAATGCTTATAATGCCACCAATAAGTTGATTGCAGATCAATACAATGTGTCCTACTTTGATATCACACCGATTTCCCGTCTTGGCCTCGAAGACCCTACCCTGGTGGCCACAGATGGACTGCATCCCAGTGCGGAGATGTATAAGCGCTGGGTGCAATCCTTGATCGATGATGTCTACAAAAAATTAACACGGTAAAATGAAGCATTTAGTTTTAGCAAGTCTTTTGACTATTCTCAATACATCGGGTCCGCTTTTCTCACAGGAGAAAATCTGGTTCGAACATCATTTTGTGAGCACCGATCTTCCCACGGCATCATGGGTGCGTTTCGGCACTCCCGCTCTCGCCGATTTTGATCAGGATGGTGATGTGGATTTTGCACTTTCAATTACCCGGGGCACGGTTTATTGGTTTGAATACGAAGGTGATTTCAGGTGGACCAAACATTCGATCAGTGAAATTCCGACTGGTCAATTAGGAGGTGGAGCGATTGATGTTGATGAGGATGGTTGGCCGGATCTGGTCGCGGGTGGCTATTGGTTTAGAAATTCCGGCCAGCCCTCAGAGAAACCTTTTGAGCGTATCCAGTACGATACCAGTATCAACCGGGAAATTCATGATCTGGTCTTTTCAGATATTAATAATGATGGAAAGCAGGATCTGGTTGTGCTGGGTGACCGTGAAGGTTGCTTTTGGTATGAGATACCATCAGATCCAGTGAAAAACATCACCTGGATCAGACATGAGATCACCGAGGAAGTACTGGACTCCAAAACAGATATACATGGCGGTTTTTTCCCCGGTGGAGTAGGAGATCTGGATCTGGATGGCGACGTGGATATCGTATTGCCGGGTAGATGGTATCGGAATGAGGGGCAGGGCCTTTCCTGGAGCAAACAATTCCTACCCTTTGGTAGTGCCGGTTACTGGGGACTCTCGGGGCGGAGTTGGATTATTGATCTCGATAAGGATGGGGATCAGGATATCATCATGGTGGGAGGCGACCAGGTCGATTCAAGAGGTGCCTGGCTCGAAAATAATGGTAAGGAGACACCAGGGTTTCAAGTCCATTTATTACCGATGAAAGCTGAAGGTAGAAGGGGTTCTTTTCACTCGCTATGGGTTGCAGATTTCGATCTGGATGGAGATCCGGATATATTCACCATCGAACAGGAAGATGCCAGTATACTTCCCACCGGGGCCACAATGCGTGCTTTTGTTTGGGAGAATATGGATGGAAAGGGGCAGCATTTTGAGGAAAGAATTGTCCTGGACCAAAACACGGGAGGACATGATGTTCAATTTGCCGATGTGGATGGTGATGGTGATCTGGATGCCTACTATAAAATCTGGGCTACCCTGTCAACCAACGGATTGGGAGGTAAATCCCACGTGAATTTCCTGGAAAACAAGGCTCGTTAAATAGTCAGTCTGATCCCGCTGTACTTATCTTACAAGATGTTGAGTCATTGACAGGTATGGGCCAAGTTCAACTTATTTTTTCTTCTTTTTAGGTCGAATCAGTCCCTCCTGAGCCACCGAGGCTACCAGTGTTCCATTCTGGTCAAAAATACTGCCGCGGGTAAATCCCCGGGCATTACTGGCACTCGGACTATCCACCTCGTACAATAGCCAGTCATTCATGTTGACAGGCCGGTGAAACCACATGGCATGATCCAGACTGGCAAGTTGAACCTGATAGATCTGAATTTCATCCTGATGCGGTTGAATGGCGGTGGTCAACAGGTTATAATCCGATGCATAGGCAAGTAATCGCTGGTGCAGGGTTTGATCTCCCTCCACTGTCCCTTTGGCCCTGAACCAAATGTGTCGCAAGGGTTCCTGTTTTTCCGGTAAAATGAAATTAAAGGGATCAACAGGTCTGAATTCGATCGGTCTCGGCCGCAAAAAACGCTTAAAACTTTCCGGTAGCCGATCTGCAAACTGACTCAACAATTCTTCATCTGATTGGAGATCATCGGGTGGGACCATCTTGGGCATCGCTGCCTGGTGATGAAGACCATCCTGTTTCAGTTGGAAAGATACCGCCATAATAAAAATGTCCTTGCCATGCTGTATGGCTTTTACCCGCCGGGTGGTGAAGGAACCTCCATCCCGTACCTGATCGACCATATAGATGATAGGATGCTCAAGGTCGCCGGGCAAAATAAAATAAGCATGCATGCTATGGGCAATCCGGTCCGGAGATGTGGTCAGAATAGCCGCTTCCAATGCCTGGGATAGCACTTGTCCGCCAAAAACATGCGAAGCGCCGATATCATGACTGGTGCCCCGAAATATGTTGTCTTCAATCTGCTCCAACGCGAGGGCCGAAATCAGATCCGATACATTTACCAAAACCATCTGACAAAGCTAGGCGGTTAATCCGGAATCAAAAAAAGAATGTGGGGGGTCGAAGAGACAGGAGAAGGAAGCAGAGAGGACGGAGCATAAGGCATAGTGTGGGAGTGTCGAGAGACCGGAGAAGCCCGATGTCGGATGCCCGGTGCGGGGTGTTTGGAATAAGAGGACTGGTACACCTGGTACTTCTGGTACACCTGGCACCCTTTAAGCAGACGGGAGAAGGAAGCAAAGAGGACGGGGCATATGGCATAGAGGAGGAGTTGTCCAATGTAATTGGGATGTAGTCACCCCGGAGGGGTGCAATGTTTGCAGCCCCGGATGAAGCGAAGCGAAATCCGGGGATTGAGAGGTAAATCAGTATCAAGCCCGGCGGGGTTGAAAGGGATCAGATGGAGAAATACACCGAACGTATCTGGTCTCCGGAACTGGAGACGGAAGCAAAGAGGAGGGAGCATAGGGCATAGTGTGGGAGTGTCGAGAGACGGGAGAAGTCCGATGTCGGATACCTGGTGCGGGGTGTTTGGAATAAGAGGACTGGCACACCTGGCACTTCTGATACATCTGGCACCCTTTGTCTAAAGACCAACTCGCCAAAGACCAGAGACTCAGGATCTGACATTCCGAGTTCTCAGCCCTAAGTTTAGTGGCATTAATTCCTTATAATTGGGACGCCTTGGAAAATACTATATGAATAAATTGTCAAGAAAAACAATCAGTGATCCGAAGGTGCGCAAACTGAAAGTACTGCAATTTGGTGGCGGCAACTTTCTTCGTGCTTTTGTGGATTGGATGGTACAACGCATGAACGATATCTGCGATTATCAGGGGGGGATAATTCTGGTAAAACCCACGGAAGGTGGCAACTACGATGAGTTAATCGGGCAGGATGGACTGTATCACGTAGTGACCAGTGGATTTGTTAAAGGCCAGGAAATTGAACATATCGAATTGATCTCGTGCATTGACCGGATTATTCATCCTTATGAACAATTTGTTGATTTTCTGGACACGGCAAAACGAGAGGAATTGCATGTGATCGTTTCCAATACTACCGAGTCCGGGATCGTCTATCAAAAAGAAAATAAAAGTGCAAGTCCACCAAATTCTTTTCCCGGTAAATTGTGCCGCTGGCTTAAAGAACGGTTTGATCATTTCGAGGGAGATCCCTCATGTGGATGTATCATTTTACCCTGTGAATTAATTGAAGCGAATGGGGATACCCTAAAGAATATCCTTATGCAAATAGTACAAGATTGGGACTATGGGGACGGATTTGTGAGCTGGCTGGAAGAACATAATGTCTTTTGCAATACCTTGGTAGACCGCATTGTGCCGGGAAAACCAGATGCTGAGAAGTTGAGTCAATACCAGAAAGAGTTGGATTTAGAAGATAAGCAAATGGTCGTCGGTGAACCGTATCATCTTTTTGTCATTGAAGGTCCAGCCAGAATCGAGCAGGAATTTCCATTGCAAAAGGCAGGAATTCAGGCTATTTATACCGATGATCTTTCCACGTACAGGCTTCAAAAGGTGCGCCTGTTAAATGGCGCTCATACCTCCATGGTACCTGTAGGGTTACTTACCGGGATGACTTCCGTGGGGGAGTTTATCAATGACCCGGTTTTGGGAGCTTTCCTGGAAAAAACAATGAGACAGGAAATTATCTTATCAATTAAGGATGTCGATAAAGAGCAACTGGAAAATTATACCAATGATATTCTTGATCGATTTAGAAATCCTTTTGTACAACATCAGCTAAAAAGTATTGCACTGAATTCGCTATCCAAATTTGTGGTACGAGTTTTACCCAGTATTGAAGGCTATTTGGAATTACACGGGAAATTACCGGAGCGGCTGGTGGTTGCCTTTGCCGCTTTGATCCGGTTTTATCAGGGAGAATGGAGGGAAAAAGCATTACCGGTGCAAGATGATCACGACCTCATCGAAATTATTCAGAATCGCTGGAAAGAATATTTGGATGGAACCAATACCCTGGTTCAGCTCTCTGAAAATCTCCTATCTGATAAGCGACTTTGGGGCCGGAACTTAAATGAAATTCCGAAATTAAAAATTCATCTCGCCGGAGCCCTGCAAATTATTGAACGAGGCGACCTGGAAGATGAAATACGGAGATTAAGCTGACTCCTGGTTCAGTAAGAAATTGCATTTTCTTTGTTTATTTCGATAGACAGACTCACCTTTATTTCCTGAATAAACAACCTCTTTTTTGGGAAATCCTCACATATTTTGAGCGAGAATAATATCCCTTTGCACCTGGGGGATATATTTTGTCCAAGAAAAAGTATTTGTGGTGGTATCCCTTCCAAACACCGTGGCCTCCCAATAAGGGACTTCCATATAATTCTTTTCTCCCAGATCGGAAAGTTTTTCCCAGGTGGACAAGGCATTCTGGAGGAGATTAATAGCGGACGCTTTTAAATCGGAATTATTGTTGACCAAATAATTTTCGAGGAGCATGGCCGCTTTTAATTTGCCGGCAAAATACTGAGAAAGATAAGCCCACATCTCAAGTCCATTCAATTCATAATCCGGGATATTGGCGGATGTCTTACTTCTAAGTTCTTTTATGAGATTTAATACGGAATCGGCATTGGTAAGGAGTTTTTCGGCCAGAGCATTTGGTGTTATCTTTCCTATTGCAGGTTGCCTGTTTTCTCCGATAAGGTGCTGTGTTTCCGAAATTGACAGCAGTGAAGTGTCTAGCGTTTCGTGTTGCATTAATTCCAGAATCGAAATAAATGGGGAAGCCTTATCATCTACACCGTAAGTTGTCCGGATTACCGGCGCCAGGAAACCTTCGGCATATAACGTGTAATCCCAGGTAGACTTAAAAAAGGAAGCGAGCATTAGTGGCATTTCGCTGGCATATTGATATGTACGTAAAAGTTTGTCACCCCGATTTCCCTGGATTCTATGATTAATAGCCTCAATAAAATACTCATCATTAGTGTCCTGATCATATAATAGTCGCCCCCACAATTTGTAAAACATCCATTGTCGCTGGAAACTATATTGCGGCGCACCGGGCGATTTATCGAAATAATTTAAAGCAGGAATATACCCTTCGGATCCAATGTGGTAACCATTGACGTATTGATGTTTATTCAGCCTGATGTGTTCACGAATAAACTGAGGGTTTCCCCAGGGAAGGATGAAAAAATCTTCGTTGCGGATCATCCACTGTATTTTGTAGTTTGTGGGCAAGGGATTCCAGAAGCCGGTATTTACCTCACCTTCTTCGCTCGCATGGGTGATCAATAATTTGGGGGTAGAGTGACCATGAGACCAATTGAATTTAACTTCCACCGAGGTCTCATTTTCCAGTTGGGACCGGTCGAGCATTTTTCTCATTTCATCAGAGGAACCGGAAAGAACGGCACGGTGCAGAAACTTGATGTCACGGCTTGCCGCTTTCATTCCGGCGATGAAAGTCTTTTCGATCCAATCTTCCTTTTCCGAAGGAGTTAATCCCACCATCCAATCAGCCAGGGTGACACCGATCCCCGATAGGTCAGGATATTCATTAATTAATTTGGTTACCGATTTTTTGGTGTAGTCGATAGTTATTGCGGAGGTATCGTTATACTCCGGAATATCATGGGCTCTGGCAAAAGATGGCGAAACCACAATGTTCCAGTTCACGATAAAAACATCTATGGCCCGTTCCTTAGCGAGAGAAAAAAGTTGACTCCAGAAATACTGCCAGTCTTGCATTTCTTCTGACGAAAAAGGGCACGCCTCCGGATACTCCTCAAGGTGGACCATAAATGGAAAAGGATGTTTGTTGTAGAGAAGCAGGGTATTAAACCGGTTCTTGAGCATCATGTCGAGAAATTCAGTCCAGAATTTCAGGTCACGACAGGTTTCTTCGTGGATTCCCATGCTGGCACTTTCCCGGTAGGCACTCCAGGGTAGATTAAATTTGATTGCCCGGACCGCAAAATCCGGTTTTTTCAAATCTCCTGGTAGTAATGGTCGGTCAAGAGTCATATTTTCCTCCAGATCATTAATTGCATATAAAGCGCCCTGATAATTGCCTGATTCAACCTCCAAAACATTATTTTCCAAATTGATTCGATAGGCCTCATCGGATCGTAAATCCGGGTTTTTCCGGAATATTACTTTTTGAATTTTATTTCTCTGCGAAAGGTGCGCAAGCAATTCGTCTGTTTGGTCAGCTAATAGTGCAGATCCTTCGAGATTATTGAAAATGATTTTGATTTCTTTGTTACCGTTGCAGCCCGATAATATCAGGTATATCAAATAGTAAATTGGTACTCTTTTCATTGGATTCAAGATAGTATTTTTAGGCTAGATGATAGTCAATCAATAATCTCACTCACATGAACTAACTGGTTTTCTTTTCTTTCTTTCTCAATGGCAACTCTATTATATTAGGGGTTGATTTCCGGTAATTCCGGGGACACCGGTGGATTTGAATTTTAATGAGATGCCATGAAAAATTTAATTATTTGTTTTTCTATCTTCTTGGTTACTAATTTTTCCTGGGCTCAGCCGTCGCAGGCATACCGGGATAGTATCAGGTTGTTATCTTCTCAGGACCATGAACTGATGAGGCAAAGTTTAGGAATTCTGGTGCCGAACAGACCAGGACCATCCGGTAACCCCGAT
>JAGQWZ010000126.1 GCA_020436835.1 Saprospiraceae bacterium | reverse complement strand
TTTATTGTATTTGAAAAATCTTACCATGAAATTGATTCCTTCCATAGTACTTGTTCTTTCGATATGCTTTGTGTCCTCAAGTACCATGTTTGGTCAGGAGAAATTAAAAGCACTCATCATTGATGGAGAGAGTAATCACGGGGTCTGGCCGATGACTACCATGATGATGAAGGATTATTTAGAGCAGACCGGCATGTTTACCGTAGATATTGCGAGAACACACTACACCTGGCAGGGCCCGCATTTTGATAAAAGTATCGGGCTGGAAGATATCAAGGAATTACTGACCCTCTATCCTCTGGAGAAAGGCATGACAGAAGCCGTCGACGAACCAAAACCTGATCCTGACTATACCCCGGATTTCAGTCAGTATGATGTCCTGGTCAACAATTTTGGCTGGAAGGCATCTGCCTGGCCGGAAGCCACCCAAAAAGCACTGGAAGAATACATGAAGAATGGAGGAGGTATGGTGGTGATCCATGCTGCGAATAACTCCTGGGGTGACTGGGATGAATACAATAAAATGATCGGACTGGGAGGCTGGGGAGGCCGGAATACGGAAAGCGGTCCGTACGTGTACTACAACGATCAAAATCAATTGGTCTATGATCCCGGTGAGGGCAATTGTGGTTCGCATGGCGCTCAGCAAGAGTATGTCCTTACCACCCGGGCTCCGAATCATCCCATCATGATGGGGTTACCGGACAAATGGCTGCATACCAAAGATGAATTGTACGACCGGCTGCGTGGTCCGGCAGAAAATCTCACCGTGCTGGCGACCGGCTATTCTGATGTGGAGAAAAACAGTCCTCCGTGGGCGCAGGATGTACCGGGAACCGGCAGACATGAACCCCTGTTGATTGCCATTAATTATGGAAAAGGCCGGATTTTTCACACTGCCCTGGGCCACATGGATTATTCGATGGAATGTGTCGGATTTATCACCACATTCCAACGTGGGGCTGAGTGGGTGGCTACCGGCAGGGTGACGCAGGCGGTACCGGAAGATTTTCCTTCGGCCATGGCCACCAGCAGCCGGAAATGGAAAGGGAATAAACAGACCAATTGATCTGGAGCGAACAGGCCATTGAAATTTAAATATTATGAGATCAGCCATTGATAACCCAGGGGAGCGGTGAATCTATATTCGCCGATTACCAACGACACATTTTAGACACCACTTAACGACGTTGATACCGAATTAAAAAATTTTATTTTCCGGGTAAATATCCGGAGGACCACATTGTTCAAAAAAAAATCGGAAAAAGAACGGTTTGTGGCGAGTTTATTCAGAGAGAATTAATGGTTTGATCCATCCAACTGGCGCGAAATTCAAGAAATTCTTTCAGACTTTCAATGGATGCATCATAATCTACTTCCGGGGTAATCTTCCACTTCTCATAATTACGTTCTACCGCATTATTTTCTCTCAAATAGCCGGCCGTTTCATCCACCATATTTAAAAGATTAAATGTACTGAGCGGACCGGATCGAAATGTTGTCCATCGTTCTTTCAGGGCATCTCTGAACGGGGGATCTTCCATCAGTCTTCGCCACCAGAAGGGCAGCATCCAGGGATCCCGGTTTACATAATTATTATAATTAATCACCCAGTCATCCCAGGGAATCCGGTCGCCCGTATCATATCCTATATTGAGATCCCAAATTGGGCCCATCTTCAATTTCTTTCCCCGGTCCTTGTACATATAGGTACTCAGCCGGTACCCATCTACATTCCGGCAAATCTCATTGATGATAAAGAAATCAACAAAACTATTTAAATCGATAAAATCCGTGTAGGTTCGCTGATCAGAGTCAAAATCATCATGCAGTAATGCTGTTTCAAACTGGTAAATATAATTTTGAATATATTCCTTCTGCATGTCTGTGATATCATCTGCATCCGGATATTCATAAATAAAATAGGTCTCGAGATATTGCTTTTCGTGGTAAGGCGCACCGTATGCTTCAAAGTTGATTTGCTCGCCATTGATGTCATAGTCAGAACGAAAACTAAAACCGGGAAGGTATCTGGCATCGTCATCCCAATTGTCTTCAAAATATTCCAATGGTTGCTCCAACTTAAGGTCGCTTCCTGCGGTTTTGTCAATTTTCAGAATATACCCCCCGGTGATCGAACTGGAATCGGTGTCTTCCGGTTCCAATTTTTTAATATCAATCCGGTCACCATCCCGTTTTAATTTTTCCATAAATACATAAACTCCCTGATATTCGTCATCGATTTGCAACTCTACAAAACGGGTCCTGCTCGCATAGTTGCCCATAGCCCGGAAAAGTTCGTAACCGAAATAATGATACATCAAGGTTCGGTCAATAACACTGTTGTTGCTTGTGTTTATAATATGTCCGTTTATGATCCAGTCCTCTTCCTCCGGAAAATCAAAAAATGTGGTTTTTAAATCTTCTCCGTTTTCATCCCAGGTCTCCACCCCAAAGGATTTCTTTTCCGAAAGACGAAAAGAGGTGGAGCCGCGATACTCAATGCCGATATTGATTTCCTTGGTCAGCGTTTTTCCGGAATAGAGTCTTAAGATTGCCGGTACTTTCGGTTCGTTCCGGATTGTTTCGCCTTGCGTAGAAATGATCACGTAGGGGACTTCACTATCTCCGGTCTCCACTGCAAAGGAAGGTCCTTCCTGCGGTACCTCGCCTTCAATGATTTCTTTCTTACATCCTGTAATAAATAAAAAGAGGAGTATAAATGAAAAGGGCAAAATTTGTCGGGAGCGTATAAACATAAAGGCAGGATATCAATTTAGGCCAAAAATAGCGTATTACCAGAATTATAGTGCTTAATCAACCAACTAAGATATATCAGAGTCCGAAAACTTAATTACCTCCTTTATTTTTTTTGGCTATTCATCATTTTAAATGCAAGCCCTCCTGAAGCCGATAGGAATCCCCATCGACCTAGACTGCTGATTTTTTCCCCTGGGAATACTACTTGAGCACCCGCAGCGCATAATCCAATGCATAGGAATGATCCGCGTCCTTCTGAAACGAGATTTTTTCGATTTTTTCCAATCTCTCCATTTTATTGGTTTCATTCCCGAACACTACGGGTACTTCTTTTTTTAGTGCCCAACCGTATCAGCAACGACCTTTTATTTTTTCAGTACACAGCCTTCATGCGGACTATGTAATTTATGGACAAATTCGTGTCGCTTCGTGATTCTTTTTTGATACGGTTCCTCTTTTTCTTCCAATGGAATCCGAGAGATATTTTCTGTGTTCGTCTCGCGTAGTACCGGAAAATCTTCGAATCCGTTCCTAACGCATTTCACTTCCCAATCGAACTTAAAACTGCCTTTTCCGCCCTTTAATTCTTTCACTTTAAAGCCGTCCGGGGTTTTTTCAGTCACTGCCAGTCCATAGGTATCCCATTCGTGTGGGGTGAGGATGACGGTCATTGTATTCGTATTGGCAATTACTTTGTAATGATTGGAAAGCGAAACAAACATTTCACCATTTTCGAGGTGGGAAGTGCCCCGCTCGTAGGCGCCTGCCTCGGGACCTTCCAAACTGGCATAGACGATTTCCGTATTTTCTCTACCCGGATAATCGCTGCGAAAGGTCTTCAGATCTCCCCATACTTCCCCCTGGCCAAAAGCATTGATTCGCATTCCGGCTTGAGCTACATCCGCTCCATCATAGACTTGAACGACTCCCAGATCCAGGCTGCCGGTGAAAGCTCCTGCATACACATTTTTATTGCCATTTTCTCCGTACCAATATGAATACCCCATATTGTCACCGGTCACTGCATGGTATTGCCGGTAACTCCCGTCTGGTCCATATAGTCTCAGATTCCCCCGACCGGAATTGGCAACCGTTGATCCCAGCCGTACTATATAATTATTGGATCCACCACTAAAGAGGTCAAGTTGTCCACCGGAACCGGAAATAAACAGATCCGCTGCCGGCCAGGAGCCGGTATTGACAAAGCGTAATCCATCATAATCCAGGCGGACCAACTCCTCAAATGGTCCGGCTATATTTTTCATAAAAACAAGGGATTCTATGTCCAGTCCCATTACCTGATCCGGATCATGGATAGTAAGAAACGCAGGATTTAACTGGGAGCCGCTTACATAAGTGTTGTCGGACCAGAAATCGACCGCTCCGGGTACCCAATGGGACCATTCCTGCTCGTACATTCCGTCAAAATATTTGAAAGAAACATGAGCCGGGTCGGCCACCCAACCAGGTACCTGGGCAAAATTCAGAGGAATAATGAAGAGGAAAAGTGCTAAAGAAAGAAATAAATGATTTTTCATGACGTGCACGTTTTTCGGTAACAAGATGAATTCTCATTAGTAGACGAACATCTCTTCCTCTCAGGAATTTTGCTTTTCTATCCGGACGTCTCCGCTGGTGGCATGATGCACGATTTTCCGGGCTCATGCTTTGATAGAAAAATTGACTGAAAAAAAAGAATCAATGTATTCACCTACTCACTGCAAGTCATATCGATGAATCTATAATAATTAATTCTTTTTAGAATATGCCGGTTCCATTAATAGGGGGCTTTTACCCGCGACGCACAAAAAAAGGAAGGCCATGTCGACCTTCCTTTCCGGAATATAAAATTGGAGTACTACGGGATTATTTCGCTAAGATTATCTTGTTGGCAAAAATGTTTTTTCCTGATGTGATCATGATGACCAGAGGTTGATTGGAGATACCCGATAAATTCAGGCTGTTTCGGTTTAATTCCAGATTGTGGTCTCCCCGCTGCGCCTGTCCAAGGTCTTTTACCATCAGGGTCTTCCCTTCGAAACTGCTGATTCGCAGTATTGCCTGACCACTTTCGGGCTGTTGCCAGGATACGCTGAAATTTTCTGTGACAGGGTTGGGAGCGATTGTCAGAGGCTGAACTTTCAAGTCATTAAAGTCTTTATTCGCAGTGGTCGACGCCGTAAGGTGTGTCACCGTGCCAAAGAGCAGGTTGGTGACATAAAAATCATTTTCTCCGGCAACAGCCAAGCCGGGACTGGGGCCGAAACCGGTGGCAATTGTGTCCTTGCTTCCATCAAATCCCACCTTGGTTATCTGTGCACTTCCAATCAGGAAAGGAGGCAGACTATCTCCTCTGAAGTTAGCAAATTGCAGTGCCAGCAAGCCATCTCCCGACGGTGCCATGGCCATATCTGTAACCAGAGTCAAACCACTGTCGATGACACTCACCTGCCCGGCGCTATCTACTCCGAATATTTTGGAAGCACCATCAAGAAAGGGAAATCCGGTGAGTTGAGAAACAAAAAATCCGCCATCCGGATTATGTAGGATTCGGGTCGGTACTGCCTCGTATACCGGAGGACCAAAAGGGAGTGGATTGGGAGAAGGAGGAAAACTGGCAATCGGTTTAATGACGCCGGTCAGTCCATCCCGGTGCATGATCGCATTGGCCGCAGCATCCGCTATGTAGAGATCACTGCCATCATGTACGAAAGAAAACCCATTGCTTTCCGCAAAACCTAATTGCAACACTCTTTCCTCCAGATGGATAATGTTTGCGGCATTTTCCAGGCTGAGTACCGCACCACCCGGGCTGATACTATCGATCTCAAAAACCACGATAGAACTACCAACCTCAGGTAGTCCACCGGCCAGCAGAACGCCAAGATATTGTTCATTAAAGACCTGAACCCGGGTGGGTCCTGCCGTTTCTGCACTCAACGTGTCATATAGTGACGGCAGGTTATCAATGACTCTCTGCTGAGTTCCATCAGACCAGATGACGCTAACCGCTCCATCGTTTGCTCCGGTGCCGGATTCAGCGATCCAGAGATTGCTACCGCCGTCGAGGGTAATGCCAATAGGACCGCGCAAGTCAGACCCAACGACTTCCATATTTAATTGCGAGTAGGCCGGACTAAAAATTAGGATGATTAATAAGAAGGGTAAAATTTGTTTCATTGCTTCGCATTTTAAGATTTACAAAATTTGTGTCTTTGGGTTGGGGTGCCTCCTCTCTTACTTTTGTTTTTCCCGTCCTCGCTTCATTTTGCTTTGTAGCCGGTTCAGACAAGTGGGTGTAGGTGTAAAGACTGGCCAAATAGCCGAGGATGAGAAAGGTTTTCAAGAAATACTTTTTCATTTTGGAAAGAGGGTCAGTACCATTTCTTGACTGACTACTCAAAGGTGCGAAGCTTAGCATCCATGCTATGACACTGGTGTTGCAATCCCTTTAAAAAATGTAGCATGAAGGGATCTACCGCAACAAATCAGAGGATTTATCCGGGTAAAACTAGCGGAAGCGATCCATCTCCACCGGTAAAAAAACGATTCTTTCGTAAGGAGATTCTTCTCCAGCTTCAAAGAGACAACCGATCCGGCCAGGTGCGAGACTGACCAAATCAGAGTAAGCCGCAGGGCCCTCGTGCAATATCAGCTGCCTGTCCCAGGTGCGGCCATCGTCACCGGAGACCTTTAGGGTCATCCGTTCCCTTTTATCGGGGGAAGCAGGATTGGAAAAAACGAGTTCGTCCTCGTGACGGAGCAAACTGGCCTGACAGATAGGTTCAACCAATGCCTCATCATGTTTTTGTCCGGTCCAGGTAATTCCTCCATCATCACTAAACATCACCTGCCGTGATTTCTGATTCCGGTCATAGTTCCGCATATTCATGATCAGCCGGCCATCAGCCAGTTCGGCTACTTCACACTCATTGACCTGATCCTGAGGGCTTGATCCACCCAGGTTCCAGTGGTGACCCCCGTCATCGGAATATACCGCATGCGAGTAATACTTTTTAGTGCCGGCTTCGATGTGATCACAGCCGACCACCAGCCTTCCTTCGAAAGGACCATTTACCATTTGAATTCCGGATCCGGGGCCAGTCGCATACCAGGTCCAGGTGGGGTCTTTGACCTGCGCGGTGATCTCTTTGGGCTGTGACCAGGTATGTCCGTCGTCATCCGATCGAAGCAGGAATACCCTCCTTGTATCCGTACTTTGCTGTTCGATGATCTGAGGCTCCCGGTCGGAACCGAGGTTCCAGGTAGACAGCAGGATGATATCGCCGGAACTTTTCTCAACTACCGGTGCCGGATTCCCGCAGGTATTGGTACCGTCTTCCCAGATGACTTGTAGCTGACTCCAGGTCCTGCCGTCATCTGTTGACCGTTTCATCACCAAGTCGATGTCTCCGGTATCTGAACAGCCGTTTTTCCGTCCTTCGGCAAAGGCAAGCAGGTTCCCATTGGTTGTCTTGATGACGGCCGGTATCCGGAAGCAGGCGTATTCCCCTTCCCCGGCGCTGAAAACAGGGGTCGCCTGATCCTGGAATGCTAATGAATCAATGCCCCACATAGCGCTGAGAGTAAACAGGAAAACGATCAGCAATGCCTTCATGCTTTAAAAATAGGATTTTCCCGGTTAATTACCCTGCACTGAACAACCGTAATAATGCATTATTTGTGCTGGAACATTAGTGACAAAGCCTTTATGAAAACAACAAAATTTGATAGGCTCCACCTTGGAAGAAAGTTGTTTAATCGCTTTAGTGTACAAACTGGAATCTGCCTGTAAGGTATGAGCAAAACAGGTCGACAAGACCGCGGAAAGGCAACAGAAAGTGCGAATAAAATTATATTCCAATTTAATTCAGCGAGTGAAGTCAGGGATTACCCATTAAAATGATGCTGATCCCCAAATAAATGATTATTGATCAGTCACAGTTGTTGATGGTGCCCCTTCTCTAATTTATTAATTGCACTCCTTTCTCTTTTAATTCTTCTTTTATTTTATCGAAATTATCGGAAGATATCGGCCGGGTGCCATTGAGAAAGAGCGTACAGTGAAACCCTTCGCTGAGCGCATCCTTTATAGAGTAATAAACACAATAATCGGCAGCCAGCCCGCAAAAGAATAAATTTTCGATTTCCAATCCTTTTAGGAATCCGGAAAGTCCGGTGGATTTCCTGTGTCCGTTATCGAAAAAACCGCTATAGCTGTCAATACCCGGATCCATACCTTTTCGGATAATGGCCTGGATCTTTTCCGTTTTTAATTCGGGATGAAATTCGGCTCCTCTGCTTCCCTGAATGCAATGGTCTGGCCATAGCACTTGCTCCAGACCATTTAATTCGTCAACGTCAAAAGCTTTTTTCCCGGGGTGATTGGAGGCAAAGCTGCCGTGGTTTGGCGGATGCCAATCCTGGGTGGCTATGATGATATCAAATTCCTCCTGTAACCGGTTAACCTCCGGAATGATTTCATTTCCTTCCGGCACCTCCAAACCTCCATCCCGGGTGAAATCATTTTGCAGGTCAATTATAATCAGGGCTTTTTTCATAGTGTGTGTTTTTGGATCAGGCGGTTCCGAAGTGTTTGTAATCCGTGACTGATCCCTACTTTATAAATATGCGGATTCTCAAATCGTTTAAATTCATCCGGTAATTTTTTCAGTTGTTTTTGAGAAAATGCATTGATTTCGGAAATAGTTGGATTTGCCTTCACTTTCTTTCCCCCGATCATAACCTCGCCCAGGACCGGCTCCTTCTTCAGCTCTTCAATTCTCATTGATTTATAAGGGTCAGAAGGGTGATGCATTTGTTTCAATACATCTTCATCTCTGAGCGCCACGAGATCACTGCCGGCATATTCTCCATTTTTATCAAAAAGGCGGTATACTGATTTATTTCCGGGTAAGGTGATTTTTACGATATTTTCCGAGAGCTTTATGGTGGGATTATTATTTATTTCTGACATTTTATACACACCATCTAATGCTCCATCGGGCCGGCCGGTCACCAGGCTGGTTCCGATTCCATAAATGTCAATAGGGGCATGCTGTTCTTCCAGGCTCTTGATGACGAATTCATCCAGTTGGTTGGATGCAGCTATTTTAACGTAGTTTAAACCCGCTTGATCGAGTAATTTCCGGCTCTCCTTTGCCAAATAAGAAAGGTCACCACTATCCAGTCTTATTCCTAACAGACGATGTCCTTTTTCGGCCAGTTCCTGACCCACTTTGATGGCATTGGGAACCCCACTATGCAAGGTGTCGTATGTGTCGACCAGAAGCACACATTTATCCTTTTGACTTTCGGCATAGGCTCTGAAGGCAGATAGTTCATCCGGCATACTTTGAATAAATGAGTGAGCCATTGTCCCGGAAGGATCAATATCAAAATCAAGAGCTGCCTTTACGTGACTGGTCGCATTAAATCCACCCACAACCGCTGCCCGGCTGGCATAATATGATGCCGGTCCCTGAGCCCGGCGCAATCCGAAATCTATTAGTATTTTGTCTTTAGCCACCTGCCGCATCCGGCTGGCCTTGGTGGCAACTAAGGATTGAAAATTGAGTACGTTCAGAATGATCGTCTCCGTAATTTGACCATCAATTAAATTTCCTTCCACCGTAAGTACCGGACAATTGGCAAAGACCAGATCACCCTCAGGAAAAGCGCGGATATTCCCTTTGAATTTATAGTCTTTTAAAAAATTCAGAAAATTACGCTGAAAACCGATCTCTTTAAGATAAGCCAGATCATCAGTGGTGAAATAAAAATCTTCCAGAATATCCAGCAGTGCTCCCAGGCCGGCGGTCAATACATATCCACCTTTGAAAGGCAGTTTCCGGAAGAAATAGTCGAAGACCACCGGTGTATCCTTTCTTCCCTGCTCAAAATAGACTTGTGCCATCGTTAGCTGGTAGAGATCGGTATAAGATGCGGAGTAATTGATGAAGGAGCTTGATGACATGATTCTATCTTTACAGCAAATCTTTATAGAGATGATAATTCTCTTCGTCGAAGCAGACGAACCTGACTAACTCAATGGATGAAGCCTTGTAATCCTTTATGGTTTCGATAGCGATTTGAGCTGCTTCCTTTTTTGGAAAACCATATACTCCGGTACTTATGTTCGGAAATGCTATCGATTTTATTTTTAATTTTTCCGCCAGTTGCATCGACTGCAAATAACAACTTTGCAATTGCTTTTTTTCCTGCCCGGTACCATCTTTCCACACGGGTCCTACCGTATGAATAACAAATTTGGCTAACAGATTCCCCCCCGAAGTATAAACCGCTTCACCAGTGGGACAACCTCCCTGCCTTGATCTGATTGCCTTACACTCTTCCAGGATAAGTGGTCCCCCTGCACGGTGAATCGCTCCGTCTACGCCACCTCCCCCCAGTAAACTGTTGTTGGCCGCATTTACAATGGCGTCTGTCTTTTCTTTGGTAATGTCGCCTTTTACCAGTTCGATTTCCATTTGATTATTTTAAGAAATTCCTGATGTCCATGCAAACACGAGGCAGGTCATCCTTATGCGTGTACATCATATGGCCACCTTCATAGTATTTAAATTCCACCCGATCGGTGATTATTCCATTTCGGGTAAAGGTATATTCCGCATCGAAAAAGGGAGTGATCAGATCATAGTAACCACTGAGTACGATTACTTTCAGGTCTGTATTTTTCCGCATGGCATCACCCAGTTGCCGGGCAGTGTTGACGTACGAAGGCTCCCAACCGCTTGATTTAGGCACTGGCTTCCAATTCCATTTAGGATAGAGACCGGCATTACCGGTCAGGTAGGGACGATCCATCGTGATTTTCAAATCATCGGCAAAATACTGCTGTAATGCAGCTGTATACGCACTGGAAATCGAATAACTGGCGGGATCACCCAGTGTCGGTCTTTCCGATACCAGATCTGCTTCCTTAGATTTATAGCGGCCATCAAGTCGCCCAATGGTGAGTCCTTCGGATCGAAGCAATTCTTTCTGAAAACGGGGAACCAGGATCCTTAAATTTGACCGGCGGATATAGGCAGTATCCAGACTGGTGAAATAATGGAGTCTTTCAATAATTTCCTTTTTGAATTCCGGTTCGATCCAATTTCCTTTATAAAGTGCCGGCGCATAGTCGTGGTAAGCAAACTGCCGGGCTTCCCCGGTAAATTCAGTCAGAGATTTATCTTGCCCGGCCTTCTTATGATACCAGGCGGTAGCTGCCATTGCCGGCAGGTACGTGAAATAACTGGTGATATTATCATGCTCCGAGGTAGACCCGGCATAATCCAGCGCCTGGGAGATCATGATGATCCCGTTGAGCGCCATGTCCTGCCCTCCGCTCATTAACTCATAGGATACTCCGGCAGCCCGGGTGGTACCGAAACTCTCACCGGCAAGGTATTTTGGTGCATTCCAGCGCTTATATTTCGTAACCCACATCCTTATAAACTGAGCGATTGACCGGGCGTCTTCCTTGAGACCCCAGAATTGCTCCACCTTACCTTTACCTACTACCTTGCTGTACCCGGTACCCACCGGATCGATAAAAACC
>JAGQWZ010000125.1 GCA_020436835.1 Saprospiraceae bacterium | reverse complement strand
TGTTGAGGAAAATCGGCATCCGTCCATTGCTTCTGGATGTCAAAATAAGTAGGGACTTTAACCGAACCCGAATTCTCCGAACTAGTGACCAGCGGAGTGAATCGAAGGCTACTGTCGCCCATAAAACGAATCGGACTGGCAAACTGAAAAATAACCTGTTCCAGTCCTTCTGTGATCGGGTGTTCCGGAAATTGTTTGACCAGGGGTAAATACGGAAAACTCACCTGATTATTGAAAGTGAGGAATCCCGTCCTCTGTTGTACCGTGACATTGCCGCAACTGGCATCGGTGATAAAACTATCATCCACCACGATACCTTTGTTGGCAAGCCAGGTGACCAGACCAATATCGACAGCAGAGCCAGCGGCTGTCTGCAAGTCACCATTCACCCGGTCAAATGCCAGAAAGAGATAGCCGCCACGGTCAAGAAATTGATCCAATTTGATCAGATCCGGTTGCCGGATTGTATCCGTCGGCCCCACCATTGCTATCGTTTTAAACCGGGTGTCAATTTGGTCAACGGAGGGCAGATCGATCACTTCAACATTGTAGAGAATACTTAAAGCCTGATAAGCCTGAGACAATTCCTGAAATCCCGGTTCCCCATGACCCTGAATCAATCCGATGGAAGGTTTGTCCACTACCGACAATTTCTTAATTCCCGTGGTCAGGGCATATTCCATTGCTCCACCCGGTTGAACAAAAGGAATTACATCCTGCTGATCTCCGAGTTTAATGATCGAACCCATATAGGCCTTTTGCTGCTTTACCTGATCCTTCTCCCGCACATTGATCATGACCGGAGAAATACCATTTTGCATGGCTTCTTGTTCCACTGCCGGATCATCATTTGGATTGACAAATTCGTAGTCGACATTACCTTTGGAAAGATTGGAATACTCAATCAACATCTCCTGAAAATCCCGTTTTGTTTTCGCCACATTTGCCGGAAGATCTTCCGAAAAATATGCCTTGATCGTCACTGGATCTTCAAGGTTTCGTAAAATGTCTTTTGTGGCTTTACTTAATGTATATTGCTTGCCTTCGGTCAGATCCAATCGGAAAAATAATTGCCTGGACAGAACATTTAGCAATAAGACAATACCTGCTACCAAAAGTATAGATACCGAATTCTTCATATTATTTTCTTTTTGCGATCATATACTCGGAAAGGAAAATCCCGAAAAGTGATACAGAAATAAAATATATCAAATCTTTGGAGTCAATGACCCCCCTGCTGATAGACTCAAAATGATTATTTAAACTAAGTGTATTAAATATCTCGCTGATCCATCCGGAAGTACCTCCTGCCAGGATCCCAAATAAAAAATGAAAAAATATACCGATCAAAAGGGCAAGGAGAAAAGCTACAATCTGATTGTTTGTGATGCTGCTGGCAAAAATTCCAATACTGATATACACTGCACTCATTAATAACAGGGCCAGGTAACCGCTGATCGTTGCACCATGGTCAATATCTCCAATGGAAGCAACGGTAATATAATATGGCAGAGTAAAAGCCAGGGCGATGACGACTAATAAAAAACAAGCCAACCATTTGCCCACCACTAATTGCCGGTTATTTATCGATTTGGTTAGAAGCATTTCAATCGTACCCGTCTTCCTTTCTTCCGCCAGCTGTCGCATCGTAATGGCCGGAATAAAGAAAAACAAGGTCCAGAAAGCGACACCAAAAAACACCTGCAAACTGGCTTCTTTTACCAGGAATATATCACTGCCGAAAAGCCAGGTAAAAAAACCGCTGAAACCCAGGAATGCAATAAGCATAATATAGGCTACCAGGGAATCGAAAAAAGAATTTAATTCGCGTTTGGCGATTATCCACACAGCGCTCATAACTTAATTGCTTTTTTAGTTCATCGTTAATTCACGGAAAATATCTTCTAACTTGGTTTCAAAAGGTATCATTTCCGTTAATATCCACCCACGGGCTACGCATAATTTAAAAATGGCTT
>JAGQWZ010000124.1 GCA_020436835.1 Saprospiraceae bacterium | reverse complement strand
TCGGTTTTCAAACATGTCCTTTATATCATAAACGAAAACCGGACGTACGATCAGGTGTTTGGTGATATCCCGCAAGGCAATGGGGATTCCACGCTCTGCCAATTTGGTCGGGATGTTACGCCCAACCATCATGCGCTGGCGGAAAGATATGTCCTGCTGGACAATTTATACTGCAATGGCGTTCTGAGTGCAGACGGCCATCAGTGGACAGATGAAGGTGTGGTGACAGACTATATCGAAAAGAGTTTCGGAGGATTTGTACGCAGTTATCCCTACGACGGGGACGATGCGCTGGCCTATGCTTCCTCCGGTTTTATTTGGGATTATGTACTCAGGGCCGGCCTTACCTTTCGCAACTACGGCGAATTTGTCAAGGCACGGATCGAGCCTCAAAATGCCACCTGGACGGATATCTATCAGGATTATCTCAACAATACGAATAAGGTTTCCATTCGGGCGGAACCCCAGTTGCATACCCTGGAACCTTATCTCGCCCCTACTTTCGTTGGCTTCCCGGGATCGGTGCCCGACGTCTATCGGGCGCGGGAGTTTATCAAAGAGTTGAACGAATTTGAGCAGACCGGAGATTTTCCTAATTTCAACATCATGCTCCTGCCTAATGACCATACCGTCGGCACCAGGGAAGGTTTTCCCACGCCGCGGGCTGCAGTAGCTGACAACGACCTGGCTCTGGGGCAGATCGTCGAAGCGGTTAGTAATAGCCGGTTCTGGAAAGAAACGGTCATCTTCGTCGTTCAGGACGATCCGCAGGCCGGACTCGATCACGTGGACGGAAGGCGAACGGTGGCATTGTGCATTAGTCCATATACTAAGCGGGGCGAGGTGATCAGTGCACATTACAATCAAAACAGCATCTTGCGGACGATCGAACTCATCCTGGGCTTGCCGCCCATGACACAATTTGACATGGCAGCCAATTCGATGGAAGACTGTTTTATCGGTGAGATCGATTCAACTCCCTATACCGTATTACCGAACCGCATACCGCTTGATGAAATGAATGCACAGCTGGGCATGCTGAAGGGTAAACAGCTTTATTATGCTCAGAAATCGATGGAAATGCCGCTCGATGAAGTCGATCAGTCGGATGAGGATCTCTTCAACCGGATCATATGGCATTCGGTGAAAGGCTACGATACACCCTATCCTGATCTTGAGGGTGGTGGTGAAAGGCGGGCAGGAGACAGATGACCTTGTGTGATATATGGTGAATTGCTCTTCGCTTGCTATTGAGTAGTTTGAGAAATCAGTCGAATACATTCTATCGGGCTATGGAAAAAAAGGAGTAGGAAAAGTTCAGAATGATGCCTATTTTACTCAATAGAAAGAGAACTGCCAACAAAAAATCTAATCTAATTAGCAAGTCATAGAGGAATTTTGTTTTCCGCATGTCTTTTTAGAATTTGAAAACTGAAAAATATGATATCATAGCAGTTTATAATGGGGAATAACCCACTATATAGCGGGTTACACGGATGTTGCCTACCATTGAAAATACCACCTGCAAACTATCGAAAAGCAGTTAAATGTGGAGCAAGACTTCTAAGTAAGCAGGCTAAGTACTTGACTGAAATTATATTTGTACTTATTTTTGTACAATATAACGTACGATAGAATTCTTATGAAAGCAGTAACGATATCCTCCCTGAGGGCTAAAATGAAGACTTACTTTGATATGGTAAGCAAGTCGCTAGAGGTCATTATCATACCCAGAAATAACAATGATGTCGATGCTATAGTGATCATGTCTATCAAAGAGTACAATTCGCTAAAGGAAACAGAATACTTGTTATCAACGGATGCAAATAGGAAACGGCTGCAAGAGTCGATTGATCAGCTAAAAGCAGGAGATACGATGAGTTATAGTTATGAATTAGAAGATTGAAAGGAGCGATAATGAATATAGAATTTACGAAAAACGGATGGGAGGATTTCAGTTATTGGATAGAGACGGACGAAGAGATAGTAAAAAAGATAAAGGAACTCATCAAATCTATACGGCAAACACCCTTTAAAGGTTTGGGCAAACCAGAACCGTTGAAATTTGCCTTAAAGGGATTATGGTCAAGACGAATTACTCAAGAGCATCGTCTGGTTTATAAGGTAACTGGGAAAAAAGGAGAAGATCAAAGATGCATTATTATACAATGCCGATATCATTATGACGATTAAAAATGAACAAACGATAGGCAGCATCCGCTAGACGTTCAGCCTCCGCTGGGCTCCGGCCGATCGTCTAGCGTAACATTGGGGCTCCATCTAGGAAAAGCCAAAAGATTAAAATTTGTGAGCCAACTTTTAAAGAATGTCAATGAGCTTTATAAGAATCTAATCCTTACCAAAGAGCAAGGCATGATCATCTTTGTCCTACACAGAAAGGTTGAGGATAAAGAGATTCCACGATATTTCTCTTATCGTGATATTGAAAGGGCTATAAGAGGATTACCTGTGTTTTATTCTTGTGATTGGGATTATGATGGACTATTTATTATTTACCCTCTGGTAAGAAAGAAAATTTGTGATATTAGGCTTCTTTTCCCATCGGCAGAATCAAAAAGCATAAAAGCCACGGATCACAAGAGTCTTTGGCAAGGACATGGAGTAACCAAAGCCTTTTCAGATTTTGGCATAGATTTATTTCCAAGTGAACATCAGGAGAAGATTAGAAGTTTAGTTGAGCTTGACCACTGGATAATTGAAGAAGATAACAATATCATTAAAATGGTAGAAGAACAGCTTTGAGGTTCCGTTGAAATGATTGAAAAAAAACTGTATATACACTATATTAAGAAAATAATTTATTCCATCATATAATTATTCAACCCGAGCAAAAAGGATCATTTGCTTTTCAGAAAAGGCGGAAACCCTCCATCTCGAAGGGTTTCCGGAAATTTATCTCTTAGGCTTCGACAGGAGTGAATTTTTCAATTACCACCGTTCCCACGGAAGCGCTTTTACTTTCAATAGTCACCTTTTGCTCGGTCGTACGGTCAGTTCCTTTCAATTTCAGGGTGTAAATAGCCTCTATCGTGGCCCTTCGCGGTGTAAGCGTCATGACGGCCTTTGCAATGTTCTCCGGTGGAATGTTGACATTGAGCCCTTTGGAAACGATCACGGTCTTGCTCCTGGTCTCTTCCCGGCCAAAGGTGAAGGTATTCTCAAAAGTAGCGGTAATCGTTTGCGACAAGCTGGCGCTCAAAGGGCCTGCCTGTACCCCGACACTGGCCGTCCTGCTTATTGAAAGACCAAAGAGGGTAGAATTGCTAAATGACCTGGTGAAGGCCTCCTCGTAGGCTGTTTCTAAGGTCAGATTGGCCTGTTGCGGCAGATTCGAACCATTTTGTGCCGTGCTTTCTATCAGAATGGGTTCTCCGTCTCTCGACACCTGGCTGACATATTCAATATTCGTCACTTCCAGCTGATCCTGCACAATTTGGACGCTAGAGACTACATTATTAAAACCAAAAATTCTCAGGTCGTGGTAATCACCAGGATCTAACGTAAGCGAAGGTCCCCCTTGGTTTCTATCTCTAAATAAGGTCACCGTAACTCCATTGGGGACCCTAACCGACGAAAAGATATCCTCTATCATAAAAGGGGAATCAAAGTTTGTAACCTGCCCGGTTGCGGCTAAATTCTGCTGGAGACCGGTGAAGTTGGCTCCGTCGTAAAATTCGATGATCGGAAAAATGTCCGGATCATGATCAAATACCTTCACGGCGTCGACATTATTGTTCACTGCACCCAAGTTTGGGTAGTCGCCCGCAAAAAGAATAAAAGAGCGATCTCTGAATCCTTGCGTAATAAAGAATTCGGCGTAGGTCCCGGGCTCCACTTTTACCGAACTTAACCGATC
>JAGQWZ010000123.1 GCA_020436835.1 Saprospiraceae bacterium | reverse complement strand
CTGGTCAATATGGTAAACAGCTGTGTTCCCAACGCCACCAGGGCTACCGGAAAGAGGTAAACGAACAATTCCGTATACTGCTCCTGTTTTTGGAATAAACGCGGTATCGAATAGAGCAGCATCAGCGGGACGATCCACTTAAAGATCCTGAACTGCACATTCATGGCTAAATCCACGCCAGCTACATAGCCCTGTATGATCAGGAAAATGAGGTAAATGGACAGAACGATCAAAGGCGTCTGGTAGAATGGCCGGTATGTCGAGACGGTATTTCTGGCTTTAATAATGCTTAGGATAATGTACAGCTGCGATACTTCCACTTCCGGCAATCCAGGTAGCAGGCTTAACGTAACTTCGTACAATCCAAAAAAGCCGAAAAATCCGTCGGCCAGAATGAAAAAATACGCCAGCCAAAATGGCTCCTCTTCCGGTTTACTTTTAAAATAAACGACCAAAGTCGCAAGGTGAAAGAGAACCTTACCCCATACCGGAGCATAATAATTGGCCAGTATAGCCATGATGGCCAGGCCAAAAAAGCGCAGGACTTTCACCAGATCCGACCGTGTATGTTCATGGTTGCTCATTCGGGGACTAGCGGTTTACCAATACTTTCTGGTTTTTTACAGTGGATCCTATTTTCATGGTCTCGGCAAGTAACGCTGCATTATTCGCTATGGAATGTTTTTCCTTTACCAGGTTTTGCATCCAGACGACCAAAGCACGGCGCTCTTTTTCGTGACTCAGGTAATAAGCGGTCATTTCGCGGGCTTCATCAAACACCTTGACGGCCGGCACTTCCGCATCACCAAATATCTCCACAACATTTTGTTGCCATTCCAGGACAGGCAGCGCCCCGGCACCCAATGCTTCCACCCAACGCCAGTGCAAGGCATTCAACAGTCCCGGATTTGCATCGACAGGTGCAATTTTTGTCGCATTATACATATCGTTCAGGCGTTCCACTGTGATGTGTCCGGTCCGAGGACGGTAACATTTTTCTATCTCCGGATAATATTCGAACCACCGTTCCATGGAATCATCGCTGTGGATCTGTAAGTCGAAATCAGCAAAGCAGCTCAGGAATTTCGCTTTTTTCATCCCCCAGCTGGTCTTATACCCCATGCCTACATAGAGGACTTCAGATTTTAATTCCTGATAAACTTCATCGGATAATTTCTTTTCGTAAAATGAATCCGTCGGGGTATTTGGATACAGATAATGCATATTCCGGATTCCCATTTTAGTCATCTGCTCGATCCAAAATGTGTCGTACGTATAAACGGCATCCGCAAAATAAAGCAATGGTAAAAAATGACGGTTTCCCGGAGTATAATAGGGACAGTCTCCCAAAAAGAAAGCAATTTTTGATTTCCTTTTAAAATAGGCCAGTGTCTCCGGCACCAATAATTCGTGGTTGTAAATGAATACAATGTCCGGTTGTATCCGGTCATATTCATCACGATATAATTTATTGATATCCTGATAATAATACCCTTCCCATTTTTGCCTCCATTTATCCGGTAAACGGAACATCTGAGTATTGATTCGTTGCTTCCAGCCTACCATGATGTGTTGATAGTCAATGGTATGGATCTCTCCACCTAACGCCTCAAAGGTTTCCCGGAAAGACTGGTGAAATCCATATCTTTTGGGTACCAGTAATAGAACTTTCATCACTTATCGATTATAATTATTTCCGTAATTCTTATTACTCATTG
>JAGQWZ010000122.1 GCA_020436835.1 Saprospiraceae bacterium | reverse complement strand
CGAAGGTGATCAGGTATATATAAATGGAAAGCCTGTCGATAGCTACACCTTCGAAATGGATTACTACTGGATGATGGGTGACAATCGACATAATTCCGAAGATTCACGGGTGTGGGGTTTTGTGCCCGAAGATCATATTGTGGGTAAACCTTTGTTCATCTGGTTCTCCACGAAATATGGGGATATCAAGAACGGAATCCGCTGGAACCGGCTATTTACCGGAGCTAAAAAGCCATAGTCATGCGTCCTCAAGCCCTGTGTTGTCTGTTATTTTTATCGTTTCTGCCTTCCTTTATTCTGGGTCAGCAGAGCGACATCTTCCTCTTTGACTTGTTGGAAGTGGCTGGAAAGTACGAACTGCACCATCCTAGGTTGCTCACTGACTTCAACCCCAATGGTTATAATAATCAACCTGCTTTTGTGGACAGCTATACGCTACTGGTATCCGTTGCACCGGCAGACGATCTCGTCAACACAGATATATTCAGGATGGATCTGCGTACCCGTGACCTGACCCGGATCACCCAGACGAGAGACCGGGAATACTCCCCCACTCCATCGCAGGATGATCGCCAGGCCTTCAATTGTGTAGTAGTGGATCTCGAAAATGATGAAAAACAGATTCTCTGGCAATATCCTCTCGACCGTTCTGATGGCGGGAAGCCCCTGATCAGGAATCTGGAAGGTGTTGGATACTTCCGGGAACTAGCTGATGATTGGGTCGCGATTTTTGAAGTCGGTACCCCTAACAAACTGTGGGTAGTCAACAAGAAAAGCGGTGATAAGAAATTTATTGCCAATGACATTGGCCGCTGTCTGCAGGTAATGAGTAATGGCCAACTCGTCTACGTCCATAAGTTTTCCGAAGATTATTGGTTTTTAAAAAAGCTGGTGCCTGAAAATTTTACCAGTGAGATCATAAAGAAAACCCTGCCCGAAGCGGAAGATTTTGTGGTCCTTGCTAACGATGCGATCCTAATGGGACAGGGAAGCAAGATTTATGTACTGGACCAGGGAGGAGATAATCAGTGGGCCCTAGTTGAAGACCTGGAAAAATACAAGATCTCCCATATCACCCGGCTGGCGTACAACGGTATCAATCAATTGACGGTGGTAAACCGGAAGTAGATTGAATGTTTGTTGATATGTGTACCTTTATACATCATAATATCATAGCATATGTGGCTAAGACAATTCTCCTCCTGCCTGATTTTATGCCTGACATCGTTGATGCTCAATGCACAAATTTCTCCCGATAAACCCAATAGTTTATTGGTGAAATTCAAGGAAGGCTCGAATTATGATACGGTCATCAACCGGCATAAAAGAAGCTATGCTAACCGTTCGAATATCCGGATGATCTCATCCCGAAAATCCATCTTCAAACTGGACTTTGAAGAGAAGCAAGACGTTGAAACCGCAAAATCCCAACTGGAGCAGGAGCCAACGGTAGAGTTGGTACAATACAACTATAAATTGAATCGGCGAGGTGGAACCGCGACACCTAATGACCCATTTTTCCCGGAACAATGGAACCTCGACCGAATCGGAGTGCAAAATCTTTGGGACCGGACCACCGGAGGGCGCTCCCCATGTGGTGACACCATTGTCATTGCGGTCTTTGACTACGGCTTTGACCAGGAACATGAAGATTTACAAAATGTGATCTGGTACAATAAAGGAGAAATTCCCAACAACAACTTTGACGACGATCAAAATGGCTATAAAGATGATTATGCCGGTCTGAACCTGGATACCGGTGATGACAAACATGGCGTAGACCCCGAATATCATGGTACATCCGTCAGCAGCGTCATTACTGCCAACAGTAACAATGGTATTGGTATTGCCGGAGTGAACTGGCAGGTCAAACTCCTGATCATCAGTTCGGAAGAGAAATCGCAGGCCCTGGCCGTAGAAGCCTTTGAATATATTCGTGCTTTGCGTCAAAAGTACAATGAGACCAATGGCGCCGAAGGGGCATATATCGTGGCCGTGAATAACTCATGGGGACAAGAGGGATTATTTGAAGAAGACTTTCAACTCATGTGCGATATGTTTAATGATTTGGGAGAAGTAGGAATTTTAAGTGTGGGTTCGACCGAAAATGATCAGTCGAATACCGACCTGTTTGGTGACATTCCCAGCGACTGCTCCAGTGACTATCTGATCATTGTTACCAACACCGATCAGAACGACGAATTAGCGGTGGCGGCGTGGGGTAAGGAAAATGTGGACCTGGGCGCACCCGGCGAACAAATACAGGTAGCCGGACCAAATAATAGCTACCGTAAAGACAGTGGAACCTCGTTTAGCGCTCCCCTGGTGACCGGCGCCATAGGTTTGCTATACAGCCTGAATGAAGCTACCTTCTGTGATGATGCCCGTTTAAGTCCCACCGAAGCTATACTTAATCTCAAGCGGTATCTCCTGGACGGAGTCACAGAAGCATCAACTCTTAAAGACAAAACGGTGAGTGGAGGAATATTAAACCTTGGGAGGTCGGCAGACATGGTGACAGGTATCAAGGAGCCGACTAATCTGGCGGTACAGGTTTATCCCAATCCGGTCTTCGATCAATTTTATCTTGATCTTACTTCGTTAAGTGGATCCATCCAACTGTCGATTGTTGACCTTGCTGGTAAGGTGCTCTCCAGACACAACATCAAAGCAGGATCTAATGGAATGACCATTGATTGCGGGAGTTGGCCGGCAGGACCCTACTTCCTTAGAATTCGTTCTGAGAACGAAAGCGGCTATCAGAAAATCATCAAGGTTGATTGAGACACTGGAATCGGGAGTGGCCAGACCGGACAAAAAGGAGCCTGTTTCCTTCAAAAAATCGCCTGGGTTCAGAAACCTGGCATAAACTATCTAGCGAAAGGAACCAATCTTTGTCGTAACCATGCACAAAAAAGCCTCGCAGAAATTTCTGCAAGGCTTGGGAAAGTTAACTGTAAAAAAATGGTTTTCTAAGACCTACTGCTTGATTTTTATTTGAGTTTATGGGACGATGATTTTGGACAAATGCTGTTGACCGTCTTTGGCTTTAATCTTCACCAGATACATCCCTGCAACATTGACCGGTACCTGAACCAACGCCCGTCTGGTATCGGCAGAAAATTCCATTTCGTACATCAACCGGCCACCAAGATCGAATAGTTGAAAGATACTACGGTCGGATATAAAATCAGGTACTTTAATATAATTAGTGAAGTTATTCGATTGGACCACCAAAAGTCGGAGCCCGGCTTCCAGAGAGCTGGCAGGACATTCGACTCCCCCAAATTCCAGCTCTGCCACACATCCTTCATTCAGTCCGGACTGCACCAAAATGGAATATTTACGGTCTGCTCCTGCAGCAAGAGGTCCAACATGTAAAGGCAGATCTGCGGAAGAAAACTCATCCCACCGTTCACCATTGATTTTTAAAAGGTAACTTCCGGAATCTACATTGTTGTCAATAAAATTCAAATTCACATAAAATGAATCATTACGGCACTCGACGGTGTCGAACTGCAGTGCTCCAATACCACAACTTACCTCACTGCCACAGTTGGATAGACTCAAAGACTTTTCCACACAGCAGGTGATGTTGTCACTGACACAGATTTTTACTGATACTTCATCTCCCTGTTCCGACAGTTTTGCCTTTAGCCGAAGTGGCAATTGCTCTTTTTTGTGAAATCCCAAATACTGGTCTCCAAAAGTGACGTCGAAACCAGGGTAGCTACCCTGAACCGAATCAATCAACAAAATAACCTCTTCTTCATTGCATTCGGCAATATCGATCCTGCCGACTTCAAGGTCGCATTGGGAGGGACAAATCACCCGGCCTATCGTCAGATCCGCCCGACACTGGGTATTGATTGCATCATAGATCTTGTATTTATAAAAAGTTTCACCTCCCTGCAACGGCCCGATTCTGACCGGCAGGCTTGCATAGGAAAATTCGAGCAACGCATTTTCACGCTGTACAATAAATGTGCCCTCGGGCAGCCCGAATGTGTCCAGAAAGATCGTCGCATAAAATATATTGTTGGAATCACATTCTGTCAATTCAAAGCGTACATCTTCAAAGGGACAACTTGATCGGGCGCAGACCGGGGACTCTATTTTTTTCTCCTTACAGCAATAGCTGCTATCCAGGCCACAAATCTTGATGTAATCGTACGCTTCTCCACTGGCAGGAAAATCATCAATAGTCAAAGGAAGTGCACCACTGTCAAACGTACCGCAGAAGTGGCCATTCACATAAAAATCAAATGCACCCTGTATTTCCGGATTCAAGATAATCCGGTAAGTGCTGTCGGACGTACATTCTCCAACTTCCACCTTGATGTCACCGACATGGCAGTCATGGCAGCCAGGATCAATGACTTCAATTTCGCTAACACAGTCCTCGTTAATTGCATCAATTATTTTGAGTATATAAGTACTCGAATCCATTCCCCAGAAAGGGCCAATTTTCACCGGCAATTCAGCGTACTTATAGCGACCGACCCATTCATTATTCTTTTTCACTAAAAAATGATCGCTTGCATTTCCTTCATGGGCAAAATCTAGCAGGAATCTGTGTTGTCCTTCCGCACATTCCAGCGGGGTCACCTGCACTTCCGATATCGAACAAGGTTTACGGGCACAGATTGGAGATTCTATATCGAACCGTTCACAACAATTGGTCAACGATGCGCAAATCCATAATTCATCAAAGGTTCCTCCGGATGCAGGAAAATTCTCGATGGTAAGAGGCAATTCCTCTACACCGAACGTGCCCAGGTGCCTACCCCCGGTCACCAGATTAAATGAATCGACATTACCGGGAGTGAAATTGACCTTCATGGCATAGGTTGAATCGCTGGTGCAGTCTCCGGCATAAAACGCCAGGTCAGACCAGAGGCAGAAGCAGTCAACCGTACCCAAATCCACATAGTTACGACAGGCAGCTTGTTGATCCACAACAACAAATTCATATTTGGTTGTCCCATCTGCCTTCAGCGCTTCCAGTTGCACAGGCAAATCTGAATAGGCATAGAGGCCATAGAATTGACCATTGCCCTTCAGTTTAAAAGAATCGGATACTGCACCGGAGTACTCGAAATCTATCGAGATACTAAATAGACCCGAGTCGCATTGTACTATTTCCGTCTGCAATGCGCCAATGGAGCAGGAATGTTGACAGGGTGATCCATCGACGGTGGTTTCAAGTACGCAATCCCGATTAAGCGAATCCATGACCAAAAACTCAAGGACTTCTTTCTCTCCAGATCTGAATGGACCTAACCAGAGAGGCAGT
>JAGQWZ010000121.1 GCA_020436835.1 Saprospiraceae bacterium | reverse complement strand
TTTTTTGACTGTGTTCAGTAGGGACCCGGAAGACCAGCCTGGCTTCATGAATGGGTGATCTCCTCTATTCTGCTTTTTTCGGCTTTCTCAATGTTTTCTATGCCTTCAAGGATTGCATCCGGATTAAAAGATATACTATCGATCCCTTCCTGAACCAGGAACCGGGCAAAATTTGGATCATCGCTAGGTTCCTGCCCGCAAAGCCCGATTTTCGTTTTAGTTCTATGGGCTGATTTAATCACTTGCCTGATCATTTGCATTACAGCTGGATCTTGTGCACTAAAAAGACCGGCAAGGAGTTGAGAGTCACGGTCGACACCTAAGGTGAGTTGGGTTAGGTCGTTTGATCCAATCGAAAATCCATCAAAGTAATCAGAAAAATGATCGGCCAGCACTACATTGGATGGTATTTCGCACATCATATAGATTTCCAGGTTGTTATGACCTCTGGCTAATCCCTCGTCTGCCATAATATCCAGTACTTTTTTAGCCTCATCTATGGTGCGGCAGAAAGGAATCATTACTTTGATATTGGTGAAACCCATTTCATCTCTCACTCTTCGAATGGCCTGACATTCCATTTCGAAACCTTCCCGGTAGAGTGGATGGTAGTAGCGGGAAGCGCCCCGAAATCCTAGCATAGGATTACTTTCTTTCGGCTCAAATTCTTCTCCACCGATCAGATTTGCGTATTCATTCGATTTAAAATCGCTCATTCGCACAATAACATCTTTGGGATAGAATGCCGCAGCTATCATGGCCACGGATTCGGATAATTTAGCAATGAAGTATTCCTCCTTGTCGGGATAGTTGTGGGTTAGTCTGTCAATGGTCTGAAGGGCGGATTTATTTTTCAGGGTGCTGTATTTTCTCAATGCCATAGGATGTATCTGAATGGCATTATTGATAATGAATTCGAGTCGCATTAAGCCGACTCCGTTATTCGGTATGGCAGTCAGGGCAAAGGCCTGGTCGGGATCTCCCAAAATGAACATGACTTTAGTCTCTGGCAGTTTAATTTTGGAAATGTCGATATCCGTAACCGTCCATTTGGACTTTCCTGCATACACCGCTCCCTTTTCTCCACCAACGGTAGATACGGTTACCAGTTCACCATCCCTGATTTTTCTGGTTGCATCATTAGTTCCGACAACAGCCACAGCTCCCAGTTCTCTGGCCACGATCGCCGCATGGCTGGTCCGCCCACCCTGGTCGGTCACGATGGCGGCAGCTTTTTTAAGAATCGGATCCCAGTCCGGATTCGTCTTTTGAGTGACGAGAATTTCACCGTGATTTAATCTTTCCATATCGTCAGGAGTCGACAACAAACGGGCTGTCCCGGCTGCAATTCTATTACCAAGTCCGGTACCGGAACAAAGTATCTTACCTGTTTCTTTCAGCTCATATTTTTGATAAAATTTTGTTTTCCGCTTCGTGCTAAACACCGTTTCGGGTCGTGCCTGCACGATAAAAAGTGTCCCCGTGACTCCATCTTTAGCCCATTCAATATCCATGGGTTTCTTATAGTGCGCTTCAATTTTTTCAGACCAGAGTGCCAATTGAATGATTTCTTCATCACTCAGACTGAATTTGATTTGTTTGGATAAAGGGGTAGCTATATTAGTCGTTCCCGATCCATCCTCCCTGAAAATCATTGTTTTCAACTTACTGCCCAATTTGTGAGAAATAATGGCACTATGAGAAGTATGGAGTGTGGGTTTAAAGACGTAGAATTCGTCAGGATTGACTGTGCCTTGTACAATGTTTTCTCCTAACCCCCAGATACTACTAACCAATATGACATTTCTAAAACCACTATCCGGGTCAATAGTAAAGATTACTCCTGAACTTGCACTATCTGATCTGACCATCAACTGTATGCCTACCGAAAGAGCGACCTTCAAATGATCGAATCCATGATCTTCCCGGTATTTGATAGCCCGGTCTGTGAAAAGAGAGATATAACAATTATGAATTGCTTCTAGGAGATCTTCAGTTCCGGAAATGTTCAGATAAGTTTCCTGCTGTCCGGCAAAGCTGGCTGATGGCAGGTCTTCAGCGGTCGCACTGCTACGGACAGCCAGCTTTATTTCCGTACCGTATTTGTTCTGCAGGCGCAAATAGGCCTTTTCAATCTCGTTTCGGACCTCCTGCGGTAGTTTTGCTGCTCTAAGATGATCACGGATATGCTTACCGGCTTTCTCCAGATCTGCCAATTTTTCCGTATTTAATTTATTTAGTAGACCACTAATTTTTTCCTCCATCTTATTGGTGGCAATGAAGATCCGGTAGGCTTCGGCACTGAGCGCAAAGCCATCAGGTACATTTACTCCGGCAGACTTTAATCCATTGACTAATTCTCCCAATGAGGCATTTTTACCCCCAACCTCTGATATTTTACCCAGGTCAATTTCTCCGAACTGAAGAATATATTTTAATCGATTTTCCATTTTCTGTCATTTGGATATATCCTTTCCTTTTGGAGTGCAGGTTTTAGAAGCATCTACAGACTTCTGGCAGGATGGTCAAAATTTATGGAAAAAGAAAGGTCATTTCGGTAACGGATATCATGCTCCTCTATGATTTTACCCGTTGCTAAATCATCAGAGACCTTTTAATATATCCTGAAATCACTTTGCCTGGGTGGCAGGATAAATATGAATTGGGTTTGCCATATTTTTTACGTATTGGTGACTCATATGGGGAAAATGGTCATTTCTACAGAGAATTTGGAACTTTGAATACAGTATCAGACATATCGACTTCGGGTGTCGTGAAGAGTATCAGAGGGAGTGTAATTGATGTTCACTTTGATTCGGATTTACCGGCAATCTATACTGTATTGCGGGCCGGCAAAAATCAGGAAATTACAGTTGAAGTTCAATCACATCTGGATGAGCATACGGTCAGGGGCATCGCCCTGAATCCGGTTGAAGGCTTATTTCGCGGAGCCAAAGTGCATAATAGCCGGGCACCTATGAAAGTACCCATTGGTAATAAGGTGCTATCCCGTATGTTTAATGTTTTTGGCGACACTATTGATCATTTACCGCCTTTGGAAGATGTTGATTTCAAATCTGTACATCAAGCTCCACTTCCAATCAGCCGGAGGATTGCTAACTCAGAAGTTTTTGAAACCGGGATTAAAATAATTGATGTGCTCACACCATTGGAGCGCGGTGGAAAAGCCGGTCTTTTTGGTGGTGCCGGAGTAGGCAAGACAGTGCTTCTAACCGAAATGATTCACAATGTCGTGGGAAAACACAAAGGAGTCAGTTTGTTTTGTGGTATAGGAGAAAGATGCCGGGAAGGGGAAGAATTATATACCGGCATGAAAGAAGCGGGTGTTTTGCCCCACATGGCGATGGTGTTTTCGCAGATGAATGAACCTCCCGGGAGCCGTTTTCGAGTAGGCTTTACCGCCCTGACTATGGCTGAATATTTCCGGGATCAGGAGCATCGCGATGTTTTGCTTCTGGTGGACAATATCTTCAGATTTATTCAGGCGGGAATGGAGGTATCCGGTATGCTCGGATTGATGCCTTCCCGTCTTGGTTATCAGCCAAACCTGGCATCTGAATTGGCGGAACTGGAAGAGCGTATCTCCACTTCAGATACCGGGGCTATTACTTCAATTCAGGCGGTTTATGTTCCAGCGGATGATCTGACGGATCCGGCTGCAGTACATACATTCTCGCACCTCTCTGCTACCATTGTTTTATCACGAAAACGGGCGATTGAGGGATTTTATCCGGCAATTGATCCTTTGCTTTCAAATTCAAAAATGGTGACACCAGCCATCGTGGGCGATTACCATTATCATATCGCGCAGGAAATCCGCCGGACGTTCGCTCAATATGAAGAATTAAAGGATATCATTGCTATGTTGGGCCTCGAGCAATTGACCCCGGAAGATAAAAAGCTGGTTAAAAGAGCGAGACAATTGGAGCGCTTCCTCACTCAGCCATTTTATACCACAGAACAATTTAGCGGAATCAAAGGTAAAATTGTACCTACGAAAGATGCTCTCCTTGGTTGTGAGCAGATCTTGAATGACAAGTATATAGATTTTCCCGAACAAAGATTTTATATGATCGGCAGTATCGATGAGCTGGAAAACTAAGATTAAATATCATGTTGAATGAGGTGATGAATTTGCGAGTTGTCTTGCCCTACAAATTATTATTGGAGGACAAAAGTGTGATGAAAATTGTGGCGGAATCACCCTATGGATCTTTTGGAATTTTACCAAACCGGTTAGATTTTGTTTCCGCCGTTGTGCCAGGCATAGTCAGCTATCAGACCACTGAAAATAGTGAACTTTTTTTGGCGGTCGATCAAGGAGTAATTCTGAAAACCGGTGATCGGGTTTGGCTGGCAGTGCACCAGGCGGTAACCGGCACAGAATTGAAAGATTTACATAAGATTGTGGAAAGAGAATTCCTGAAAAAGAGCAATGAAGAAGTAGACCTGAAATTGAATCTGGCAAAACTGGAAATGGATTTTATTCGCAGATTTAGTGAGCTTACTGAAGAGAAATGAGTCTAGAGACTGGACCGGAAAACATATCTGATTTAAGTCATCAGGTTGAGCATAAGGCAAAAATGAAGATTCGTGCCAGGAAAAGAGGCAAAATAAATATATGGACAAATATTGGATTATTTGGGATAGTGGGTTGGGCTGTGGCCATCCCCACATTGTTAGGGATTGCCCTTGGAGTTTATTTGGATAAATATTGGGAAGGTGAGCATTCATGGACAATTAGTTTTTTAGTAATCGGGATCTTATTGGGATGTGTCAATGCATGGTATTGGGTTAGTAGAGAGAATGAGAATATGACAAAAGATATGGAAGATGATTGAAAATGGAATGACCTATATTTTTATCGCTATAGCCGGCATCTTATTAGGTGTGTTTTTCTATGGGGGGCTTTATTTCACTACAATAAGGGGACTGAGTGCGAAACATCCTGTTCTGTGGTTTATTGGGAGTGCTTTTATAAGAACCACTATTACCTTATCGGTCTTATATCTGATTGCTGGCAGTGATTGGAAGAAAATGGTTATTTGCCTGATTGGTTTTGTTGCCTCCCGCCCAATGATGATGAAATTAACGAAAGAGTTCCGGATATCCGGTATTCACAATTTATTGAAAAATGAGACTGAGTAGTGATGAGGTAATTATCTGGCAACATGGTTTTGTGAAACTAAATGCGACCATTGTTTGGACCTGGCTGGTGATGTGTATTCTCATCGTGGGTTCTTTTCTCATCACCAGGCGGCTGAGAAAGACAAAAGAGAGATCTGGATGGCAGAATATTCTTGAAATTGTCGTGCTGGGAATACTGGATCAAATTAAGGACATTGGTTTGGAGAAGCCTAAAAAGCACTTAGGCTTTATTGGCACTATGTTTTTATTTATTGCCGTAGCCAGTCTTTGTACCATATTACCATTTTATGAACCACCTACCGGATCTCTCTCTACTACAGCTGCTTTGGCCATTTCGGTCTTCCTGGCTGTTCCACTTTTTGGTATTGAGAATCGCGGTTTTATCGGTTACCTGAAGACCTATCTGGAACCAACACCCTTAATGCTTCCCTTTAATGTCATTGGAGAAGTTTCACGTACTTTGGCGATGGCCATCCGTTTGTTTGGAAATATGATGAGTGGTTCGATGATCGTAAGCATACTTTTGGTAATTACTCCATTTATTTTTCCAATTGTTATGAGTTTATTGGGATTATTGACCGGAATGGTACAGGCATATATATTCAGTATAATTACTGCAGTTTATATCGCTGCAGCAATGCAATCGGGATAGATTTAAAAACTAAAAGAATTAAAGTGATGGACACAACAACAATTATTGCCATTGTTTCAATTACAATAGCAGGACTGACCACCAGTATCGGCTGTATTGCTCCTGCACTATCTGAAGGAAAGTCAGTCACATCCGCCCTGGCATCGATCGCTCAGCAACCCGATGCCGCGTCCACCATCACCAGGACACTCTTTGTCGGATTGGCTATGATCGAGTCCATCGCAATTTATTGTTTTGTTATCTCGATGATATTGATCTTTGCAAATCCTTTTTGGAATCAGGTCGTTTCATAAAACTCTGACTGATGATAGACTGGTTCACTGTTATTGCACAACTCATCAATTTTCTCATTCTGGTATACCTGTTAAAAAGGTTTTTATACCAGCCGATCCTGAATGCAATTGACCACCGGGAGCAGACGATTGAAAAGCAGCTGAAAGATGCAGCTGATTTAAAGTCAGAAGCAGAAAGTCAAAGGACTGAATATGAAAATAAACAGAAGGACTTGGAAGCGAAAAAGGATGAGTTATGGACAGAAATTGAGAAAAAGGCGGGTGACCATCGACAGGCACTTCTTAAAAAAGCAAAAGAGGAGTATAGTGATTTACGTCAGCAGCTCCTGGCTTCTCTGGAGAATGAGAAGGAGGAACTGGGAAGAAAGTTAAAGATTAAAGTGAAAGAGCATACCCTGCAAATAGCTGCGAAAGTGCTCGAAGATCTGGCAGGAGAAGAGCTCGAAGATCAAATGCTGACGGTTTTTATTCAAAAAATCAATGCGCTGCCTGAAAAAGAAATTCAGGAATTGCGAAATAAAATGGAAAAAGAAAAAAATCTAGTAATTACTACGGCATTTGACCTCAAGCCAACCCAAAAAAGAGAATTAGCAAATGTATTATCAACCCGTCTGGGCCAGAGTAGTGAATTGGAGTTTGCCATAGAAAAGGATGTTAGTTTCATCGGCATCAAAATGGTCATTAGCGGTTACCAGTTGGAATGGAGCACCCGGCATTATCTGGATGGATTACAAGAACAGGTATTTAATACTACCGAGCGAGTTGGGATTTAAACTGGATATGTAGTGAAAAATGAAGAGGTGAACGGTTGGTTGGATAAAACCCTTGATGAGGCCTTTAACGACCTGGACCAGGTACTTCAAGACTGCACCGTGGCCATCACTCTGGCGGAGACGGGGGTTATCACGACGATTTTTAACGGTATTGCCAAAATATCCGGGCTCCCGGAGGTGGGCTATGAAGAACTGGTCAGATTTCCTGGAGATTTGTTAGGAATCGCTTATAATCTCGATCCGGAAGAAGTAGGGGTGATTTTACTGGGTGACCATACACATTTGAAGGCTGGAGATAGAGTGCAGCGTACCGGCCGGGTAATGGACGTGGCTGTAGGTAAAGGATTATTAGGGCGGGTCATCAATCCGCTGGGAAAGCCATTGGATGGTAAAGGTGAATTGCATTTTGACAAACTTTTACCGATCGAACCTCCGGCACCAACTATTATAGACAGGGAAGCAGTTACCGTACCTTTGCAAACCGGAATAAAAGTCATTGATGCATTAATACCCATTGGAAAGGGGCAGCGTGAACTAATTCTTGGAGACCGTCAAACTGGTAAAACCACGATTGCAATTGATACCATCATAAATCAAAAGGATCAGGATGTAATCTGTATTTATTGTGCCATCGGCCAAAGGGCTTCTTCGGTGGCAAAAGCAGTGGCGCAAATGGAGGAAACTGGTGCATTGTCCTACTCTGTAATAGTTGTCTCGGAAGGCAATGATGCGGCTGGCCTGAACTACATTGCTCCCTATGCAGCAACAAGTATTGCTGAATATTTCATGCATCAGGGGAAAGATGTCTTAATCGTTTATGACGATCTGAGTAAACATGCGTGGGCATATCGTGAGATCTCGTTGATCCTGCGACGACCACCGGGCCGCGAAGCCTTTCCGGGAGATATTTTTTATATACATTCCCGCCTCTTAGAACGATCAACCCACCTGAGAGAAGAACTCGGTGGCGGTTCACTGACCGCACTTCCGATCATAGAAACGGAAGGACAAAACCTTTCTGCGTATATACCCACCAATTTGATTTCAATCACTGATGGTCAGATTTATCTATCACCAGGCCTATTTGAATTGGGAATACTGCCGGCCATCGATATCGGTAAATCCGTATCGAGAGTTGGTGACAAGGCCCAACTTGCGGTTTACAAAGAGGCTTCTGGCAAACTGAAACTGGAATATGCTCAATTTAAAGAACTGGAATCATTTGCCCGTTTCGGAACCCGGCTGGATGAAAAAACGAGGGACATACTTACCCATGGCCAAAGAATTGTGGAAGTCCTAAAACAGGAACAATCAAATCCATTGTCCGTGATTCAGCAGGTAGTAGAGTTATTGTCACTAAACCAGCATTTATTGGATGATGTACCAGTGGAAAAAATCAAAGGGGTTGAGAAAAAACTCCTGCGTATCACTTCCCAGATTCCAGATGATATAATTGATTCCATAAACAAAGGCGATGAATTGAGCCCGGAAAATAAAAAATCAATCCTGGAAATCTG
>JAGQWZ010000120.1 GCA_020436835.1 Saprospiraceae bacterium | reverse complement strand
GTCATACCGGATCTCATTGTCAGTGATGTCATGATGCCAAAAATGACTGGCTTTGATTTTTGCGAACAAATAAAAGCGGATATGCTCACCTGTCATATTCCCATCCTCTTGCTTACCGTCAAATCCGACCTCGAATCCCGACTGGAGAGCTTCAAAAAGGGAGCAGATGCCTACTTGAGCAAACCCTTCGAGTCGGATGAACTCGTGATCAGACTGGAGGCGCTGCTTGCATCAAAACAGCGAATCAGGGATTTCTACCAATCGACAACCTCTCCGGGTGATGAAACCAATGTAAAAGAGGCTCAGGACCCTTTGATACGGAATCTAAATGATCTGATTTACGAAAACATGGATGACTCTGATTTTGGTATAGCCCAAATTTGTCGGAAAATGGGGATCAGCCGGGCCCAATTATACCGGAAGGTAGAGGCTTTAACCGGTCAACCGGTCGGTCTATATATTAATACGATCAAATTGAATCGTGCCATTCAATTATTACGTACCACTGCCCTCAACGTATCCGAAATAGCTTATTCTGTCGGATTTAAGGATCCGGCCTATTTTAGCCGGCAGTTTAAAAAGACCTTTGGCAAAAGTCCCTCCGCTTTCAGACAGCAATAGACCCTGTCCCCCGTCCAGGCTTGGATTTCTGAGACAATAATACGGGTTATTGAGACACTATTACAGGTAGTAGCATGCCGATTATTCTAGATTTGAGTGGTCAATCTAAAAAGATTACCAAATACAAAGATAAATCTATGTGGTAGTAGATTATTTATTTCCGGTCCGTTGAATTTCAACGGACTGGAAACTTGAAATTACAAATTTAATCCCATAAGAAACATAAGTTAAAAAAGGGATCATAACCTTACGGCCTATCAGATGTACTGCTAGTACTCAATCCAGGGGATCTTAATCCGGATCATTCGTGGTCCAAAATCTGATATTCCATTACCGAGAGATGGATTTATAACTATTATCACCGGTTTCACACATCTCTTCATTTAGGAATCGTAGGAAAAGGAATATCAGAAAAAGTCCCCTGGATTTATTACCACAACATTTAGGAACCCACTAATTAAAACCTGGAGACCGAGGCAATTCAATGAGATACTTAAATAACTGACAATCTGCATATTAGAATACATGTAGTCCCAATTCTGAGACAATCAAAACACTATCCTTATCCCCTGTGATACTATAATCTAAAGGATTGAGACAATACTATAACCTTGGTAGAAATGAATCAAATAGGTTTGACACACTATTGACTATTCATTTAAAATTCAATATCATGCGTCAGACCAAATCATTTTGCCGTTTCAGAAATCACCTACAAAATCTGGTCCTAAGTTTTACGGTTTTCTTCACTTTGCAGGCATGTCACAAGGACCCATCGTTCTACGAACCTCCTACCCCACCGGTACAAACCGGAGAATATGAGATCCAGGAGAATAGTGAACTCGATGATTTAACTTATGACATGGGAGTGCATTGGAAATCCGAACAGGGAACAAATTGTATCGAATTTTGCAATTTCAATAATCGCAAAATAACGGTCAAAGCCATTCTTCATGACGACCATTCTTTCAGCATACCAATGCAAGACTTTAAATCCGATTTCTGGGAAATGCAGATTTATCAGGGAACCGGATCTTTTACTGCGCAAGGTTTTGAAGTATCCTTTTCAGCAGAGATCTACGGAGAATCGTTTACAAGTCAATTAGTGGCTTATTTAAAGAATTAGCCCCCAACTACTTAAAGCATTATTCGATACAGAGGGGTAAAAGATAAGGTGGGGGAATAACTACTCCCACCTATTAAAATCACAAAAACATTTTTTCGGCAATTGACGTGCCGGGATCTTACCCGTAGTTCGACCCAATATAATCCGGATCCACCCTTACAAATCAAAAGTGGAATGGAGATATATTCTCACAATATATTTTACCCTCCTACCATCTGTCCTTTCATAAGACCCTTCAGCATGGTCCTGAAATTTTCTTTTTTATTCAGATGAGGAAGTGGTTCAGTTGGAACTGGTACATTAAGAAATTCACACAGCGGAGCCCAACCATCTCTTACATCATAGATCAATAATTTGTCTGCCGGCACAGTGGCCTTTACCTTCTCTATATGTTCATTAAATACTTTTTCCGCAAAGGCTTTATCTTCGAATTTGCCCTGGAGTTCCACCTGGAAGATCATCCTCTTGGCAAATTTGACACATTTAATCACCTTTCTAAGCCGTGGACTGAGTAATAATTTGATCAACATCATTATCTTCTGTCCCGGTGTTTGTGGCCCGGCAGTCCATATGGTACTTCCGATACTGCTATACCACTTTTCAAAAGGCCTCACTGTCAGGATCACCCGGGCGTCCGGATATTTATCTAAATGCTCTTTGTACCAGGGATAAGCAGGAAAGTCGACAGTAGCCTGATACCCATCATAGAGTGTATCCCAATCGGTAGTACCTGTTTCTTCCAGAGTTAACCAATAATGAAGGTTATCCGGTTCTACCAAAAGTTCCTTCATGTGATAAGTTTTAGAGAAACCGAGTTTTTCCAGTGATGCTTTTAAGGTGTTGGTCCCTGTTCGCGGGAAACCAGCACCAATGATTTTGATAGACATGGTTGATATTGGTTTTTCGTGTTTAATTAAGTTCGTTATATCAGGAAAGACATGTAATTACGAAATGTCAATTTTTTTTAAGTGTTTACAATCGTCCTAATAACTAAAATGGTGGGAGGGCGGATTCAGAAACAAACTAGGAAATTTTTATTGATAAATAAAATTTCTTTTGAATGCCATCTTATTTTTAGCTAGATTTAGAGTGACTCGAAACACTTAAATCCGGGTTAGCTTTCTTCCCAATGAACCAAATAAAGAACACTGGTCTTTATCCAGACACCTTTTGCACGATTTTTAAGCTGACAGATGCAATTCATGATTTTACCTGTGGTGAAAGTCGATGGGCTGTAAAATCCTTATTTGAAATCCCCAATTTACCTTGTATTTACATTGAGTCTGAACGATGATTCCTTCCCCTGGTCAATTAAACTCTCCAATTTAATGAAGAAACATTTTCTCTTACTATTCACTGGAAGCTTACTTATGTTACTTTTTACTCCCGGTTGTGAAAAAACAAACGGACAGGACAGCGCTTCGAATGGTCCTCCTCCGCGAGATATTGGTGGTTTAAATACGCAGCGGGGGCTTGTCCTCAACAGTCCTTCAGCAACTCCAGGTTATATCTTATTTAATACTCTTTCTTCACCCCACACTTTTCTAATGAATTTAGAGGGAGAAATAGTGCATGTCTGGGAAAGCGAGTATGGCGTTTCAGGTGGCATTTACCTGAAGCAGAATGGAAATATAGTCCGTTCCGGCAGAGATCCCGTGGCTCCGGTCTACGGTGGTGGAGGACAAGGCGGATATTTTCAGGAATTCACCTGGGATGGTGATTTGATTTGGGAATTCAGATATGCGTCTGATGCACACTTAAGCCACCACGATATGGCAGTGATGCCAAATGGAAATATTCTGGCAATAGCCTGGGAGGGAAAATCGGTAGAGGAAACTATAAATGCCGGCAGAAAACCAGACATGATACCGAAAGCAGGACAATGGTTCGAAAAGATCGTCGAAATCAAACCCAGTGGAAAAGATGGAGGTGAAATAGTATGGGAATGGCATTTATGGGATCATCTCATCCAGGATCATGACGCTGAAAAAGATAATTTTGGGAATCCTAATGAACATCCGGAATTACTCGACGTGAACATCGGACATCCTGTTCCCAAACCGATTTCCCAGGAGGAGTTGGATAAGCAGAAGGCTGCCAATAATGAAGTAACAAATGCTACCATCGACAACCAGGGTTCCGATGCGTACCATTTCAATGCCATCGATTACCACCCCGTTTTGGATCAGATCGTACTGAGTTCACCGGCACTAAATGAAATTTTAATTATTGACCACAGTACTACTACGGAAGAAGCGGCAAGCCACACGGGTGGCAGTCAGGGCAAAGGTGGGGATTTTCTTTACCGCTGGGGTAATCCTCAAAACTATGGACGGGGAGATAGTACGAACCAGATGCTCGGTGGACAGCATGATGTTCGATGGATACCTGAGGATTTTCCAGGCGCCGGTCATCTGTTGGTGTTCAATAATACCGTACCTAACCAGCGCCCCCCCTATTCGGCGGTGTTTGAAATAAATGCACCCATACAGGAAGATGGAAGTTACTCACTGGAGGATGGGCCGGCATACAGGCCAGATCGACCCTACTGGAAGTACATTGCCCACGATACTATATCCTTCTGGTCTCCATTTATTTCCGGTGCCCATCGTCTGGCCAGTGGAAATACCTTCGTCACCGAAGGAGCGAAAGGACGCTATTTTGAAGTAAGCCCGGCAGGAGAAATTGTCTGGGACTATCTAACTCCTTATGCCGGTAATTTGAAGATGCCTGACGGAACCGGTCCGCAACCGGTTTCTAACCTTATTCACGCCACGTTCCGGGCCACTCACATTGCCAGCAACGATCCGGCGCTCGAGGGAAAATCCCTCGAACCCCTGGTTCCTCAACCAGACTTTGAACTGCCACCGGATTAGAATTAGTGAAACGTAAAATCTCAAAAGGTGAAAGCTAAAATATCTTCATTCAATTCTGGGAAGCATGGGAAAGTGGATTTCGAACTCAGAGTCAGTAATTTTTACTTTCAAAAATCAAGGCAAATGAACTTCATTAGATATCATCTGGCTATCTGCATGCTAATGCTAGTCATCGGGTGCCAGAATCAATCAACAGATATACAAACAACGGAGCCGGCGGATGGTACCGCCTCGAAAGACCGGAATATGTTTGGACATAGTATTCCCCGTGGTCTGACTATCAATGAAGAAAATCTGACTCCTGGCTATGTCATGTATGCTGTACCAAATTCACCCTTTATTAATCTTATCAACCGGAAGGGAGAAGTAATACACCAATGGAAAAGTAATTATGGCACTATGCATAGTTATCTTTTGGATGACGGATCAACGATTGTCTGCGCAAACGATCCTGATTTCCCCACCTTTGGCGAGGGCGGGCCCTATGGACGAATTCAAAAAATAACCTGGGACGGTAAAATGCTATGGGATTATGAATATGCGACCGAAGATCAGATCGTACATCACGATATTGCCATATTGCCTAATGGAAACATTCTTGCCATAGCTTATGAAGTTAAGTCTTTTGACGCGGCTGTCGCCCGGGGTCGCAAGGCGGAACTGACTGTCGCAGATGGCCCGTGGCTTGAGAAAATAATTGAGATTGAACCTCAAGGCAAGCAAGGTGGCAACATCGTTTGGGAATGGCATCTATGGGACCACTTGATCCAGGATCTTGATCCAGCCAAGGAAAATTATGGCAGCGTAAAAGATCATCCGGAACTGCTGGACTTTAATTTGGGGCATGAGCTGAGCCCCCCTATTAGTGAAGACAGTCTCGATATATTAAAGAAAAATGGAAATGCCGAAAGAAATACTACTGTGGGTAATCGTGGATCCGGCATTTTTCACTTCAATGCGATCAATTACAATGCTGATCTGGACCAGATTGCGCTGAGTTCACCCAGCATGAATGAAATCTATGTAATTGACCATAGTACGACCTCTGAAGAGGCTGCCAGCCACCGGGGAGGAAGAAGTGGAAAAGGAGGAGATTTTCTGTACCGGTGGGGGAATCCACAAAACTACCAGCGTGGTGATTCGACCGATCAACAGCTATTTGGCCAACATGATGTTCGCTGGATTGAGAAAGGTAAACCTGGAGCCGGTCATCTGACCGTCTACAATAATCATCTCCCAATGGGGCCGGATAGCATGGAGTATTCCGCTATATATGAAATTGTACCGGACATGGATGAATCAGGCAACTACCGGTTGGCAGATGGGCAACCTTTTGGTCCGGAAGGTCCAATCTGGACCTATATTGCTTCCGACACCATCTCTTTTTATAGCAGTTTTATTTCAGGTGTACACCGGATGGCCAATGGCAACACCTTTATCACCGAAGGTGCAAGGGGCAGATTTTTTGAGGTAACCCCGGAAGGGGAAATCGTCTGGGAATACCTGAATCCCTTTCGAGGCAACATTCTCAAACCCAATGGAGATTCTATCAATCCCATGTTTATGACCTTTAGCGCATTTCGTTCAACCTTTATCCCGGAAAATCATCCCGCTTTCCAGGGTAAAGATCTAAAACCCATGGACGAACAGCCGGAAGCATATGTCGAGTCGCCACCCGTACAGGAAAATAATTAGTGCCTTCTTCAGTTGCATTATCTAATGAATTTGAAAATATAGGAGCAGTGGCCAGCTAATTATAAAGCGGCGAAAGGCTCAAAATTTCGCTATTATTTTTCGGTCCAAATAACCCCATTTTTCTGCACATAATTATTCCAGTGGGCTACCATCTCCTGTAGTTTTTCAGGATAAGTGTCCGCCAGGTTGTTTGACTCGGCAGGATCGGTATCCAGATTAAATAACTCAAAAGAACCGGTTCCGAAAGGAGGCTCAATGCAAACGATTTTCCAGGGGCCCTGTCTTACCGCAGCACGTCCAAATAGCTCCCAACCAATAACAAAATCCTGGTCGTGAATATCCCTGGACTCCCCTCTCAAAAATGGAAGCATTGACTGTCCCTGAAGAGGAACCAAAGGCCTGCCTTTATATATCCCAGGATACGTAGTTTCAGCCAATTCCAATATGGTTGGAGCAACATCACATACCGTGATAAAATCAGGCGCAACATCCAACCCGGTCGTCTGAAAAGGCATTTTAATTATTAAAGGGCTATGAATACCTCCTTCAGAGCTGTAGCCTTTATAATAGCGGTTCACCGCACTGCATGCATGTGCCCAATTCGGGCCATATGCCACAAAAGAACCGGCAGTACCCATATATGGCAATGGGTTGAATGGATCATGAACTTCATTTGCATCCAGCGATGATGCTCCATTATCAGAAAAGAACATGAAAAGGGTATTTTCAAATGCTCGTACTTTCCTCAGATAAGAAATAATTCGTCCAATATTGTAGTCGAGATTTTCCACCATAGCTGCATAGATCTCCATTTTCTTTGCTTCAATCTCTTGTTCTTTTTCATTTAATGAATCCCAGGGTGCAAGAGGTTGGTCGGAGATATCATATAAATTACCCTTCAACGAAGGCAAGGCAGGTAAAGTCACTTTATCACTGAGCAGTCCCTTTTTCTTTAAACCATTGAACCGTCGCTCTCTCAATTTGTCGTAGCCATCATTATAGACATCACTATATTTCTGAATGTATCTATCCGGAGCCTGAAGGGGCCAATGAGGAGCCGTGTAGGCGGCATAAAGAAAAAAGGGAGAATCACTTTTTTTGTCCTCTTTCAAAAAGTCCAGAACCTTGTCGGTATAGAAGTCTGTCGAAAATTTGCCAGCCGGATAACTGCCGTAATTGTCATTCTCCCAAAAGGTGGTGTATTCCGGATCTGGATAAAAATGATCCGCATAGGCATCCATCAACGCAAAAGATTTATCGAACCCATTTGACATCGGACTTCGATCCGGTGTCATACCCAAATGCCACTTACCAGTCATATAAGTCCGATATCCGGCTTCTTTGATCAGCTTTACAAAAGAAATTACCCGGTCATTCAGATAGCCTTCGTAGCCTGGTTGTCCCCACTCCTCAGGAACCGACACCATTCTTTCTGCCATATCCCCTAAGCCGGCCTGATGATTGTCTACACCGGCTAACAGCATGGCCCTGGTTGGTGAACAGGTAGCGGCGGTATAAAAACCGGTAAATATCCGGCCGGCAGCTGCCAGAGCGTCGATATTCGGTGTACTGATCTCACTACCGAAACAGCCAAGATCAGAGTAACCAAGATCATCCGCAACAATAATGACTATATTGGGCCGATCATCCCGCTCTAATGCATGACCGGTACAGGAGGATAAAATGATTAAAAGAAGTGCATTTATAAGGTAATGATTCAACTGCTTTTTGTTTATTAAAAATCATCTTAATGTGGCAGAGATCTCCTACTGATTTCTGTCTTATATTTTCAAAATCTGAACATTTGAATGTAGCTCTTTTTTTCGAAGAATTGGTTGGCTTAGTGTAATTGTACTTGAAGTGTGCATCCGAAGTCAATTATTGCCATCTGGTTTAAACCAGCATTCCCACTGCTAATGAGGATAAAAAGTCAACTGGAACCACCTCATGGATAACTGGCTTAATTCTAAAGAAATTAAGTGCCCAACCCTCGTCAATAATCCCTATTTTACTGTCGATAATTTAATAATCACACTTAAATCAAAGTCTTTCTTCCCCGAAAGATCAATTGCAAAATTACCACATGCCTCACCATAACGGAAAAACCAAACTTACCCTGCTTTTGGTCAGCAGCCTGACCATCATGTCAGTAATAACTATCTCTCCTGCTCTTCCCCAAATGTCAACTTATTTTGCTGCCGTCGAAAACTCTGAATTTCTGGTAAAGCTGATCCTGACCATTCCCGCCCTGTTTATCGCGATATTTTCACCTGTTACCGGATGGCTGATAGATCGATACGGACGACTTAAATTATTATGGCTGGCGCTCGCTTTGTACGCCGTTTCAGGAACGGCCGGATACTTCTTAAATAATATCTACCATATTTTGATTTCCCGGGCCCTTCTGGGAATATCCGTAGGTATGTCCATGACTATTGTCATCACTCTGATAGCCGACTATTTCGAAGGGCAGGAAAGGCAAAAATTCGCCGGAATTCAGGTAGCTTTTATGTCTATCGGAGGGATTCTGTTTATAGGCCTGGGAGGATTTCTGGCGGATATAAGTTGGAGGTTTCCTTTCCTGATTTATCTTTTTGCCGTCCTCGTTCTTCCAATGAGTATGTTATTTTTACCGGAACCGGAAATCACCAGGAGAGAAAAACAACCTTTAAGTAAAGAGAAATCGCCCGGAATAATATGGCTTCTATTTTTAAACACGATGGTCATGTGGATACTCTTTTTTTTAATCCCGGTACAAATTCCTTTTTATCTTAAATCGATCGGGGTGGAAAAAAATAGCCTGGTAGGAGCAGCTATTGCCATGAGTACTTTATTCTCAGCAATCTCTTCTTTCTCCTACGCCCGCATAAAAGGACGATTTAGTTTTCAGACCATTTTTAGTGTAGGTTTTATATTAATGGCTTTGGGTTTTCTTCTGATTTCCCGCTCCGGATCCTATGGCATGGTAGTGCTAGCCATGATGCTTTCAGGTTTTGGGGTCGGCATGATGATTCCCAATACCAATATTTGGGTGATGAAGATTGCGCCATCAGAAATCAGAGGTAAGGAAATCGGGAAATTAACGATGTTCTGGTTTTTCGGACAATTTATTTCACCGATTGTCACCTTACCGGTCTTACAGCACTTGTCATTGGCCTCTGCTTTCCTGGTCGCCTCGGGTTTTCTTCTTTTAGTTTCGGTGTGTTGGTTCCTGTTTTCCCTGAATAGCATCAGAAAGGCAGCAGGCTGATTTTATCTTGCTCCCTAAAAATCACGGAAAAATCCGGGCTGTCAGCAAAAAATAGAATAGCGACACCGGATTCCGGAAAATGAATGGTTAAATCGACTATAAACGCTATAAATAAACTGAGCAGCAGGATGACTTTGGAAACAAAATTATCCTGCCGGTACAGTTTAAAAGTTGATTCAGCATTGATTTAAAGAACCCACTACAATAGGGTACAATAATTAATTCGCTGTCACCACGTCATCATTGCGATGAGATAATTCCGGCCTGGGAAAGACCTCCTCCGTTTGTCCTCTACGAATATGCTCATTCCAACGGGACATCAAGTCGTTCAATTCCGCTTCACCTATTTTCTCATCTACCTCATCTCTATCGGCTTGCCATGCAGTTATATCTTTATAGGCGGTACGGATCGAAACGCAAGGGCCTTCCTCACCAAATACATTCCAAAATACGCCATAGCCCGTACTTATCTTTTTTTCCTCCCACTTTTCTTTAAACTCTTTCAAAATATCTTTAATAGCTGCTTCGTGCCCGAATTTGACGTAAGCCCGATAGGATCTGACATAGGTGTTTTCATCGGAATCAGCATTTGCTTCAGGCTGATATGACAGATCCGGATTATGCCGCCAGAGAGCTCGCTTCGTACTTGTTATACTATGATGATACTTTTCAAACTGGGTTTCTATCTCCGGATTATCTTTATGCCACTTATCCCGGTCTTTGATAAATTCATCCAGATCACCCATAGTTTTACCAATGTTCCAGGCATAATTAAAGGCATTATTCTTGGATGACACAAAAAAAGTGCGGTATTGGGTTTCATCGGCGATCTTTTTATACTCTTTTCCCCACTGCAAATAATCGGTCCGGGATGAGGGATCCATATATTCAGTTGTAACCAGCCATAAATCACCTTTCTCCTCCAACTCCGTCTCAATCCTCTCAATACGGTTACGGGCATTGATCGCTCCCGGATATTTTTCGAGGGTCTTCTTATAGTAGGAAAGAGCCTTTTCCAAATCTCCTTCCCGCTGATAAAATTCCGCCATGGAGTCATAGGCGTTATAACCATCCGGTCTCAATTCCAAATATTTGTCGAAATGCATTTTAGCTTTCGCTTTATCTCCTTGCTGATAATACAGATATCCCAGAAAATTATGCACATAGTCATTATTTCTGTTGTTTTTGGCATTTACCTCCAGCAATTTCTCGCAGGCTGCAATTTGCTCTTCCGTACTTTCCAGTGTTCTGGCATAATTTATAAAAATGAAAGGTCCTTCCGGGGCCAGTTCATGCATTTTACGCCAAATCTCCTTCCTTTTTTCTGCCCCGGCTTTTCCGGATTCAGTGTCCATAAGTGATACGTATAATCTGGAAGCCTCGTTTTTATCAGCCACCAGTTTCTGCGCCTGAACTTTCTGGTATGTCTTGGTATCATCCCTCGACATCCAGGATAAGAAGACTCGAGGTGCAAAAAGAGAAGGATCTTTTTCAACAGCCGCCTGAAAATAGGTGAATGCCTGCTCTCTCTCGATGTTTAATAGATGATCGAGCCCTTTCCAGACAAATTCGTTGGCCATCTCGTCTTCTCCCCACCATTGGATTCCCGTCGATTCAGCATCCTGGGCTGCAAGCTGAAAAATTGTTGCTACAAGGGTGAAAATTGAGAATAATAAAGCTTTCATAAAATTTTGGTTTTTTGAATGAAGTTATACGATGGTGCCTAGTACTGCCCCTACTGGGGATTCTATCCGAAAATCGATGATGGAAAGAATTTCTACTGTCCCACATCCACTCTTACATAGTCTGTAAATGGCACAGAAGTAGCCTCTTCGGAAATAAAACTATTTAATTTGTCCATCACTGCCGAAACGCTTTCATAAGCTTTATTAAAGGCTTCTGATGGGTCACCCTCCTCGGTAGGAAAATAACTATTCCGCCTTTGGACAGTATCGAACGACCATAAAAAGATATAGCTGCCTTTGCCTGCACCCCGGTCACCTTTGTAAACATAGGCATCCAGGCCTTCCATATTCTTCGAAAATGCAGGATACAATTCCGAGGTAACAAATTTCTCAAAGTCCATTTCAACCCCACTTTTCAGAGGAAGGCCACGAACGGCGACAAGACCTCCGAGTTGAGGATTAATTAATTTATCAAAACCAACACAAACCCAATCCGTATAGGGATCTTCTTCCATAATATCCTGGTTTACACTATAGCCGGCATTTGCCATCTTCTGAGCCAGGGCTTGAAATTGGGGATTCCCGTTATCTGAATTATCATCAGGAATGGGAAAATAATAATCCCTGTTTGCCTTAAAATCAAAAGCAAAACCGTAAACCAGTTGTTGTTTCCGCTCGCCACGGTCACCATATGACATCCAAAATTGTACGCCCCGGCCGAATTTATCCAATCCCCGATTTAAGTCTTTAATGTAATTGGTCATCTCGGGGGGACTGTGTCCATCCTTCATTTTTACTTGAATGGAAGAAAAGATCTCAGGTAGATTTTGAGTAAAACCAAATACCGTAAATAAGCTGAAGGTCAGCAAAAGGGTTAACTTTTCCATGTTCGCAATTTGAGGTTTATAAATAAAATAAAAAAAAGGTTAGGCAATATATACTACGAAAGGTGGCTACTATTCTTATTCTCCACTCTCCGAAAGTAGACATTCATCTGTCTGCAGAGTATATCATTTTGAAAGGCACTTATAAGTTAATAAATAATATTCAATTCTCACTAAATAAAATTTCACCTGTATATACCCAACCGGTTGGAAATAAAAAACATAAAATTTACACGTCTCTTCTTACTTCTTCCGGTCCTCGGGAAATATCGGGCTGAGATGGGAAAACCTACTTTTTCAGACAAGAATGGTGACTAAAAAGTCTGCTTCGGGTCCAGGTTTGGTGGGACAGAAGTCATATTCAGGTGAAACTATATATGCCATTTTATTAGAATATTAGACAAATAAGTATAAAATTTGTGTGCTTATCTAACTCAGTACTCCTATGATCCTCTTCTTCGGTAGTGCAAATGATAAGGTTTTTGCCGTCCAGACATCTAAAAACCTCTCTCCCAAAGACATAGAAAAACTTGAATGGCTATTTGGCAATCAAAGTCAAATAAACGAAAGAGAAATTGCAGGGACTTTTATAGGTCCAAGGGCAACTATGATCACTCCCTGGAGTTCCAATGCGGTGGATATCACGCACAATATGGATATCTCCGGAATTTTGCGGATTGAGGAATTCCGGCCGGCCAGGGAAAAGGCTCCGTTTGATCCGATGCTTACGCAGAAATACCCTGGCCTGAATCAGGAGATTTTCAAGGTTGATATTGTCCCGGATCCGGTCATTCCGGTAGAAGACATTGAAGTTTACAATCGACAGGAAGGGCTGGCTCTGAGCGAAGAAGAGGTAACTTACCTTCAGGAAGTCAGTGAACGAATTGGAAGACCATTGACCGATTCGGAAGTCTTTGGCTTTTCTCAGGTGAACAGTGAGCATTGCCGGCATAAGATCTTCAATGGTACGTTTATAATTGATGGTGAGGAGCAAGCGGATTCACTCTTTGCTTTGATCAAGAAGACTTCCAAAGCCCATCCGGGCAACATTGTTTCAGCTTACAAAGACAATGTTGCTTTCATAAAGGGGCCCCAGGTATATCAATTTGCCCCGGAGAATCCCTATGTCCCTGCTTATTATCAAAAGAATAAATTTCAGTCTGTCCTATCACTGAAGGCTGAGACTCATAATTTTCCAACTACTGTGGAACCTTTTAATGGGGCGGCAACCGGCTCAGGAGGAGAAATCCGGGATAGAATGGCCGGTGGAAAAGGAGCCTTCCCTCTGGCCGGAACGGCAGTATACATGACCGCCTATTCACGACTGAGCGATAATCGCCCCTGGGAAAAAGGCATGCAGCCCCGTCCCTGGCTATACCAAACACCGGTGGAGATTCTGATCAAAGCATCAAATGGAGCCTCCGATTTTGGAAACAAGTTTGGACAGCCCTTGATTTCAGGCTCACTCCTGACCTTCGAACATGAAGAAAATAATAGAAAACTGGGCTATGACAAAGTAATAATGCTGGCCGGTGGGGTTGGCTATGGAAAGGAGGATCAGGCCCGGAAGGACACGCCCTCAGAGGGAGACCGGATCATCGTGCTCGGAGGCGACAATTACCGGATCGGGATGGGTGGTGCCGCCGTTTCATCCGCAGATACGGGAGAGTTTGGAGCTGGAATTGAATTGAATGCAGTACAAAGATCCAATCCAGAAATGCAAAAAAGGGTGGCAAATGTAGTGAGGGGAATGTTGGAAAATGAGGAGAACGAAATAGTTTCTATTCATGACCACGGCGCTGGCGGTCACCTGAATTGTCTTTCCGAGCTGGTCGAAGAGATGGGGGGAAAAATTGATCTGGATAAGTTACCGGTCGGAGATCCGACCTTGTCAGCGAAGGAAATCATAGGTAATGAATCGCAGGAAAGAATGGGTCTGCTCATCCATCCAAGGCATTTGGAAGACCTGAAACAATTAGCTGCCCGGGAAAGAGCACCACTTTACGATGTCGGAGAGATCACGGGAGATCAGCGATTCTCCTTCCGGTCTGCGTCCAGCGGAGTTGCTCCTCTGGATCTCGCCCTTTCGGACATGTTCGGCAGCTCTCCGAAGACGGTTCTGGCCGATCACCGCACCTCTTTTCATTACGAAGAATTGCCAACCACCGAAGTTGACATTTACCGTGCATTGGAAAACGTACTTCGCCTGGAGTCAGTAGCCTGTAAGGACTGGCTTACCAACAAAGTGGACCGGTGTGTCGGAGGCCGGGTGGCAAAACAGCAATGTGCAGGACCACTACAATTACCCTTGAACGATGTTGCAGTAATGGCTCTGGACTATGACACCAGGGAAGGCATTGCTACTTCCATAGGGCATGCTCCGGTGAATGGGCTCATTAACGCCGCAGCCGGAGCCAGAAATTCTGTCGTTGAAGCGCTGACCAACCTGATCTGGGCCCCGTTAAACTCCGGTATAGGGTCCGTGTCGCTATCGGCAAACTGGATGTGGCCTTGCAGAAACGAGGGGGAAGATGCCCGACTTTATGATGCTGTAAAGAGTATTTCTGATTTCTGTATTCAGCTGGGCGTAAATATTCCCACTGGAAAAGACTCACTATCAATGAAGCAGAAATATCCTGAGCAGGAAGTTATTGCTCCGGGTACCGTGATCGTATCTTCGATCGCAAATTGTATAGATATAAATAAAGTCGTAGAACCCGTTCTTCAAATAACCGGCGGACCGATTTATTACATTAATTTTTCGCAGGATAATTTTAAATTGGGCGGTTCTGCCCTGGCCCAGGTTTCAAATAAAGTCGGCAGCGAAGCTCCTGACATATGCAGTGCTGATTTTGTAGTGAAAGCATTTGATGCAATTCAGAATTTAATTAAAAATGATTTAATTATTGCCGGACACGATATTTCTTCCGGGGGAATGATTACTACTTTACTGGAAATGTGTTTTCCCGATAATGAGGTGGGAGCAGAAATTGATTTAACCGTAATTGGCGAGAAAGATCCGGTTAAGTTACTTTTCTCGGAAAATGCAGGAATCATTTTTCAGGCCAGAAATGAATCCGTCGTTGAGATACTGAATGAGGCAGGTGTAGAATTTTGTCAGCTCGGCACCGTCCGCCGGTCAACGCATCTAACCGTAAAGAATTTTGAATCGAATTTTTCTTTTGATATAGAAAAACTCCGGGATACCTGGTACGAAACATCCTGGCTACTGGATGAAAGACAGTCAGGTAAGACGCTGGCTCTTGCCCGATTTCGCAATTACAAAAAGCAGCCATTGACATATAAGTTCCCTGAAAAATTTAAGGGAATCATCCCAGACCGGCCGGAAATTCCGAAAGTAAAAGCGGCGATCATAAGGGATCAGGGGAGCAATTCGGAAAGGGAATTGGCCCATGCGATGTATCTCGCCGGTTTTGAAGTAAAGGATGTTCATATGACCGATCTGATCTCCGGCCGGGAAAACCTGGAAGAAATCCGTTTTTTAGGCGCCGTGGGAGGCTTCAGTAATTCTGATGTACTGGGTTCTGCCAAGGGTTGGGCTGGCTCATTTTTATACAACGAAAAAGCTAAAAAAGCACTTGATCGTTTCTTTGGACGGGATGATACATTATCAATCGGGATTTGCAATGGATGTCAGCTATTTATGGAACTTAATCTAATCAACCCTGAGCACCGTATCCCGGGAAAAATGCTATTTAATGATTCGCATAAACACGAGAGCGCCTTTACTTCAGTAGTGATCCAGCCAAATAATTCAGTCATGTTATCCGGTTTAGCCGGTACAAAGTTAGGGGTGTGGATCTCACATGGGGAAGGAAAATTCCATTTGCCTATGGGTCAGGATCAATATCATATTGTCGGCAAGTACGGATATAGTGAGTACCCTGCCAACCCAAATGGCAGTGATTTTAATACCGCCATGTTGTGCAGCCCTGATGGAAGGCATCTGGTCACCATGCCCCACATCGAGAGATCGATTTTCCCCTGGAACTGGGCATACTATCCCTCTGACCGGGATGATGACATCTCACCCTGGATCCATGGATTTATCAATGCACGAAAATGGCTGGAGAAATTCTGAGGACAGGTCAAATCTGGCAATTATTCCATCCCACACCTCCTCATTTTACACTCCATGTTTGATCGGTTAAGATTTAATATATTCCCCAAATCTGAATCAATTACGGTATGTATTCCAGCCTATAATGCTGCTACGTTTATTGAAGAAACCGTCGAATCTGTGCTGCATCAGACCCATTCCGAAAGAAAACTTATAATATCGGTCGATCAGAGTAACGACCGGACTACTGATAAAATCCGGGCCTTTGAAAAAAATAAACGGGTAAAGATATTTGAACAGAAGAAACATCTGGGATGGGTGGGAAATACTAATTTTCTCCTGAGAAGAGTACGATCACCCTATTTTATGATTCTACCTCACGATGATATATTGAATGAGGACTATCTCCAAATATTGTTGGAAAATCTGAAGAAAAATTCTCAAGCCGTTGCCTGCTTCAGTGACATTGGTTGCTTTGGAGACCATGAAGGGGTGATTGCTCAATCCAGTGTAGTTGGTAGTCAATTCGAAAGGATAAAAGACTATTTATTATCACATTATAATGCAGTGGTTTTCAGGGCGCTAATTGATAGAAGGAAAATTAAGCAAAGAATATTACTGACCTCAAACCATTTTAATGATTTTTCATCGGACACAATTTTCGGCCTTAATCTGGTGCTTCATGGTGAACTACTGAGACATCCTCAGGTACTCTACAGAAAAAGATATCATCCGCAATCCTACCATAGTCTATGGCAAAAATGGCCGCCCCATAAAATGATGGATGCCTGGAGTTATCATTGCCTGGAAATACTGGCCATTCTGCATCGTCATGGATTTACGGAAAGTGATCCGGAGGAAATCAAAGATTACATCCAACAACGGTTTACCCAATCCGGTAAGAATTTGTGGCAACGCAGTGTTCTGCAAAACCATTTGAATGACGCAAAAGCAATTGAAAATTTCAGAAAAAAAGTAACAAATATACTTGCATCGAATCCAACGTAAAGGAACAGCAACAATTATTGGTTCCGGTATCCAGGGTTGTACCATTGCACTTCAACTTGTCAGAAGAGGTTACCACGTCAATCTGATTGAAAAGAACTCCCGGCTGTATAGTCAGGCAAGTGTTCAACAGGAGGGAAAAATCCATCTCGGTTTTATTTATGCGATGGATACCTTGACTCAAACATCAGAAAGACTTTTATCTGATGCATTGCATTTCAGTCCAATTCTTGATGAATTGATCGGAATGAAAATAGACTGGAGTCGACTCAAGTCAACGAGATTTAACTATTTGATCGCCGTCGATTCAATGATGGAGCAGGAAAAATTATTGCAACATTATCATGATTTAAATGATAAATACCACAGCTTAATAAAAGATCCAAAACTTCACTATCTGGGTGAAAGGCCAGGCAGTCTTATTGATGAATCATCTGCTCGAAAATTTCGTTATAATGCTAATAAAATTCGCCGGGTTATTCCAGTGGTAGAACATAGCATTTATCCGGAAGACCTGAGGATGATCATCATTCGCAAAGTCAGAGATACCCCAATTAATATCTTGACAGGCCACAATGTCACCGCTGTCAGGAGAACAAGTTTTGGCTTTGAAACCATTTGCAGATCCGATGCAGGGGATGTCGCGATTCCAAGCGATATGGTGATTAATGCGGCTTGGGATGGAAAGCGAAAAATAGACCGGACAATGGGGTTGGAAGATACTGACATCTGGTCCTTGCGCATCAAAATGGGGCTGATTTTCGACAATTTTCATCCTAAATTGGATAGTTTTTCGATGGTCCAGGGCAGTTATGGTGACCTGGTCATTTATCCGGTACAGCGTCAAATGTACATGAGTTGGTATTCCCACTGCCTGCTGCAACAAACCAGTGAAGATGAACTGGATCAGGAGGGAAAAGCGCTCTGTGCCAGCGAGATCCGTATGAGTACAGTCGAGACGGAAATTGAGCAGACCATCCAATGCTTTCAGGAAATTTTAAATATAAAAGATCTGAGCGATCCAAATCGAGTGAAAGCCGGCGCTATTCTGGCCCGTGGACATCAGAGTATCACCAAACCGGAAAGTCAACTACACCGGAGAAACGATCCACCTATAGAATCTCATGATGGATATTTTTCTGTCAATACAGGAAAATTTACCAGTGCACCGCTGAACTCTTGGAAATTTCTGGCACAGCTAGAGAAGTGATAATTTAGTCGGAGTGCCGCTTGCAGATGAACCCATTTCCTCTAAGGACTAATTCTGGCAATTATTTGCCCCATTCATCCTTGCAAATACTTGCGACGGTTTCTGCCAGGACTCGTATTACCACGTCCACAAAGCGGTTTACTCGATTGAATGACCCCATACATTCACCTACTTCTGCATTGGCTCGTTCGTTCATGCTCAACTGGGTTTAAAAATTCATCTCAAACTGGTAACAATATCTGATGGATTCTTCTATCAGCATATAGCTTCCGCCCAATTTGCGGCATACCATAAGGTGGCATCCGGCTTTTTTGACCATCCATCAATTTCAGCGAGATTCGCATCAAATACTTCCGGGGTGATATCACCAACTTCGATGATTTGTTCCTTTGCACCTGCAAGGATTCCGATCAGGTTATTGGCATAATAGAAGAAATCAGATTCCGAGGCAGCCGCTCCGAATAAGACAAAATCGATCTTGAAATCGTGAAATCCGGCCTGATGTAATAACGTTACCAGATTTCTCCCGATAAATGGGTCATTGCCCATTTTTTCATACACTTTGCAGTAGAGGTTCCATAAAAAACCGAATGCTGGTGTGGAAGGAGTTATTCTAAAGTTTTCATGGTCATCATCTACCAGAATAATCTTTGCTCCCGGTTTCATAGCTTTCTTTGCCTGGCTTAATGCCTTCAGTGGATCTTTGAGATGTTCCAATAGAAACCGGATAAACACCAGATCAAAATTTCCCCATTCTGCACTTTCAAGCGGCAGGTCATACGCGCTACCCTCTCTGAATTCCACGGGAAGATTGATTTCATCGCTTCTCGATAATTTTAATGCCTTTTCCAATTGTTGTGGAGATCGCTCCACGCCCACGATCCGTCCATAGAATAATCTGTGGGCCAACATACGTGTAAATACACCCAAACCACTGCCTATGTCTAATGTCAACTCGTCCCCTATCAATTCTATTTTCTCCAAACAACGTTCGTTCAGCAGCCGGTTCAGGATGAAAAGACGTTCCTGTTCTTCTTCGTGTGTGCCGTGTATATAATCCACAGAAAATATAAATATTTAGTGACTTGAAATGATACCCATATTTTACCACTAATTTATCGAAATTAAAAATTCGGATCCTTGCTAAGGCATACTTTATTTATTGCTTTGCGATCGGTATCTTGTCCAAAAATTTTGAAGCTCTATGCACCATCTCTCCTTTGCAATTTGTTTGGTTTTTAGCTTGATACAGTTGCCTGCTCAAAATTCGCTTCCTGTAATTTTACCCGAACGGGAGCGAGCGGAAGTGGTCGACCGGATTCTTGAAGACCGGATTGAAAACCTTCTTCCGGATCTGATGAGACGGGAGAAAATCGATATGTGGGTCTTGATCTCCCGGGAATACAACGAGGACCCGGTGATGAAAACGATGCTTCCCAGTACCTGGCTTTCGGCCCGCCGCAGAACCATTATGGTTTTCTTTGACCCCGGTGAGAGCCAGCCGATCGAAAAACTGGCGATTGCCCGGTATTCTGTAGGACGCTTGCTGCAAGGTACCTGGAATATCGATGTATATCCCGAACAATGGGAAGCGCTGATGAAAACCATTGAAGAGAAAGACCCCAAAAAGATCGGCCTGAACTTTTCCAGCGACTTCGGATTGGCGGATGGATTGGTGCATACCGAATACCAGTCATTCCTCGATCATCTTCCGGAGAAATATAAGTCAAGAATTACCTCTGCAGAAAAGCTGGCTATTGCCTGGCTGGAAACCAGAACCCCACAGGAACTGGAGCTGTATGACCAGATATGCCGCATAGGACACACGATACTGCAAGAAGGATTGTCGGAAAAAGTAATCCACCCCGGGATAACGACAACGGATGATGTCGTTTGGTGGCTGCGGCAAAGAGTAGTAGACCTGGGACTCACGACCTGGTTTCATCCCACAGTTGACATTCAAAGGTATGATCCGGAAAATTTTGACCATTTACGCACATTCTCCAAAAGACCGGAATAACGCATCATTCATCATGGTGATCTCCTGCACGTAGATTTTGGCATTACCTACTTACGGTTGAATAGCGATCAGCAACAACACTTCTATGTATTGCGTCCAGGTGAAAAAGAAGTCCCTAAATACCTCAGGGAGGCATTT
>JAGQWZ010000119.1 GCA_020436835.1 Saprospiraceae bacterium | reverse complement strand
GTAACCAGGGCTGCCGGCGCATTGGTTACTTTTGAGCCGGGGGCGAGAACTGCATGGCATACTCATCCCGCCGGACAAACATTAATTATCACCGCCGGATTGGGTTGGGCACAAAGGGAAGGTGGCCCTATTGAAGAAATCCGTCCCGGGGATGTAGTATGGTTTGCACCGGAGGAGAAACACTGGCATGGCGCATCAGCCAGCAAAGCAATGAGTCATATAGCGGTGCAGGAAGAGATGGATGGTAAGGTGGTTACCTGGATGGAGAAGGTTAGTGACCAGCAATACCAAGAGAAATAGATAGGGCTAAAGTATTATCGCTTTTATGTCAGGGAGCTTTTAATCGAAATTTTATGAATTTAAATTACGTTGCTGCTTTTTTGGTTGCTTTAAACTTGATTATCAACCAAAATGTAATTCAGGCTCAAAAATATCACCCTGGACCCCAGGATTTGACTTTTTTCTCTTCAGTGGATGAAACCAATCAACCCTACGCCATTTATATTCCGGAAGATTTTGATGAAACCAGGAAATATCCTCTGGTGGTGTTCCTGCATGGTGCATTTTCTAATCACCGGCTTGGTCTGCGAAGGGTGTTTGGGCAAGGAAATATTCAGGGACCGGAATTTGGTACTCCCGGTTTTACGCCCGCCCAGACTGATCTTGAGGTCACGAGATCTTATCCTGACCTGAAAAAGGTTGATTTTATCGCCGTGGCACCATTTGCCAGGGGAACCGCCGGTTATAAAGGGATACCGGAACAGGACGTCTTTGATATGCTTGCTGATGTCAAGAGTAAGTTCTCCATTGATGAAGACCGCATGTACCTAACCGGTCTATCGATGGGTGGTGGAGGTACGTTATGGATTGGTCTATCTCGTCCTGACTTGTGGGCTGCTATTGCTCCGGTTTGTCCGGCTCCTCCACAGGGCACAGACAATCTGGCTATGAATGCTTTTAATCTTCCGGTTCATTTATTTGTCGGGGATCGTGATGGACTGATGTCGACATCAGATGCATGGGAAAAAAACCTTAAGTCTTATGGTGTGGATGTCGAGTACACCATTTATCCCGGAATTGCCCATAATAGTTGGGAATATGCTTACCGGGATGGCTTTATCTTTGATTGGTTTTCCCAGTTTAAAAGAAACTTGTTTCCGAAGCAGGTGAAATTTACCAGTAGTGCCTTCAAATACAATAAGGCCTATTGGGTGACTTTAGACAATCTCATTCCTGGTATTGACGCTTCGATCGATGCCTCCTTTGTCGGTCAGAATGAAATTCAGGTGACGACCAAAAACCTGCTTGCTTTTACCCTGCAATTGAAAGGGCATCCACAATTCAATGCTGATTTGCCGTTAAAAGTTACTGTAGGCCATGATGCTTTTACGATTTCGTCACCCGATGCTGTTGCTTTTTCTCAGGTTGAAAATTCATGGCAGAATCGCAAGTTTACCCCCGGACGATTTTCTAAACAGACCGGAGCGGAAGGGCCACTCTCAGCTGCCATAAGCAAGAACCACATCTATATCTATGGCACTGATGGAGATCCCGATGAGGCCGAGCAGGAATCCCGCCGTTCCCAGGCCATGCATGCTGCCGACTGGGCATTTGATCGGCCGTTTGGAGGCCGGGTGATGATTTTTCCCCGTGCTTTAGCGGATGACAGAGTAAGGCAAAGTGACCTGGAGGTCTCCGATTTGATCCTGTTTGGAACAGCCGAAACCAATAGTTTGATTAGGAAGTATTCGGACAGGCTTCCGGTGGAGTTAAACCGCAATGCCACTGATTATGGCCTTGTATATATTTTTCCCATCAATGGTCATTATGTATTGATCAATTCAGGGCTGCCCTGGTGGACGCCTCCGGCTTCGACTGACCGCCCGGCAGGAGGTATCGATAGATTGATGGGGAAGGGGAACGCACTGAATGGTTTTCCCGACTTTATTTTGTTTAAGAATACCCCTGATAATGTCATTAGCAAAGGTTATTTTGACAATAATTGGAGGATCCCTGCATCGGAAAAATCAAAATTAGAGGCTTCGGGAGTAGTCAAGCTTAAATAATTAGAATTTCCCAATAGAAGTAATTAGTTAAAAAAGAGTCCATATGGTAAACAATGTTCCGACACTAAAGCAACTGATTGTGGTATCATGCCTTTTAATTTTCATCTTTTCATGCAAGGAAAACCCGGACATCCCCCAGATAAATTTAGGAGCGCTCCATGTCGATCTGTTGGAAATGGATGATCTCCAGTTTAAAGATCTGAATAAGAACGGCAAAATAGACCCATATGAAGACTGGCGATTAGACGCTGAAGATCGTGTGACGGATCTGATTAGTCAGATGACGATCGAAGAAAAGGTCGGTTTCATGTTGATCAGTACGATCAATATGGGTGGACCGCCCCTGGAGCGGGGTAGTGGTGGCTTTGGCCGGAATCGTGAGGTGACCAGTGATCTCTTTGAAGAGGATGTGGTGAATGAAACCAATTTCTTTACCCGAAAGCCTTTGCCGGTACCAACGTTAAGTGTATCAGCGACGACGAAGGGGATTCTGGAAAGGCATTTGCGCCATTTCATCTTACGCGCCAATACAAAACCGTCAACCATCGCCGAATGGGCAAACAAGGTGCAGGCTGTCGCGGAATCTTCCCGGTTGGGAATTCCCGTACTGATCACCTCAAATCCGCGAAACCACATTACCATTGACAATTCTCCCGGGCTTAGTCTTGGGGAAACCGGATTTTCAAAATGGCCAGGTGAGCTTGGCCTGGCCGCTATGCGTGATTTTGACCTGACGCGTGAATTTGCTGAAATGGCGGCAAGAGAATGGTTGGCAGTGGGGATTCGCAAAGGATATATGTATATGGCCGATCTCGCAACAGAGCCACGCTGGGGACGGACCGAGGGAACCTTTGGTGAGGATGCTGACCTTGCAGCTAGAATGACCGGAGAAATTGTGCGTGGATTTCAGGGTGAAAAGCTTGGAACTCATTCTATTGCTCTCACCACCAAACACTTTCCCGGGGGTGGACCCCAGAAGGACGGTCAGGATGCACATTTTGATTGGGGCAAGGAGCAGGAATATCCCGGTAATATGATGGAGTATCATCTGAAACCTTTCAAAGCAGCTATTGATATGGGTACTTCGGCTATCATGCCTTATTATGCACTGCCGGTCAATACCGAGTATGAAGAAGTGGGATTCGCTTACAACAAAGGCATAATCACCGACCTGCTTCGTGGGAAAATGGGCTTCAAGGGTATAGTAAATTCAGATACAGGACCGATTTTTATGATGCCGTGGGGTGTGGACAGTCTATCTGTGTCCGAGCGCTATCAGAAGGCAGTAGATGCTGGAATAGATATCTTTTCCGGAATTGCCGATCCCACATTTCTGCTTGAAACAGTGGAACAGGGACTCCTTTCTGAGGACCGTATCAATGAGTCGGTAGCCCGGTTGCTCAAAGAAAAATTTGAACTCGGAATTTTCGAGAATCCTTATGTAAATGTAGAGGCAGCAGATTCCGTCGTTGGCAACCAGGAAATTCAGGAACGGGCAAATCTGGCCCTTCGCAAATCAATTGTTCTTTTGAGAAATGAAGATGGTTTACTTCCCCTGAAGCCGAAGACCAAAGTATATCTTGAGAAATTTCTGGTTTCACGCCGGGACCCGGACAACCCACATACCATTATTCTTCCGGAAGACAGTAGCTGGGATATCGAATTCGTTGATAATCCTGAGGACGCAGATGTGGTCGTCTTATGGTTGATCCCCCAATCTGGAGGACTTTTTAGTGCCGGTAATCAGGAGATAAATATTGAGATATCGAATAACAATATTGATGTACCGTATATAAACCGGTTAAAGGCTGAAAAACCAACCATCGTCACAGTTAATTTTAGTAATCCCTGGGTGATCCGTGAAATTGATAATGGAAACCTGAATACAGTACTAGCTACTTTTGGAACGTCGACGGATGCCTTGCTCGATGTACTTTCGGGCAAATTTAATCCCACCGGAAAAATGCCATTTTCTATTCCAGCCTCCAAAGATGCAGTGACCAATAACCTGGCTGATGTCCCGGGAGTTCTTGAGCCTGAAGGATATTCGGTGTTTTCTTTTGGAGATGGGATCAGTTATTAAGGTGCCATAAAGTAAAGCCGTTTTTATTAGAAATTTATAATTCGTCATTAATACGATTTTATTTTAACATTCTTTGGGCGCCTTCCATTTGATTCAGTGTCGCGGGATTAAATGTAATTTAGAAAAGATAGCGGGATGCTACCCTTTAGGGTTAGGGTAGCGGGCAGGGATCATGTGTGCCTCCCTCACCCTTGATCCCTAAAGGGGGCAACCCGCAGAATGAAACAAGGAAATGATCCGGAAAAATCAAGAAATATCCATTCTCGAATTGATATAAAATGATTAACAAAGATAGCGGGCGGATACCCTTTAGGGTTAGGGTAGCGGGGGTGCATTTGAATTTAGGAATCTCGAGGGTGGCTACCCTTTAGGGTTAGGGTAG
>JAGQWZ010000118.1 GCA_020436835.1 Saprospiraceae bacterium | reverse complement strand
TAAACCAAATTAAAGGTATCGAACGCCGCATCGACCCATTTTCGCTACAAATCCGGGCCAGTGCTATTTTGGATCTACTTGGAATACAGGCCCCCTTCCAGTTCACCTATTCCGATGGTAATACGCTCTACCGGCTGCCTTCATATATAATTACCGGAATAAGTCCATATTACCGTGGTTTCACACTGCATGCGGGTGACCGGTCTATGTATTTTTCAGATTATTCATTAGCCGGACATGGATTTCGTGGTATTGGCATGGAATATCACAAACCGCAAGGTGGCTGGTTTGCTTCATCTTTTTATGGCAGGCTAAGACGGGCATTTTCGGGAGATCTGGAAAGCCGGCAGTCTCTTGAACCTTCCTTCCGGAGAATGGGGTACGGTTTCAAAACGGGGTACCAAAATAATGGAAATGAAATTGCCGTGTCCTTGCTGCATATTAAAGACCGGGAAAGTGATCTGGTTAGCTCCGAGCACCCGGAAATCAGTCCGGCAGAAAATGTAGTACTGGATATCCAGCTAAAAAAACAATTTGGTCCGAAATGGAAAATGGAAGGTGAAATAGCCCGGTCCCTGCTCAACCGAGATACCAGATCATCCGAACTTATTTCCGGCTGGTGGGATCAGGCTTTCGGTTTATTTACTCCGAATTTGACGATGGAAAAACATCTCGCCTGGAAGGGCTCTTTTTCGTATCAGATACATCCACGTCATCAAATTGATTTTTACATAGATCATGTTGATCCGGGATACCGGTCGCTCGGCGCTCTGTTTTTTCAAAATGATTTTGAACGGATCGGAATTCGAACTCACCATGCGTTAGCCCGGCAAAAATTACAAGTGCATACCGACCTGGGCTCGGAACGAAATAATTTGCGTGGCTTTGAAGGAAACCAGCTTCGGCGATGGCGTGGATCTTTACAATTGCAGTGGTTGATGAATACGCAGTGGCAATGGGTGGGGAATTATTCCAATATTCGTCAAACCAATAAACTGTTTGCCTTTAATAATCCTTCCTTACCGGTTGATTCCATTTTTCTTGCCATCACCAACCAACAATCCCAGGTGCAAACCATTTACCAATCTCCGGATCATAAACACACCCTGAGCGCATTCATTCAATACCAGGACCTTCAACAAATCAACCAGGAAAAAATAACGGATCAAACCAGTTCTAACTGGCTGGCTTCTGTGCAATATGGAAGAAGCTGTCTGAGTAACCAGGCCATGTTATCCATTAATCTCACCTGGAACAATAACAGGATCAATGAGGAATTGCTGAGTTCCTGGTCACCCGGCTTGGTATGGAATCATCGCAAAAAGAACTGGAACTACACCCTCGCGTGGATCCCATCGATTTTACCTGCCAGTGGTGAGTGGAATTATATCTGGACATCAAGAGCGCAATGCAAATATCAATTATCGAAAAAACAATTTCTTCAGTTTACTTACCGCTATATTAACCGTACTGGTAAATCACCTGCTGGCTACCCGGTTTTCTCTGACCAAACAGCCCAGGTTCAATACCAGTATCAATTTTGACAAGGTGCAGGATTCTACTTTATGGGTGAGAAGTCCTCTGCAATTGAGTTATCACTTTTTCAAATTCGGGCAACGCTCTCATCCCTATCAATCCGGATTGTGTTGTTGGTTACTGAACTATCCTGCCCTGACACTGCTCCAAGGAAACCGTCCATGGGATTTCAGCTGTTAGCCAGTCAGTGGTTTAGTGAGGAATTGGTACATTTGCGGTCTATTTAAAATTGGCGTAATGAGATTCAGCTTTCGTATGGTAATAGTGGGTATTTTGATCGTCGTGATCGCAGGAAGTCAAAGCCTCTACAGTCAATCACAAGCCATCTTTACCCACAAAATTGATCAGGAACTGGTGCTGGACGGCAAACTGGATGAGCCTTTCTGGCAAGAGGTTGACGTCGCCGGAAATTTTTGGCAATACTTTCCGGCAGACACCATTCGATCGATTAATAATACAGAAGTTCGCCTCGCCTACGACGATGAAAATATTTACCTGGGAGCAATTATGTACCATCCCGCCGGGGCTGCCCAAAAATATGTGACGCCATCGTTGCGCCGGGATTACCGTGGTGAAGCAAATGATGGAATAACCATGGTTATTGACCCTTTTGAGGATCAAACCAATGCTTATCAATTTGGTGTTAATCCATTTGGTGTCCAACGTGAGGGATTGATCTCAGAAGGTGGATCCACACAAAACTCTTTGTCGTTATCATGGGATAACAAATGGTATTCTGAATCGTATATCGGGGATGGTTATTGGAGTGCTGAAATGATCATACCGTTTAAAGTCATCCGTTTTCCCGGAGGCATTAAAAGCTGGAATGTAAATT
>JAGQWZ010000117.1 GCA_020436835.1 Saprospiraceae bacterium | reverse complement strand
GGATTTTATTTATAATTTGATTGTGAATAAAGAGCAGCGCATCCCGGATATCGATTACTATATCCCTCCGAACGGATCCAAAGTAGAAAAGGATGTGATGATCCTTCAGGGGCAGGAATACCACTCCAGTTTCTGGGGACATCTGGGACTGCTTAATTTGACCGATCACTACCTGATCCCGGATTATGTGGGGTATCCTTACACGGCGTTGGCGAGTATTTTCCCGCATAACAGCCAGATAGCGGATGCGGTGCATGCCCAAAAAGGTCTGGTCGGCTACGTGCATCCCTTCTATGACTTTCAGCTCTTCCCGAAACAGTCAGCCACGTTAACCAATGCACTTCCCATCGATGCCGCCCTGGGGAATGTGGATTATTATGAGGTGGTTGGTTTTGCCCATCACAAGGCATCAGCGGCAGTTTGGTATATGCTGTTGAATTGCGGGATCAGGATACCGGCGGGAGCAGGTACCGATGCCATGGCCAATTATTCAAGTTTGAGAGGTCCGGTAGGACTGAACCGGGTTTATGTGAAAGCAAAAGACGATTTCACCAGTGACCACATCATCGAACAGATTAAGCATGGGCGGAGCTTTGTGACCAACGGAGCCCTGCTGGATCTTAAGGTGAATGGATCAGGGCCCGGGGATACCATCGAGATCGCAGATAAAGCCACCACCCTGGACTTCCAGGCATTTATTCGCAGCTCGGTCGCGGTAGATCACCTGGAAGTTATCTGGAACGGAGAGGTCGTAAAGGAATACCAATTCAGTGGAGACCGAAATTCAGCGGATTTTAATGGAAAAATTGATGTGCAGGGCCCTGGTTGGCTTTTGTTAAGAGCCTGGAATGATAATGCCCATCCGGACATTCCGGATTACTATCCTTATGCTACGACCAGCCCCATTTATGTTACCTCATCAGGTAAGGAACTCAGGTCTCGCTCATCTGCGGTATTTTTTCTGGAATGGATCGACCGCATCGAGAAGATAGTCTCATCCCATGATGCGTACAGGACCGTAGAAGAGAAAAATTTGATCTTAAAGGATATAGCAACTGCCCGGAAATTTTATGAGAACTGTCTGAACAACCCAACTATGGAATAGGGTTATGGGGTTTTGAAATTAATAGAAATAATACCTTCTCAAAAGCAGCAACCCCACTGCAACGATGAATGCAACCAGTCCGGTTATTTGCCATTTTGTGGAAGAAGAACTGTACCGGGAAATTTCATCTTCTGTAGGATAAAGACCCAGTATTGGTTTTAATTTATACCAATCCCACGCGATTAAAATGATGCCTGCAAACAGCATCAACATCGTAATCACCCAGGTCCCCGTAAAATGCAGGCTAATGGTTATCGTGAATATGTTCATAATAATTCCAATAAAAAACAACGCACCTAATGTTGCGAATCGTTGGGTAAAAAGCAATAAGGCTGTAAGTAACTGACAAAATCCCAGAAAATTCCAGTACAGGCCTGATTGATACAGCGCATCAAAAAAGTAGCCTATTGGCGTTTCAGGACCCAGTTGGGTAAATCGTTCTCCGATTAACTTGACCAACCCGGATGGAATAAATGCAAATCCGATTAAAAACCGGATCCCAATGATCAGTAATCCGGCAATTTTATTTGTTCTTAATTTGTCATACATAAATAAGATACCTGGTGACTCTGTTTTCAGATACTAATTTATATCTGAAAATTCTGAATAATTTCAACATTTATGGTATTGGTTTCCGGATTAAAGTTTAACGAGCTTGACCTAATCTTCTTCCTTACTTACCTGCTGCAGGATTGATATTTTAACATCATCTATTTCATTTATCAGGTCTCGCAAAAGCCGGATGGATTTTAGTTCTGAAAAATTCATCCAGCCCTGGATGGCTTCC
>JAGQWZ010000116.1 GCA_020436835.1 Saprospiraceae bacterium | reverse complement strand
TTGATTCTGGACTGAGGGTGGACTGGTTCTCCCCTTCCAGGGGAGTTAGAGGGGTGCGAGTGAGCCATTTACCAAATTGTCACCGCTTAACTTAACCACAAGAAATAGTCCATTATGAATTTTTCGAATTACGAATGACAGATCAATTATCAATTATCAATGGTCAATTGTCAATTGTCAATTGTTGAATGAATGCCGTTAAGTTAAGGAATTGATATTGTTAAGTAATCCAATTTCCTGTAAGTGGGATAGCGGCGAATCTACATTCGCCGACTTACTCACGATAAATTTTAGGCTTAACTTAACGACATTGAATTAGGAATTATCAATGGTCAATTGTTGAACTGAATAGAGGTCCCGAAAGTTGGAAATTGGTGCTTGATTTTTGAAATTCTATCCATATTTCTTCGTCATATAGTCATAGGACTGCTTGCATAATTCTTCTAAAACGGACCAATCCACATCCTCGATCTTCTTAATGTAAAGGCAGGACTTCCCTGTTTTGAATTTACCTAGCTTACCCATCAATTCATCATAGCGGTCAAAACCCGGCATAATATATACGGTAAGATTTTGTTTACGGGGAGAGAAACCCATTTTCATAAAATCTCCTTCCCGGCCACTTGCGTATTTATAATGATAATTTCCAAATCCAACAATACTGGAGCCCCACATCTTCGGTTTAACGCCGCTTACATTTTGCATCATTTTCAGAATTTTCTCCGAATCAGTTCGCTTTTCGTCGTCAGGAATAGTCTTGATAAACTCAGAAACACTTTCCTTAGTTTCGACAGTCTTGTTTTTTGCCTTAGCCATTTATATCGATTTTTAATAACCTTGTTTTTCTCACCAATCCTTTTTCTTTAATATGAAATAACTTAAAAAAAGATTAAGAATCAACCATCCGATAACAATTAAGGTCTCCCCTAATGAAACGTATTCCTGAAATTCTCTGAGAATGAACTTCGGAAAAGGAACGGGAATTAAATGATATAGACTGCGGATGGGAAAATAAGCCACGGCACTGCGAATAAAGTCTGTGACATGGGGGAAATTCTCAAGAAATAGAGCCAGAAATGGCTCAAAAATCATGGTGTATAAAAATAATCCCACGATGACCAACCCTGCCCGGGGCAACAGAAGCGTAATCCAAAAAGCAAACGTGAGATAGGTGATCAAAACCAGAAAATAGGCCCAGATAAAATCCAGCGAATGAAACATGTGGCGCATTCCTTCCGGACTTGCATTAAGACTACCCATAATCAAGCCAAGGACAAACAATAGCAATGTACTCCCCAGACTCAGCATGAAGATCAGCAATAATTTGGATATCCAAAATTCCCTTTTGCTTAGACCATCAATGATATTTTGTCTCAAAGTGCGATAATTGTCTTCGTTTGCCACGGAAATAACAATGATAAACCCCAGGATCACTTTGCAAAAAGATCCGAGGTAAGTCATATTCTGCCATAAATCCGGGAAATCGAATAAAGGAATAATGGTAGGGTCAATCCCATTAAAATCCGCACCCTGCTTTTTCAAAAATTGCAGAAACAACTGACCACCACAGGTGATTAGAACAAAGACCAGGACATACATCATTACGAGGACCATAAAAGGCCGGTAATTCTTAAGTTTCCACCACTCTATCTGCCAAAGCCTAATCATGATCAGCTAAAATTCTTAGAAATTGTTCTTCCAGATTACCTCCTTTTTCCACCAGATGGTTTACGACAATGCCCCGTTCTATCAAAAATGCATTGACTGTCTCCGGAGACACTCCCGGGGCCTTGAGAAAAATCAAATTGTCGGAGCTACTCAAAGAGACTACTCCAGGCATTTCACGTACCATCTCATAAAGTCTATCTTGATTTCTCGCTCCGATCTCAATGACCACCTGATCCGTAAGCGCTTCTCTCACCCCTCCCTGGTATAGCTTCTTGCCTTTTCGCAGGACCATGAAGTGACTACACACTTTTTGCACTTCATCTAGCAGATGACTGGCCAGGATGATCGTCTTACCTGAGGATGCAATCTTCCGGATCAGATTTCGAATCTCCACAATACCCTGGGGGTCTAGTCCATTGGTAGGTTCATCAAGGATTAACACCCTCGGATCGGCCAGCAGAGCAGAAGCAATAGCCAACCTTTGTTTCATACCCAATGAATACGTTTTAAATGGATCATCCCTGCGTTCATATAAGTCGACCTTTCTCAAAGCCGGTTCAATCACACTCAAGGGCATATCTTTTATTCTGGAGGCGATTGCCAGGTTTTGGTAGCCACTCAGATAGGGATAGAAGCAGGGACTTTCCAGTATGGCTCCGATTTTCTTACGTACATTCTGGTCCTGACTGGCTCCAAACCAACTAAAAGACCCTGAGGTGGGTCGCAGCACCTGCAAGAGGAGAGCCAGCGTAGTGGTTTTGCCACTGCCATTAGGTCCCAGAAATCCAAAAACCATTCCCTCTTCAATCGTCAGGTCAAGGTCCTGCACCGCCTGAATTTTACCATAGGTTTTTGTTAATCTGTTTGTCTCAAGTAGATGCACTTCTATTTTAGTCTTCTATATTAATCGTATCAGAATTAATAGTATCAGAATTTTCCTGCGTATTTACGGTATTCGAGTCCAGGAGTGAATTGCTATTTTCCTGCGTGGAATTTTCTCTTGCGCCGACCAGTTGCAGAATATCCAGAAATTGTTCCTGATCGGCACGCGCTCCACTATTCATCAGTTGAATCATTCTACTAAGAGCCAGGAAATTAATTTGTCCCATCACGTCGACTATGTAATATTCACTTCCGGTGGGCACGATAAATACGGAATGAAAAGGATCTTCTTTTCCAAGAAAATATATTTTCTGACCCTCCATCGATATATTGGCATAATCTTCAAAAGACTCCTCCTCCTGCAGTTTCGATTTTAAATTAGTGACTTCTTGAATTGAAAACTCATCTTTCATCCGGTAAACGATCATTTTTTCAATATTTCGGATCAGCCGGTAGAAATCCGGGTTATCCTGCAGATTAATGATACGCAAGATGCTTGGATAAAAATACAGCGTCCTCTCGGTCTTTTCACTTTGTCTCAGTTGCAATAACAAAGGACTGGGCTGCAAATGACTGTATTTATTACAGGATACCAGCGTCAGAAAGCTAATAATGAAAAGCAAACGAAATCGCAAAAGTCAACTATTTTAGCAGAAAGCCAAGATAATTGATTTTATTTGGGACTGGTTACTTTTTCGACCGGTGCTACGTTCAATTCTATCTATGTTTCAACCAACCGGCTATACTAATTCTCGGCCGGGTTGCCAGACGGACTTCATGTTCTATTTCATCGCTCTTAAAAAAGACGGTCCTTCCACCCTGCGGATCGATCGTCATTTCATCATGCTCGAAATAGAGTGACAATTGTCCACCGTCAGAGGCCTGCCAGTCGGCATTGAGATAAGTGACCAGGGAAAACTTTCGTCCCTGGTCGACCCGGAATTGATCCAGGTGCCTCTGGTAAAAGCTTCCCTGCTCATAATAGGCATAATGAAATTCATAATCATTGATACCGGTATAGCAGGTTTGGTTCAGGTAAGTGATGAACGATTTTATTCTTTCATTAAAAAGCTGTTCCCAGGGATCCTTGCTATCATTATCTATCCAGCGAATCAGGTCTCCCCTGACTTTCAGGTTTCTTTGGTAAGAAAACCGTTTTCCGACACCGGCGGGATGCATATTGCCCGAATTAAAGTGGACCAATAAATTCTCCCTCAGACCCGCCACTAATGCAGGAGGCAGAAAATGATCGACCAGGCCATAATTCCGGGTCAGCAATCCGTCAATCAGGTCTTCGAAATCCTGAACCTGAGTCGGCGAAATAAATTCCGATTCCATAGATCGTTACCGGGCAATTTTATCAACGGAACACCCGGTCAAGTTCCGGACTGCAAATGTACGATTGTAATCAAATGTGCAATTGCTTTTTTTTTACCGTTAAGGTGGACAGGATTCGCTTGGGAAAAGCGATGAATTCGACTTACCTTTAATTCAATTTTAACAGATGAAATCCCAGTTAGATTTTGCTTTGATTGGAGCCGGTATTATGAGCGCCACCCTGGGAGTGCTGTTGAAAAAATTAATGCCTTATTCTAAAATCAGGATATTCGAACGTCTCGACAAGATAGCCGCAGAAAGCTCCGACGCCTGGAACAACGCCGGTACAGGACATTCTGCTTTTTGCGAATTAAATTATACCCCTCAAAAACAAGATGGCACTGTCGACATCAGTAAAGCGTTAAAGATTGGGTCCGAATTTGAGATTTCCAAGCAACTTTGGGCACACCTGGTAGAAGAGGGCAATATATCAGGTGAGCATCCCTTCATTAATGATATTCCGCATATGAGTCTGGTGTGGGGACAGGAAAATGTAGATTTCCTTTGTGAACGACACACCCAATTAATCCCTTATGCCCTTTTTGAAGACATGTTATACACAGAGGATCCAGATATCATCCGTTCCTGGATACCCCTGATGATGGAAGGACGGGACCATGGTGATCCTATTGCAGCTACCCGCATGGACATCGGTACCGATGTAAACTTTGGTGCATTGACCCGCGAAATGATTCATTATCTGCAGACCCTGGACGACGTGCAGGTACTACTAGGACATGAAGTTCAGGATTTAAAGCAGACCAGCGGAGGTAAATGGAAACTGGAGGTTCACAATGATACCCATGACCGGGATCTGACCTTTATGGCTGATTTCGTGTTTATTGGAGCTGGAGGCGGCTCCCTGACGCTCCTTGACAAGTCAAACATTCCCGAAGCAAAAGGGTATGGAGGATTTCCGGTTAGTGGACAGTTCCTTCGGTGTACCAATCCGCAAGTTATTTTACAACACGAAGCAAAGGTGTATGGCAAGGCCTCCGTTGGATCACCACCAATGTCGGTGCCGCACCTTGACACCCGGATGTTGGATGGAGAACGCTCCCTGCTTTTTGGTCCCTATGCAGGATTCTCGACAAAATTTCTGAAAAACGGATCTTATCTGGATTTGCCCTTATCTATTGAAATGCACAATGTATGGCCTATTCTTTCAGCCGGCATGCATAATATTTCATTGACAAAATATCTGATCCAGCAAGTGATTCAATCTCCGGAGGACCGCTTTGAGTTCCTGCAAAACTATTTGCCAATGGCTAAAATGGAGGACTGGGAATTAACGATTGCCGGTCAGAGGGTGCAGATCATAAAAAAAGATAAAGATGAAGGTGGTGTACTTAAATTCGGCACAGAAGTGGTCTGTTCTGCGGACCACAGTATAGCAGCCCTGCTGGGTGCATCGCCCGGCGCCTCCACCTCCGTATCCATCATGTTAAATGTGCTTAGTCAGATGCTACCGGAATACATGACTAGTGATAGCTGGCAAAAAAAACTGCGGCGTATCATTCCCACTTATGGAAAATCATTGATCGATGATCCGGAACTATGCAGAGCAACCCGGAAACGGACAACCGGTATCCTCAAATTGGAAGCTCCCGGGTAGAACCTGGTAAGTACCTACACCAGCAATTCTTCCAGACGATGTTTCCAGCCTGGAAAAGGATCTACGATCCCTTTGTCGGCGTGTCGATGAATCACAATATTGAAGTCATATGGGACGTGGACAAAATTCATTTGATAATCATTCCGGTAATGGTCTCGGCCTTGTTCACGAATCATACCTATAATCCGCTCCACCGTCTTTAGTTGATTGTCGAGCGAATCTGCCTTGCGGGAAAACGACCATAAATAGGTTGCATGAGAATTAATTAACTCCCAAATAAAATGATTTTTAACGGAAGAACATGCAATAAATAGAAAACCGAAATTTGGGGATAAGGTGATAAATATCTTATGATTTTCCTGGTGTTTTCTTCCCGCCAGATATTCCAATTGCTTCCTGTTTCTTACGATACCCTGTTCTGCCAGATTCCTGAGTACATCAAGTGGATTCTGCTGGAACAGATTGGCATCAGGTTCGTCATAGTATTGGTCAAAGATTTCATCAGCGGTAAAAAGATGCTTATCGACAACGACCACTTTAGGTGATTTTTGCAGCCCTAATACTCTGCTTATTTTTAGCGTCGATACCATTTCTTCATTGATGCTGTCAATTAATTTACTGTGTGCTTTCAGCTCATGGACCTGATTTCTACGGATGCAAAGATCAATATCCACCTGAATCTTCTTGCGGCCAAGAGTTTTAAAAAAATAACTTTTAATAAATTCAAATTGAGGTAAGATATGCGGGTTTTCAATGCGGATTTCCACGGGCTCGGAAAGTGCAGGTAAATCAACCCAGGTGGTGACTCCACCCTGAACAAACTTCAGGTCATCCGGCTGAAAATCAGAGCGGTAATGAAATCGCTTTATGCCCATATCCGGCACATAGATGTCCGGATGATCTAAAATAAAGGGCAGCAAATCCGATTTCCGGTATGAAGAAAGAAAACTGGCAAAGTAATACCAATCCAATTTTTCAAATTGCAAGCTCCGGATCGCTCCCTTTAGTTTCTGTTCGAAAAACGACTGATTATTTTCTGGATAATAGTCGACAACCTCCAGCACCAGATGCCTTTCTTCTATGTCATAGGATTTAATTAGGACACGCCAGGGAAAAAATCCCCGGGGATGAAAACTAAACGCATCCAACGGCAAATTTGTAGCGGACCACAACAAATGAACGCCAGGCACCAGCTCGACACCCTGGCTCGAAACATGAATAATTCGATACCGTTCATTATTTTTCATCCACCGAAGAGAAATACCTGCCTTGTCAACGAAGATAATTGAATTGAATCAGCATTCCGGCCCTATTCCTTATCTTTAGCCCGACTATTTCTACGCAGATGAACGGATCGAGCTTGAAAGACCAAAAGGAGGTGGATATCGATATCAGACAGGTATTCGAACAACTGAAAAATAATCAGTTTAAGGTTGCAAACTATGACCTGAGACAGCGAAAGTCCCGATTGGATCAATTGCAACAGACTATCTTAAATTTCCGGGAAAAAATAAAGGATGCCCTTTATCGAGACTTTCAAAAGCATGCATTTGAGGTAGATCTGACGGAAATCTATCCCGTGATCAGTGAAATCAAGCAGGCAAAAAGGAATTTACGCCGTTGGATGGGGCATCATCCAGTGTCTACCCCAATCTCATTACTGGGCTCCCGGTCCAGGATCCATTATGAACCAAAAGGGATTGTGCTGATTATTTCACCCTGGAATTTTCCGGTTACTTTAACACTTGGACCCTTGGTTTCCGCTATTGCGGCCGGAAATACGGTGATTCTCAAACCTTCCGAACAAACTCCCGCTGCCACCGCAGTCATGCAGGAAATTATTGAACTGGTGTTTCCCCCGGAGGAGGTAGTACTCATACCCGGTGGCGTAGAAACATCCAGAAAACTGCTAAGTCTGCCATTTAACCACATATTTTTTACTGGTTCATCCAAAGTCGGGAAGATTATCATGGAGTCTGCCGCAAAGAACCTGGCCAGTGTTACGCTGGAATTGGGGGGTAAATCTCCGACTATCATTGATGCATCTGCCAATATCCGTCAGGCTGCGCGAAGAATCATCTGGGCAAAATTTATTAATTGTGGTCAGATCTGTATTGCCCCTGATCATATTTATGTACAAGAAACTGTAAGCAGGGAATTCATTGCCACTTTAAAACAGTACCTGAACCAGTATTTCGGAAACGATGCCCGCGAAGAACCATCCTACGCCCGTTTAGTCAATCATTCACACTATGAACGATTAGTCGAATACCTGGAAAATGCGCTCAAAAACGGAGCATCGATCGAATATGGAGGAAATATGAGCCAACCCGAGAAGTATATCGAACCTACTATTCTAACCGGTACTTCTCCTGAGTCATTACTAATGAACGAGGAAATATTCGGCCCCCTTTTACCTGTGATTCCGTTCTCCGATATGGACGAACTAGTTCATATTCTAAATAAAAAGGAAAAACCACTAGCCTCCTATATTTATAGTAAGAGCAATAAAAATATTAAAAAACTCATCGAGAGCACACGCAGCGGTGCGATCTGTATAAATCACAGTGGCATCCATTTTTACAACAGCAATTTACCTTTTGGTGGAAGCAATTTCAGTGGCATTGGTAAGGCCCATGGGTGGTTCGGCTTTCAAGCTTTTTCGAATGCCCGTGCGGTCTATAATCAGATTATACCGGGCCCTTTGGAAATACTTATCCCTCCGTATAATAAAATCAAGCAAAGGGTCCTTGATTTCGCAATTAAATACCTGTAGCTCAGGGATCTGGACCAGTCTTCTGTCATTAGTAAAATTATTGTAAAGTCAGATTTAGGCTAATTTACAAACATATAATATATTTTTTATATATGTTTTAAATTGACGGAAGTAAATTTGTAAGGAATCAACGCTTACAAAAAATTGCAACCAAGAAATCTGGACATCGTCGTATTGTCTGACCTTCACCTCGGCACCTACGGAGCGCATGCTGATGAATTGTCTAATTATCTGAATTCCATTAATCCGCAAATGATCATCCTCAATGGAGACATAATTGACATGTGGCAATTTAGCAAGAGCTATTTTCCTGCTTCTCACTTCGGTGTTTTGCAAATTCTAATCGAAAAGATGAACCGGGGAAGCAAGATCATTTATCTGACCGGAAATCATGATGATCTGCTTAGAAAATTCAGTGATCTCCGGCTGGGCAATCTGGAGATCAGAGATAAACTTACTCTCAGAATCAATGGAAAGAATTATTGGTTTTTTCACGGAGATGTTTTCGATGTTTCCGTCAACTATGCCAAATGGATTGCCCGTCTTGGTGGCAAAGGATATGACCTGCTTATAAGGATCAACCGGTTGATAAACCGCATATTGAAAAAATACGGAAAACCACCAAAATCATTTTCGAAGAAAATCAAAAACAATATAAAAAATGCAGTAAAATTTATTTCAGATTTTGAAAAAACTGCGGCAGAACTGGCGATAGAAAATGACTTCGATTATGTGGTTTGCGGCCATATCCACAGCGCGGGAATAAGAAAGATTAAAAATTCTGAAGGACAGGTCATTTACATGAATTCCGGAGATTGGGTAGAAAGCTTAACTGCTCTTGAATACCGGGGTGGCCGTTGGATATTATATGACTACCTGAAGCAGGAAATCCCTTCCTATCAGGATCTTCGTCCGGCCACAATAATAGAAGAAGTCTATTCACTGATCTAAAATAGGCATAACATGAAACTATTGTATGCTATCCAGGCTACAGGTAATGGTCACCTGGCGCGTGCCATCGAGATCATACCGGCATTAATGCAATTTGTGGACGTCGACATCCTGGTGAGTGGGATTCAGGGTGATTTACATTTGCCTTATCCTGTTTCTTTCCAACGGCATGGACTTAGTTTTATCTTCGGGAAACATGGACAGGTGGATGTCCTGAAAACCCTGAATTCACTACGTCCTGTCCAGCTTTGGAAAGATATCCGGCATTGCCCCGTCGAACAATATGATCTGGTGATCCATGATTTTGAACCGATCACTGCCTATGCCTGCCGCCACAAAGGAATACCAAACATTTCTTTGAGCCATCAGGCTTCCTTCCAGTATTCCGAGACTCCCCGACCATCCAGAAAGAACCCCTATGCAGAGTGGGTAATTCGTAACTATGCACCCTCCAAAGAGAATATCGGGCTCCACTTTGCCTCCTATCATCCCGATATTTGTACTCCGGTGATCCGGAGCGAAATCCGAAAACTGACACCGGAAAACGGTGATCATGTCCTTGTCTACCTTCCGGCTTATAGTCACCAATTTCTGGTTGAAAATCTCCAAAAAATTTCCGATATAAAATGGAAGATTTTTTCGAAACACTGTCACTCGTACTATACCGAAAAAAACACGGAAGTGTTTCCCGTAGATACTCGAAATTGGCTGGAAGCTCTAAGAACCTGCGCAGCAGCGGTCATAGGGGCAGGATTTGAAGGTCCGGCAGAGGCTCTCTCGCTAGGTAAGAAACTTCTGGTTGTACCCATGAAAAATCAATATGAACAACAATGTAATGCTGCAGCTCTGAAAAAACTGGGAGTCAGAAGTCTGCGAAAAATAAACGACAAAGCCATTCCGGATATAAAAAAGTGGCTAAATGAAGGTCAGGCCAAAATGATCCATTTTCCGGAAAACACAAATGAGATCGTCAAAAAAATTCTAAAAGTATCTTAGCTAAACATTTATGTCAAATCAAGTTTTATACTTATGATCCATTTAGCAAATCATCATTCTCATACCAACTTTAGCGATGGCCATGCAACACCGGAACAATTTGTTAACAAGGCGTTAGATAACAACCTTGTCACACTGGGATTTTCTGATCATGCACCGATACCGGTTGAAGGCCTGGTTGGAATGAAGCTGGAGGACCTCCCCTCATATTCATTGGTTATTGACCGGCTTCGTAATCAAACCCAGGAAGATCTGCAAATTTACAAAAGCCTCGAAGTCGACTACATACCGGGGATTATCAACGTAGATAGTCCACATATCCAAAGCGCCGGACTAGACTACATACTCGGTGCAGTGCACTACGTGGGACAGTTTGCCGATGGATCTTTCTGGAGCTTTGAAAGTGGACAGGAGCACTTTGAACGTGGCCTTCATGAAATATATTCCGGAGATATCCGGGAAGCAATTAGCCGGTACTATGAACTGATCAGAGAAATGCTGAACCTGCATACTCCGGATATCGTGGCACACCTTGATCGTATAAAAAAGTTGAACGGTGAGAATCGGTATTTCAATGAAAAGGAAAAATGGTACAGGGAACTGGTCACGGAGACGCTGGAAACTATCGCTGCTAAAAATGTAATTATGGAAATAAATACCAAAGGCGTCTACAAAAATGAAACCTCCGACACTTACCCCAGTTTCTGGATCCTTGAAATCGCGAACGAACTGGGCATAGCCACGCACCTTGCTTCGGATGCACATCATCCGGACGATCTTCAGGGGGCCTTTGACTTTGGACTGAAACAATTAAAAAAAGCCGGCTACAAAAAGACATTTATCCGGTTGGACAATGAGTGGCAGGATAGTGCATTAATTGGTGATCGAATCTTTATATTTTAATTCTTTTAGTTGAGCATTTCAATTGACAAGCACGACCTCTCCCCGGGTTTGTTCCTTACTACCATTTTTCCGGATGATGGTAGCTTTCCATAAATATACTCCAGGATTTAATAGCTCTCCATGCATTCGTCCATCCCAGGATATCTGTTCCGACGGTTTAATGACGGGCTGTTCAAAAACGATCTCGCCCCAACGATTAAAAACCTGGAAGTCTTGCAGTAAAAAATCCTGGTTGGAATACAATTGAAATTCATCATTGATGCCATCCCCGTTAGGGGTGAATGCATTAGGCACATACCAACGGAGAGGTTTGACAGCGATCTTTTTGGTATCACTGTCACTGCATCCATCTTCATTGACCACCCGCAGCCCAAGGGTGAAATCCTCATTGGCAAGGGTATTTTGGGACCGGCAGGTAGCACAGAATTCGATTCTTGCGTTATCACTGGTCCAAAAATACCGCGCATCGGTACCACCATCAAACAGTTGCGGTTTAATTTCAACTTTTTCAAATTCTTCCACCTCGATCGGACCACCCAATTCAATTTCTATGATGCTTTCTTCAATCCAATAATTAAAAAGATAGTTGGTGCACTCCCCTTCAGCTTTTAAACGATAGAGGCCAGGTTGGTCAACCTGGATTATTTCTGAAGTATCACCGGTGGACCATTCATAAGCCAAATCTGACGGAATTTCCGGTCTTAGCGCAAGAGTATCCCCTTTGCAGAGCGTCAATTCCACCTCCTCCGATACGTTAAGTTCCGGTTGGATCCTAACCCGGGTTGAGTCACCGGCCAAAAGCGTCCGGGGGTCATCGGAGAATAAAGTATCCAGATTTACTAAAGCAGTGGCCTGATTCAGAAAAACAGTATCCAGGGAATTATCCAGGATCTCCAGATAAATTCTCAGGTTAAGATCACCCTGAATTCCGGATCGAAATAGCAAGTCAAAATAATGGAAGCCGATCCCTCCCGCCGTCACTTCGTACGTAGCTTCACTCTCCATTCCGACTATTCGAAGATTGGCGGGAAAATCATTTTTCAATATAACCTCATTCAAACGCTCATTTTTCAGGTGCCGGAGATTCAGATTAAATTCCAGCGCATGACAACTACTATTTTCAACCTGAGAAATACGATTGGTAAAAACCAAAGGATTTAAACAACTACAGGCATCCTGATTATTTTCCGGGTTTAATGTTTGCTGTATATCGACCAATCCGTCCGAAAGCGAAAAATGATATACTCGATAGTTGGCAGATCCCTGATCAAATCCGATACCCACCAGTCCGGACCGCTGATCAAAGAATAAAGATGGAATTCCACCATTGATGCGAAGATCAGAGTGCATTAGCTGGTTAACCACTGCCCGGTTCCGAAAAAGCCGGAATTCAACTAAACCCTGGTTCTTATGATCGAAGCCAAGCAGACTTTGGGTGGCCGGCTGATACACCAGATCGGCACAGGCCGGAGCGTCGCGACCGAATACAGGCAAATACTCGACCGGATAATCAGGCAACGTGAGATCTATCCTGAGTAGCAGGGCTTCCGGCTCCTCCACACTATAACCAAGCACATACAGGTAATTATTAATCTGGTCGATGTCTGCAGCTACAAAAAACAAATTGCCAGGTGCACTGATCTTCTTTAATTCGACCAGCGAGTAGTCGGCTAAAATCCTAAAAAGGGTAAGGTCTTCTTTAAGATCAAATCCGTAAATGAATCCGTCCCGGGTATAATGGCTGATCGCGTTCAAACGTCGCCCGGGATATTTCTTGAGCGTCTTAAATTGATAATTTCCTGAAGATGCATCACGGGTGATTTGTTGCAGGACCGTTCCACCTCTTTCCTCAAGTACCCTGAAGTTTTGTCCCGAGCAATCTGGCAACGGCTGTGCGACAGTATGCTGCCAGATCAGCAAAATGATCACCTGCCCCCATAATTTCTTCATTAAAAAACTTAATCAGTATTCTACGTTACTGCCTAAGTTAATATTATTTTAATTATGAGTTCACGTAATTGTAACACTAAATAATTATCGAAGCAAGACTACCTCACCGGAAAAATGGACTACTAATCGATTTTGCCCTTCCAGGTATATCCTG
>JAGQWZ010000115.1 GCA_020436835.1 Saprospiraceae bacterium | reverse complement strand
TTTTATCAGCCTCCTCCCCTATGCCGGCCACTCTACGTTTTCGGCCAATCTTTCCTTTTATAGCCTTGTATTTTTTGCAGTATTTCAATCCGGATTCATAGTGTAAAGCTTGACACTCGAAGCCGGTGATTTTAAGGCTCTTTAAGAAGCAATCTTCTAAAATAATTTTTCCAAAATTTCTACCCGCAGGTGGTCGGAATATTCCAAGTGTCACTGCCGGACCTAAATATTACGTAATCATGAGATCTTTCATTTTTGTTATGATGCTGCTCGTCAGCTTATTTTCAAGCGCCTGTAACGGCGGAAAAAAGAATACCGATGTTGCAATCAATACCCCCGCAGAAGTGGAGGCAGAAAAGGCAGCTACTCCGGACAGTTTTGATGCCGCTTTTGCGGATGGACTGACCGAGGCCATTTTCCAGGATTATTTACACTTACGCACTGCCTTTGTAAATTCTGATACAGAAGAAGCTACGACTGCTGCCCGGGAGCTGACCGAGCGCCTGACGGACGAGCAACCAAAGGCGCTGGCTGCTGCCCAATCTATTGTAGATGCCGGCGATCTCGAACAACAAAGAGATGCATTTTCCGATCTGACTGTAGCTTTAGAACCGCTTTTCAAGAACGGACTTACCGAAGGAGTGATTTACAAACAGCATTGTCCAATGGCTTTTAATAATGAAGGGGCCGACTGGTTCAGTGATTCCGAACAGATTCGCAATCCCTATTTCGGAGAAAAAATGCTGAGTTGTGGAAAAGTGGTGGAAACCATTCAGTAGACAGCAAAACCAACAATATTCAATTAAAATCTAAAAATCCGGACCAATGAACCCATACGTGAAATTCGGCCTCATGCTATTGACCAGCTTCATCATTATGTACGCCGTTATGTACATGAATGTAGATCAGCTGGACCACATCTACCTGGCCCAGACCCGCACTTATATGACCATCCTAATGATCGCACCGATGGCTATAACCATGTTGCTGTTTATGTGGGGCATGTATAAAGACAAACGCAAGAACTACCTCATTCTAGCCGGAGCTTTATTGATAGGCGCTTTCACCTATCATATTTTACGCCAGCAGACCTTTGTAGACGAAAAAGCCTGGATGCGGGCCATGATCCCCCACCACAGTTCGGCCATTATGGTAAGTGAAAAGGCCCAACTTGACGATCCCGAAGCTATCCAACTAGCCAAGGAGATCATTGAGGCCCAAAAGCGGGAAATTGCCCAGATGAAGAAGATGTTGTATCGGTTGGAGCAGGTGGAATAGGTATCTTATCGCTCTATGGAACAAAAGACTGGGTAGTTGAGAAGATTAGAGATGAATTTTTGGTGTTGAATTATCAATTATTTTCTTCTCCATTACTTTTAACCTTTACTAGTTTTCTCCCGTCCGGACGGATTAGGGTATAGAAAAAGTAGATAGGCAATAAAAAATCGATTGCAATACAGAACAATTCATATCCTTCCGGTATGGAGTTATGCGAAAATCCTATTAAATGCCATGGATCCCAAAGGCTGTGGACGGCCAGTCCTAAGGGGAGCAGTATACTATTTCGATGCCATCCGTAATAGCCGATTAGTAGGAAAAATACTCCTTGTAAAACCTCAATCCAAAGAAAAAAAGAGGGCTCGGATGCTGCGAAACCTACATAAATAAAAGCAATAGCGGCCATAATCATAGTGGCCATACTTCGGTGGTCTAACTTTAATAGGCGAAGTACGGCAATGATCAATAGAGAGAGAAATACCAAGAATGATAGAGTACATTTCGAACTACGAATTTTCAAGTTCAGCCTTATTTACTTCGATCAGCTTCACGATATCTTTCCAAAGCTTCGTTACTTTAATGTCCATAAAGCCAGCTTTTTCCAGATTTTCAACTGTTTTTCGGTTGATGTTTGCTCCCCAAACATTTACGGGAATGAAGTTGAGCCAGTCCATCAATTTGCCTATTGCACGATTGGAACTCCGTACATGCTCCAGCATTCGCAACCGGCCGCCCGGCTTCAAAACTCTTTTGATCTCCTTTAATCCCTCGACCGGATCAGGTACTGAACAAAAAACGCAACTCGTCACCACGGTATCAAAGGTATTATCCTCGAAGTCCATATCCTGAACATCCATTTCCAGAAAGATAATATTACGCGGATCATCTCCATATTTCGCTTTTGTTTGCTCTAGCATATTTTTGCTAAAATCGATGACTGTCAGGTTCACATCTTTGGGATAATAAGGAATACTCTTGCCCGTCCCGACGCCCACTTCCAGTGTTTTGCCGGAAACATCTTTCACTAATGATTCGCGCCATTTTGAGAACATGGCGCTTTCCATAGGTTTATCCAATAAATTATAAATTCCGGCTACCCGGTCATAGCGCTTTTTAATCTTATCGGTCTTCGTCATTGTTCATTATTTTTCCTGGTTCAGCAATCCATCTGATGGAATTACTTTGAAAAGATATTCAAGCTTTCTTGAAGCTGAGGTCGTTAAATTTGTATTTATGCTTTTCATCAGCGGCATTTTTCTTTGCCTTAAATTTAAGGATCAATATTACTGCCATACTAAAAACCAACGCTCAACCAGGAAAAGAGACAAAATTAATCCCGCTGCGACAAATAGAATCAGGGTATCTTGAGTACCCTTAACCCAGAGGAAAGCGATCAGAACCACCAGATCCAGAATTATAGCCGTCACGACAATTGCCGGATTGGCCTTTACTTCATCATTTAAAGAGCGAAGTAACCCGTAATGGATCATCATATCCATGAGCAGATAAAAGATAGCTCCCAATGAGGCGATGCGACTTAGGTCAAAAAAAACGGTCAATAAAATTGCGATCACTACAATGTAGACCAACATATGTTGTTGAATATTACCAGGCATACCGAAGTGACGATGGGGGATCATATCCTTTCCGGTCAGCATCGCCGTCATACGGGACACGGCAAAAATACTGGCGATGATCCCGGAAATAGTGGCGATAATGGCGATACCCACCGTAAACCAAACTCCAAAATCTCCAAAAGCAGGTCGAGCAGCCTCAGCCAGGGCATAATCTTTGGCCTCAATGATCTTTTCAATGGGCAAATTAGCGGATACTGCTAAAGCGACCAGCAGATAGACCAGGGTGCAGATACCGATGGAAATGACAATAGCGCGTCCCACATTTCGATGAGGTTTGGTAATTTCATCGCCGCTATTAGTGATCGTTGTAAAACCCTTATAGGCCAGAATGGATAGCGCCAAGGCTCCAATGTAATCGACTACGGGGTGACCTGCCGCCTCCCGGGGAAATATGCCATCCAGAGAGAAGCCGGTTGCCCACAGTCCTCCAACTGCGAATATTGTAATACCTCCCACTTTGAGCAAAGCCATTAGAAAAGAGGATTTTCCGATAAAATTATTTCCGGAAAGATTGATCAGGAAAGCAGCGATCAGGAGAACTACTCCCAGCAGCGGCACCCAAAAACTCTGTGCCCCTTCCCCGAATAACTGCAATACATAGGTGCCGAAAGTTCTGGCTACCAGACTTTCGTTAATCACCATAGATAGCGCCATCAGTAAAGCGCCCGTAGCTGCAATTGAGCCTTTACCATAAGCTTTTGTAAGATATTTGGCAATCCCTCCGGCGGAAGGGAACGCATTCGACAGTTTTACGTATGAATAGGCGCTGCATCCGGAAATCAGAGCTCCCACCAGGAATGCCAGCGGAAACCAGGCACCGGACAATTCGGCCACCTGCCCCAAGAGTGCAAATATACCGGCCCCGATCATCACCCCGGTCCCGAGCGAAACAGCGCCGGTAAGACTTAGACTTCCTTCTTGGTATTGACTCATTCGGATATTGGTTGTATTGAGAATAATTTAAGGTTTATGAGTGTTGTTTTCGCCAACCTAAGATACGGAACTGGTTTAAAACAGGACAGAAAGACCGGCACCAGCTCCAAAGCGATTGTCATAGCTGGCCACTAAGGCAAAGTTTCTGCCAAGTACATATTCCAGACCAACCTGCCAGCTTGTTTCACTCATAAAATGACGATCTCTTCCATTCTCCAGGTCCGGAAGATCATTGACCCAACCAAAATCCATTTGGTATTCATATTCGGCGAATATTCCAATACGCGGAAAAAGCATCGTAGAGGTAGCCAGGCCGATTTGGGGCCTTAATTTATTGTCGATCCGAAAATCGGCGTCGATCAATAGCGGCAAAAGGTAGCGAACACCGGCTACCGCCGTAGTACTGATCTCATCCAGGTTATCTTCCAATTCGTTCTCGGCATTCACGCCGCCGAAAAGCCGGAAGAAGTCATTAAGATAACGTTCGTAGGTGAACTCTGCTTCCAGATTTTGATTCCAACCATACTCAG
>JAGQWZ010000114.1 GCA_020436835.1 Saprospiraceae bacterium | reverse complement strand
TGTTTCGACAGTTTGTATACAGTATACATGGTCTAAAGCTCCCCCAAATCATAATGATCCACGTAAAAAGAAAGTAGATCCAGCAACCGTTAAATTTGGCTACCGGGCAGATTGTGCTGCATCGAAGTCAGCAATCGACATGTCAATAAATAATGTACGTGCCCGATTGTTGGGGGGAGGAGACGTATGGTGGGATCTGGAAACCAGTAAATATGTCGTACCAAAAGTAGATCCGGCGTCAGGGCTCCCGGAAGTATCATCGATTTTTGCCGGAGCTGTCTGGTTAGGTGGCTTTGATCCGGTCGGAAACCTTAAGTTAGCGGCTCAAACTTATCGGTCAGCCAATGCCAATGACTTTTGGCCTGGCCCCCTGGATCCGAACACGGGCACTATTCAACGAGATACCTGCGCTCAGTGGGATAAGCATTTTAGGGTCTTAGGGGACAATATCCGCCAGTTCTTAAGAGACTACAATCAGGCATTGGAAAACGGCGTCGAACTCGATAAGGGAGATGTGCCAATTGATGTTTTAGGTTGGCCGGCAACGGGTAATCCCTACTTTCGGGATATTCATGGGTTTGATCTGCCTAATACCGTTCAGGGACTGGCAGGATTTTTTGACAATGATCTGGATCTGGTGTATGATCCGCTCAAAGGGGATTATCCCATTATTGAAATCCGTGGTTGTCCGGTTCCACAATATCCGGATGAGATGATCTTCTGGATCTATAATGATGCCGGTGGTATTCATTCCCAAACGCAGGGAGCACAAATACAAATGGAAGTACAGGTGCAGGCTTTTGCGTATGCCACGAATGATGAGATAAATAATATGACTTTCCAGCGGTATAAGTTGATCAACCGTGCTACCCAGACAATAGACAGCACATTCTTTGCCATGTGGGTTGATCCCGATCTTGGATGCAGTCAGGATGACTACATCGGTTGCGATACTGCACGCAGTCTTGCCTATGTATATAATGAAGACAGAGTAGATGGCGTGACCGGATGTGAATGTCCGGACCTTAATGGTGAGTCCACACCAACCTATTGTGAAAATGTGCCAATCCTCGGTGTAGACTATTTCCGGGGCCCGCTGGACGAGTTTGGCAATGAGATTGGAATGTCTTCCTTCACCTATTTTAATCTTCTGGGTGTAGGTCAGTGGCCTGCAGCTCAAACCGACCCGGAAACAGCCCAGGAATACTATAACTATATGTCAGGCTCATGGAAAGATGGAACGCCGTTTACCTATGGAGGTAGTGCCTTTAATGTGGGAGGATCACCTATTGACTATGCATTTACCGAACCTCCAAATGCTGGCAATGGCTGGTCAATGTGTACCGCTGATTTACCTTTTGGAGACCGCCGCACCATACAGGCTTCGGGTCCGTTTCGACTATTGCCAGGAAGGACAAATGAATTGATCATTGGTGTGGTCTGGGTACCGGATATCACGGACTACCCATGTCCTAGTATTGAGCCGTTGCTTTTTGCAGACGAAACTGCACAGGCACTGTTCGACAACTGTTTTGATATCACGGATGGACCGGATGCACCAGATCTGGATTTTATAGAATTGGATCAGGAGCTCATCTGTATTCTTACCAATGACCAGGAGTCCAACAACTTTGAGGAAAAATATCAAGAACTCGATTTGAGAGCTCCCTCCGACCTGCCGGAAGAGGATAAATATTATCGGTTTGAAGGATATAAGATCTACCAACTCAATGGTCCGGAGGTCACTACAGCAGAAATTGAAAATCCTGACAAGGCGAGGCTGGTTTTTCAGGCTGACGTTCGGAATGGTGTGGATCAAATTGTAAACTGGGTAGCGATGCCTCATCCAACCGATGCCGGGGAACTCATTTTTGAACCACAAGTCAAAGTGATAGGCAGTGATGAAGGGATAAGGCATACTTTCAAAATTACAGAAGATCAATTCGCCCAAACAGATGATCGAGTGCTGGTGAACCACAAAAAGTATTATTATGTGGCGGTCGCCTATGCATACAACAATTTTGATCCATTTGATAATCAGAACAATACCGGACAGCGATCCCCTTATCTGGAGGGCAGGAGAAATATTAAGACTTACATTGTCACTCCCAGGCCGATCACCGATAGAAACTTGAATGCGCAATATGGTGACGGCGCCTCAATTACCCGGTTGGATGGGGTAGGTGCTGGAAACAATTTCCTGGAAATCACCGATGAGACCAGGGAGGAAATTATCAACGGAAATTTTGACGGTACTATCGCTTACAAGAATGGTCAGGGACCAATCGATGTACATATTTTCAATCCATTGGATGTCGTAGAAGGAGAATTCAAGCTTTCATTCAGGGATTCTGATTTGAATGATGATGTCTTGGATCCGACAGCGACCTGGGTGCTGGAAAGTCTGACCGCACCAGGCTCTCCGATTTTTTCTGAGAATACGATTGAGCAACTCAACGAACAGGTGTTGGGTGAATATGGTTTTTCAATATCAATTGGACAAACAGAAGATGCTGGGGATTTTGGCGCACCTACCAACGGTACCATTGGTGCGGAGATCGAATTTTCTGATCTTAATAATCCCTGGTTGGGGTTTGTGATGGATCAGAATGAATCTGTGTTTGATTTTGCCAGGACCGAAGTCGAAGAAACCGATTTTCGGGAAGATCCAAGACAGCTTTTTACCAATAATTACAGCGGTATTATACCCTTTCATCTAACCAGGTTCAGTTTTGATGCCACAACGCTATTTGTATCGCCTGCCTGGATTGACAATACTGCCGGCATGTCGATAGTAAAGGCTCGAATGGATATGAGCGATATCAATAATGTCGATATAGTACTGACCTCTGATAAAAGTAAGTGGAGTCGATGTGTGGTGGTCGAAACGGCTTCACCATATTACTATAATCCCAGTAACCTGGGCGGGGCAAATTTAAATACCGTAGGCCGCAGTGACAATTTCGATTTAAGGGATAGTCCTTCAGTGGGTAAGGAAGATTCTAACGGAGATGGGCTTCCGGATGCAGATGGTGATGGGATAGGGATGGGATGGTTTCCCGGATATGCGATTGATGTCGAAACGGGTGACCGACTAAATGTTTTCTTTGGAGAAAACTCGGTTTATAATCAGGACTTTCTTGATGCATTCTTACCCGGAAGAGTGGCTATCGGAGCAGACATGATGTGGAATCCCATGGATAGCATTATTTACGGCATTCAACTTCCGGGGGTGGCACCGCTGCACCTGCAAGGGCACCACTATATTTATGTGACCAGAACGCCTTACGATGAATGTGCGGATCTTCGCACACGACTGGATCCAGACGTTTTATTTACACGCAAATACAATGCATTATCTCAGGTTACCTGGGCAGCGATGCCCATCACCAACGGAGGCATGTTGAGTTACGCCGAAGGCCTGATACCTAATGACGTCACCATAAAATTGAGAGTTAGCAATCCTTATCAGGTGAGTGTTGGAACTGGCTCAAACAATGGGCATCCTGAATATCAGTTCAGAATAGAAAACAAAGCGGCTGAAGATTTAATAGAACAAAGAGCACCGAGTGTATTGGATGCCGTCAATGTCGTACCTAATCCTTATCTGGCCTATTCCAGTTATGAAACTTCTCAGTTTACCAATACCGTAAAGATTACCAATTTGCCTCCTCGAGCTGTAGTTACGATCTACTCTCTGGATGGTAAGTTTATCCGACAATATAAGAGGGATGAGCGAGGGATTCCTCAGTCTGACCGTTCAAACCCGGGCATTGCAATTACCCAGGTTACACCTGATTTGGAGTGGAATTTAAAGAACGACAAAGGTATTCCCATAGCGGGTGGTGTATATCTGATCCATATTAATGGGTATGAACTTGGAGAACGAACAATAAAATGGTTTGGAGTCAATCGAAAATTTGATCCATCCGGTCTGTAAGTCTATGAGAAACAAATGCTTAATATTAATCTTGGTTGTTAGTTACACCATTGGTTTGTATGGAGGGAATCCAGACCGCCAGGGTGAAGCTGGAGCTTATGAACTACTGTTAAATCCCTGGGCAAGGAGTGCTGGCCTGCACACCATAAGCACCTCCATGATTAAAGGGGTTGAATCAATGCGCTTAAATGTTGCAGGGTTGGTTCACATTCCGAAAACGCAGGTACTAATAGGTCATACGCGCTATTTAGTGGGAACAGGAATTAATCTGAATGCAGTGGGGATCGGTCAGAAAGTAGGTAAGAATGGAGCTTTCGGATTGAGTTTGATGGCTATGGATTTCGGGGATATCGCGGTGACCACAACGGACCAGCCGGAGGGCACGGGCGCGACTTTTTCACCTAACTTCTTTCATTTGGGAGTTTCATATGCCCATATTTTTGAGAATAAAGTGTCCGTAGGTTTCACCCTGCGAACCATTTCTGAATCGACTGCCGATCTCTCTGCTCAAGGTTTTGCACTTGACGCAGGAGTACAATATGTGACCGGACCCCAGGATAATTTTAGATTTGGCATATCGTTGAGAAATGTTGGTACACCAATGCGGTTCGGTGGAGAAGGCCTTTCATTCCGGGCTACTAACCCGGATGGAGTTATCAACTATGATCTTTCTTACGACCAGCGAGCGGCTACCTTCGAGTTGCCGTCTGTGCTCAACATTGGTGCATCCTACGATATCATCCTGGACACAAGAAACAGGATTTCGGTTATTGGAAACTTCACTTCAAATTCATTTTCTCGAGATGCGATTGGAGGAGGCCTGGAATACTCCTTCAAAGACATATTCATGCTGAGGGGAGCATATCGATATGACTTAGGCTCAAATTTAGATGCAGTGGTCAACAATGTTTATTCCGGAGTTGCCGCCGGTGTAAGTATTGAAGTTCCTTTTTCAGAGAAAAATGATACCCGCTTTGCTATCGACTATGGATATCGGGCGACAAGTACATGGAGCGGAACTCATAATTTGACTTTAAGGTTTACGTTATAGTCTATGATTTGCCGTACCTTTGTCACGAAGGAGATGGCGTAGAAAAGCGCTGAACACATTAAGAAATTCGGGTTCACCGGGTTTTTTTTATTTTGCCGCAATACGTATTCTGAAATTAAAAAACAATAGTGAGGAGTGATTTCCTGCATTGATAGCACGCTCTCTTATTAACCAAAAGAAACAACTGTTATGTCTAATTATACCTACCTAACTCAAGAGGGTTACAACCGGTTAAAAGAAGAATTAGAAAAAATGAAAACGGACGGCCGGGAAGAGGTAGCAAAAGCCATTGCGGAAGCCCGGGAGAAAGGTGATCTTTCGGAGAATGCAGAATATGATGCTGCGAAAGATGCGCAAGGTTTGTTGGAAATGCGAATAAATGAACTGGAGAAAACCTTTGCCAATGCGCGGGTAATAGACAGATCCCAGGTTGATACCTCCAAGGTCACCGTACTTTCTAATGTCACCATCAAAAACAAACGAAATGGAGCCCAGGTCACTTACCAATTGGTTGCTCAGGCGGAGGCCGATCTCAAAGCAAAAAAGATCTCAGTCAATTCTCCTATGGGAGAGGGCCTTCTGGGGAAAAAGGTTGGCGATATAGCAGTTGTACAGACTCCAAATGGACCGATAGAATTTGAAATAATTGAAATTTCGATTTAATGCCTTCTATATTTTCACGCATCATTGCAGGTGAAATTCCTTGTCACCGGATAGCTGAAAACGAGCGTTTTTTGGCTTTCCTGGATATCAACCCATTGGCAAAAGGGCACACACTGGTCATTCCAAAACAAGAAACCGACTATATTTTTGATCTGGAAGACCAACTTTTGGCCGATCTAATCGTCTTTGCCAAAAAAGTAGGATTGGGGGTTGAAAAAGCAATCCCTTGTGAAAGAATTGGGATCACGGTCATTGGTTTGGAAGTGCCGCATGCCCATGTCCACCTCATTCCGATAAATGCAATTGGAGACATGAATTTTTCAAAACCTAAGTTGTCCTTCTCCCAGGCAGAACTTTCAACGATTGCAGAGTCGATTCGGACGCAACTTTCCTGATCCCGACTTCAATCTTTGGCCCGGCCTGCAATTTGTTATATTTGATTCTATCATACTCGTTGGGTGATGACTATCTACCAAAATATGTTGAATGCCAAGGCTAACGCGGAAAAGCGTTTTGCCATGCTTATCGATCCGGACAAAGTCAGGTTGAATCACATCGACCAGATAGTCCAGAGGGCTGAACTTGCCGGGGTTGATTATTTTTTTGTAGGAGGTAGTCTTATCGTTAATAATGGACTTGATGATTGTTTAAGTGAGATAAAAAAGAGATGTTCCATTCCTTTGATCCTATTTCCGGGAGACTCTTATCAATTAAGTTACAGGGCTGATGCGATTTTATTTTTATCCCTGATCTCCGGAAGGAATGCTGAATTACTCATTGGAAAGCATGTCATCACGGCACCCTACCTCAAACTTAGTCCGCTGGAAGTTATTTCTTGCGGCTATCTCCTGATCGATGGAGGAGTTCCTACCACCGTCTCTTATATGAGTAATACTCAACCAATACCCTCCGATAAGGATGATATTGCAATTTGTACCGCTCTGGCTGGTGAAATGCTTGGAATGAAACTAATGTACCTTGATGCCGGTAGTGGTGCTGTGATTCCAGTCTCTGAGTCAATGATAGAGTCGGTCAGTCAAGCTACGGAGGTTCCTTTGATTGTGGGAGGAGGAATTGATAGCGCTGAAAAAGCCCTGCGAAATGTAAAAGCCGGTGCTGACATTATCGTTGTTGGCAATGCCATCGAGAAGGATCCGGGTCTGATTCAAGATATTGCCGATGCTGTTCATTCCGTCACTCCGGTTTAGTCTGACTTACCTGGTACTTTGGGTGCTGGTAAATACGGCACTGGGCCAGTCATTCGGCGGCTTGAAGCCAGGCATTGAATGGAGACAACTAAATACGGATACGGTTAGGATTATTTTTCCCGAGGGTCTCACGACTGAGGCACAAAGAGTTGCCAATGTTACGCATTATCTGAGAAAACATAATGTCGATCAAATAGGCGACAAGGCATTTAAAATTGATATACTTTTAAATAATCAAACGAGTGTTTCCAATGGTTTTGTTTCGGTAGCACCCTGGAAATCACAGTTTGTGACGACTCCTCTTCAGGACAATTTCCAACTCACTGCTTTGCCCTGGCTAGATCTTCTGGCCTTGCACGAATATCGGCATGTTATACAGTTGTCATCTGCAAGGAGAGGCATAGTCAAATTATTATACTACCTATTTGGACAGGAATCATGGACCGGAGCCGCACACCTGAGCCTTCCCAGTTGGTTTTTAGAAGGCGATGCCGTCTGGGCAGAGACAATCCAATCCAGTCAGGGCAGAGGCAGGATAGCTTCCTTCCTGGAAGGCTACCGGGCTCTAAAGATCAGTGGGACCAAATACAACTATCAAAAAGCTAGAAATGGATCTCTGACAGATTTTGTTCCGGATCACTATCGATTAGGATATTTGATGGTTCGCTACGGACACAAGAAATTTGGTGATCAATTTTGGAAAGATGTTATGCTGGAGGCATCTTCTTTCAAGGGCATTTTCTATCCTTTTTCGCGAGCAATAAAACGCAATGGAAACCTGGTAGCTTCAGAGATGTATGATGCAATGTGGCAAGAGCTATCAGATAACAGTAGCGCGAACCAAGAAGGTGAGGCAACTCTACAGGTGGTACCTAAAGCACCATCCAAACGGTTCACGGACCATCAATATCCCTACCTGATGGGAGATTCTGCCTTGGTTTACTTCGAACGGAGTTACGATCAGATTGGTAGGTTTCGCAGATTTAATCTGAAAACCGGAGAAGTTGAAACGCTGGTAACCAAAGGGTTAAGTATTGAGCCATACTTTGGAGGGAATGGGAACTACCTGACCTGGACAGAATATACTACAAATGCAAGGTGGTATGAGGAAAACTATTGTGATATCTTTCAATACAATGTGCAAACCCGGAAGAAGCGGCGTATCACACGTTCCGGCAAATTTTTTTCACCACAATCTAGCGCTGACGGTAGCCGGATAATCTGCATACTGAGTGACCAAAGTATGGAAAGCCGGTTGTGTCTTATCGATAGTGAAAGTGGACAGATAGTAAAGGAATTGGAACATAATGGTTGGATTTATACCTATCCTCAGTTTTCACCGGATTCCAATAAGATTATTGCTGCGATTCGCGATTCGGTGGGTAAGATGGCTTTAGTGGAAATAGACATCGAAACGAGTGGCGAAAGACTGCTTACGTCCTTTCTAAACCGGATTATTGGAATCCCAGAAATTCAGGATTCCATAGTATTCTATAGTGCTTCAACCGAAGGAGTTGAAAACATTTTTGGAACCCACATACGGAATGGGCAAACCTTTAAGTATACAAAGGAACCGAATGGAGCATTTCAAGCAGCCGTTATTGACAGCCAACTTTACTATGTAACCTTCACTGATAAGGGTCATGTGATTAAAAGAGCTCCACTCCCTGATCCGGATACGGAAGCGAATAGTAAACCGTTTCAATTTGACGTGAAAGTAGATCTGCTGGATAGCGTTCCGGACAAAACATACTCTACTTCCAGGTATAGGCCCCTGACAAAAAGTTTAAACGTACATACCTGGGGTCTGATCTTCGAAGATCCCGAAATCATAGCCAGGGTGCTATCAAATAATGTTTTGAATAATGTAGAATTCTCGGCTGGGGTTAAATACAATTATGATCAGCAGAATTATCGACCGTTTGCCCGATTGTCGCTTGCTACCTGGTACCCCATCATTGATCTGGAGGTAGCCAGATTGAACCGTAGTCAAACCATTGAAGATGCTCTGAGGAAGTGGACAGAAACAAATTTTGGAGGAGGCCTATCGGTCGACTGGAACTTGACCTCCGGAAAGTATTTGCGACAATTAAGACCATCAGTCGCGGTTAATCACACGTTATTGAGAGGAGATTTTAATTTTTCCTTTACTTCACTAGCTACTCAAGTTACATTCCAGCAACAACGTATTAAAGCGAGAAAGAACATTTTTACTCATAATGGGCAATACCTCCAGTTTCGCTATAGTAAGTCCATAGATGAATTCGCTGCTGAGCAATTTCAGGTACGATCTGCCCTTGCGTTGAGAGGTCTGGGAGTAAATCACAATCTGCTTATTGAAGCCGACTATAAATCTGACCTGGAGAGTGCAGAATATCAGTTTTCAAGCGGGTTTAATCACCGGGGTTATGGGGTAATACCTGGTCACCGGGCAAAGCGCTTTAGTTTGGATTATCATTTTCCATTATTCTATCCAGATCGTGGATTTGCCGGCTTAGTATATTTCTACCGCGTGCGTTTAAATCCCTTCTTTGAACTTTCAGAAGTCAGTGACCCGGTTGCAGAGGCAACAACCTTCCGGAGTGTAGGAGGGGAGTTAATTTTTGATATGAATATGGTTAATGAAGTACCTTTCAGCCTGGGGGTTAGATACAGTTATCCCTTGAATGAAAATTTCAGCCCGAGCTTCGAACTATTTCTTCCAATATATAGATTCTAATCATGCATAAGGCCAAAGTTGTTAAAAGCACCGGCAGTTGGTATACAATTGAAAATACTGAGGGTGAAATACACCAGGCACGAATTGTCGGTAAATTCCGACTTGAGGACATTCCTCTCACTAATCCTGTAGCAGTAGGAGACGAAGTCTTATACGAACTGGAACATCTTGGTGAAACAAACGCATTGATCAAAGAGATCCTGCCCAGGAGAAATTATATTGTCAGGCAATCACCGCGGAAGAAACACCAATTACACCTGCTTGCAAGTAATATTGACCTGGCCCTTTTAGTAGTAACCATGGTACAACCAAAGTTTAAGCCGGGAGTGATTGACCGATTCTTATTGATGACTGAACCTCAAGATGTGCCAGCCGTCATTATTTTCAATAAGTCGGATCTATACAAGGAGGAGGATATCGACTTCTATCAATATTGTGAAGCTGTTTATGAGTCAATCGGGTACGAAGTTTTTCTAGTTTCATGCCTGACCATGGAAGGCATTGAACCTGTCAGAGAACGGTTGAAGGGAAAAAAGACTATGATTGCCGGTCAAAGTGGAGTGGGAAAATCGACGCTTATAAATACACTTGATCCCGTATTGGATTTAAGAACATCAGAATTGTCGGATTATTCAGGAAAGGGACAACACACTACGACCTTCGCTGAAATGCATCCTTTCAATCAGGGGCATATTATCGATACGCCGGGTTTTAAGACTTTATCCTTCAACAATCTTGAACCAATGGATGTAGCCCATAATTTCAGGGAGTTTTTTATTCTTTCCGAAGAATGCCACTATCCGGATTGTACACACCGGAATGAGCCTAAATGTGCCGTGAAGCAGTCTCTGGAAAAGGGGGAGATCAGTGATATGAGATATCAAAACTATCTGAGAATTCTCGAAGAGATCGAGGAGCAAAATTATTGGGAAAGACACAGAGATCTGTAGGCTGACATATTAGCTTAGTGTACCCGGCATTAACAATTATCGCATACTATTTCAATCAACTATCTTAAATTGGAATTTCAAAAAAGTAGTGAAAAAAACAGGTAGAAAATGACCTTACGTGAGTTCTTCCAAATTCTGGCATTAAATCCCGAGATCTTGATATTCTTTTTTATCGCATGTCCCCTCACTGCCCTTTTAGCAAGTTGGTTGGGAAGGGGTGAAGGACATCTTACACCCTGGAAATACATGTATTCTACTTTGGTTTATCTCATATGTATTCCCGGGATTTTTGCAGTGACATTAAACATTTACCTCTTTCTTTTTGAAAGGCAAAGTGTATTTAACATGGATATCTGGACACAAATTCTTCCCATTGTTTCGATGATTCTTACACTTGTTTTAATTCGGAAGAATGTATCATACGATCAAATACCTGGTTTCGGAAAGATTCATGGGCTTATGCTTATGATCGGAACGATCCTGATTTTACTTTGGCTTGTTGATAGAACCCACATTATAGCAATTTCAATAATACCGTTTTATCAGGTGATTCTGGGCTTTCTGATTTTGCTGGGAATCGCAATGATTGGATGGCGAAAGTTTAGTGGTCGGAACGTGTTGGATACATAAAAAAAGGCACATCAGAAGATGCGCCTTTGGTTTTCATTTGATTAGTAGAAGCGTAAAAGCTAACTTTTTTTCAACAAATCTCGTATCTCTATCAGAAGTTCTTCTTGAGTCGGGCCAGGAGGAGGAGCAGGGGCCTCTTCTTCTTTTTTCTTTAATCGATTTACATTCTTTACAATAAGATACAGCACGAATGAGATAAGCACGAATGAGATCAGGGCGTTAAAGAATAGTCCATATCCCAGGGCAATTCCTCCGGCTTCCCGGATAGACTCGATACTCATCATATTCACATCAGTCGTGTCGGTTGGTTTTTTGAGGACTACAAATAAATTGCTGAAATCCGGGCTACCCAATATGCTAGCTACCACCGGCATAATAATATCATCAACCAGGGATTTTACTACAGTACCGAAAGCAGCACCAAGAATAAAGCCGATAGCCAGATCCAGCATATTGCCCTTCATCGCAAATTCTTTGAATTCCTTTAACATAGCAACGTGAATTTATTTTGTTAACGTAATGTTTTGATCTGGCTGAATATACGAAAACAGCCAGACCCTGATCATGGAATCAACCAGGATTTTTAATTCGAGCATCAATTAAGAACTCGCTGGAAAAGGAGCCAGAACTGAAATCTATTTACGCTGCTCTTCCCTGATTTTATTCAGCGCGCTACCAGCCTTTACCCAGCCGATCTGCGCATCATTGTAGGTGTGTGCCAATGAAAACTCATCGCTGCTTCCGTCGGAATGCTTCAGGCGGCAAGTGATAGTCTTTCCCGGTGCCATTTGTTCAAAATCAATAAGATCAACCGTATCGTCCTGTCTGATTTTTTCATAATCATCCGGGTTGACAAAAGTCAAAGCCAACATTCCCTGTTTCTTCAAATTAGTCTCATGAATTCTCGCAAAACTTTTGACCACAACCGCTTTGACCCCCAGGAACCGGGGTTCCATTGCGGCATGTTCACGCGATGATCCTTCGCCGTAGTTTTCTTCTCCAAACACTATGGTTCCGATTCCTTCCTTTTGATAGGCACGGGCCGAGTCAGGTACCGGCATGTATTTGTTCTCAACATAGTTGATCACGTTGTTGGACTCATCATTGAAGTAGTTGATGGCGCCGATAAAACAGTTGTTTGAAATATTCTCCAGATGACCTCGATATTTCAACCAGGGTCCAGCCATAGAGATATGGTCAGTGGTGCATTTTCCTTTAGCTTTTAACAAAACACGCATTCCCTCTACCTGTGATTGCGAAATTGGCTTAAAGGGAGTGAGAAGTTGTAATCGGTCGCTTCCTGGATCTACAACGACCTCAATCTCTTCGCCATTCTCGGCAGGAGACTGAAATCCGGCATCTTCCACCTCAAATCCCTTAGGAGGAAGCTCAATTCCTGTCGGCGGATCGAGTTTTACTGATTCACCATTTTCGCTCATCAATTCGTCGGTCAAAGGATTAAAAGTCAACGAACCCCCCAGCACCATCGCGGTGACTATTTCTGGGGAAGCTACAAATGCATGCGTTGCAGGATTTCCATCGTTTCTTTTCGAAAAATTTCGGTTAAAAGAGGTGATGATACTGTTTTTCTTACTGGGATCATTGGTATGTCTGGCCCATTGTCCAATACATGGACCACAAGCGTTGGCTAAAACTACACCTCCAATATCTTCAAATTGATCCAGTACTCCGTCTCTTGCCACTGTGAACCGGATCTGTTCCGATCCAGGGGTAATAGTAAACTCGGATTTTACCTTTAGTTTCTTGTTCTTGGCCTGTTTAGCCAGCGAAGCAGCTCTGGTCAAATCTTCATAGGATGAGTTTGTACACGATCCAATTAGTCCTACTTCCAATTTTTCCGGGTAGTCATGTTCCTTGACGGCTTCGGCAAATTTAGAAATTGGCCAGGCGAGATCAGGTGTGTACGGACCATTAATATGTGGCTCCAGTGTGGATAAATCAATTTCGATCACCCGGTCAAAGTACTGCTCCGGATTCTCGTAACACTCCGGATCACCGGTGAGGTGTTCAGCAATACCGTCTGCCAAGGTGGCGACATCAGCTCTTCCGGTTGCTTTTAGATACCTACTCATTGATTCGTCATATCCGAAGGTTGAGGTCGTGGCACCTATTTCTGCACCCATGTTGCAAATGGTGCCTTTACCGGTACAAGACAGCGACCGGGCACCCGGTCCGAAATATTCGACGATGGCACCCGTACCACCTTTAACAGTCAGGATACCGGCAACCTTCAAAATTACATCCTTGGAAGATGTCCAACCGCTCATTTCTCCGGTTAATTTTACTCCGATGACCTTGGGCATCTTCAGCTCCCATGGCATATCGGCCATTACATCTACGGCGTCGGCACCACCGACTCCAATCGCAACCATTCCAAGACCTCCTGCATTGGGAGTGTGCGAATCTGTCCCGATCATCATACCACCCGGAAAGGCATAATTTTCAAGGACTATTTGATGGATGATTCCTGCGCCGGGCTTCCAGAAGCCGATACCATATTTGTTTGAAACAGAGGCCAGAAAATCATAAACTTCAGCATTGACTGAGTTGGCTTTCTTAAGATCGGCATCTGCTCCGACTTCAGCTAGAATTAAATGATCACAATGAACGGTCGAAGGCACCGAGACTGATTTCTTGCCTGCCATCATAAATTGCAGAAGAGCCATTTGGGCGGTTGCATCCTGCATCGCCACTCTGTCGGGAGCAAAAAAGACATAATCCTTACCCCGCTCATAATTTTTCATTGATGATTCCGGATGTAAATGGGTATATAATATCTTTTCAGTCAGAGTCAATGGTTTTCCCAGCACTTTCTTTGCTTCTTCAATTTTTGCAGGTAGCCCCTGGTAAAAGGCTTTAATCATATCAATATCAAATGCCATAATTATGCGTTAAAGGTTCTCTAAATTAAGCTGTAAAAATAGTATAAATTAAGCAGTGTCTTTCCAGTTATGAGAACTAAAAAAGCAATGCTATCTTCTTATATAACAGGTAAGAATAAATAAGGTTAGATCACTTCCTCTGAACTTGATCCAGTCTATCCAGTAAGCGGGCGGTTATTCTCAGAAAATCCATTTCTGTAATAATCCCAATTAATTCATTTGGTTCATGAATTACGGGAAGGGCCCCAATTTGATTTTCCCGCATCAGCTTCATCGCGTGCCGTACTGTAGTTTCAGGTGTGACCGATATGGGATCCTTGATCATTATTTCTCCAACAGTGATCGTTTTAGCCTCCTTCTTTTCCCGTAGCAACTCACGAATCAGTAATCTACTTGTTACAAGACCAAGTAAGTGACCTTTTTCGTCTTCAACGGGAATATATCTGATTCTGCGCCAGTCCATCATTTCTCCCACCAGGTCAATTATATCATCTTGTCTTGCCGTAAAAAGATCAGTAGTCATACATTCTCCTACGGTGAGTGCAAGTGGTTTATATTCTGTCAAATCACCTGTTTCCGGACTGGGCCAATTGTGAATAGGAATTTCGCGCAATTGATTTTGCAGGGTAGTTGCAGTGATAATGGTTAGTGCCTCGTCTTTGCCCACATCGTTAAGCAGACTGGTGTACCCTCTTAATAACCACCGGGCCCCATTCATATGCTTGGTGGCTCTTGATTCAATGATTCCGAGATATCGATCAATATCATTGGGATCGACCTCACGTATTTCCAGGCCTCTCTTTGCTATGGGTAGGAGCTCGTTTTTTACCAGATCTATCGCTGAAATCTTTGTGTCATCCAACCACGAAAAGGTAGTGTCTATTCCATAACATGCGGCTTTAAAGAAATTATCCCTTGCTTCGGCAAAGAGAATATGTCGAGTGATATCCTCGTAGTTTTCATCAAACCCCACCATAAGGCCCAACCAAAAAGCGGCGTTTGCGATTTCGTCAATTACCGTAGGACCAGAAGGCAGGATGCGATTTTCAATACGAAGATGTGGTTTTCCATTTTCCGAGATTCCGTAGCAAGGACGATTCCATCGATAAACGGTTGAGTTATGAACCTGCAGGGCTTTTAGCTTTGGTACTTCTCCGGTGGCAAGTTTTCTGAGGGATTCTTCTTTTACGTCACTGCTCATAAGCACACGATACCTGGCTATGTCATCTTTATAGATGTCAAGAATACTCTCTTTAAGCCATGCGTTGCCAAAGTCTACCCGGGGAGCACGTTCCCGCATATGTTTGTGTGAAGATCGAGTGTCGATTGACTGCTGAAACATGGCAATTCTAGACTCGTGCCAAAGTCTACGGCCAAAAACCAAAGGTGAATTGGCTGCAATCGCCATTACCGGACCAGCCAAAGTTTGTGCAATATTATACATCTTAACAAACTCATCAGGAGATACCTGGAGATGCACCTGGAAACTGGTGTTGCACGCTTCCAGCATTGGCGAATCATGCTTAAGAATGAGTTCGTCAATGCCATTTATTCGTAGCTCATATTCAGAACCCAACAGTTGCTGATTTATCGCATTCATTAGAGCCTTGTATCTTTCTTTGGGTGTAAGGTTGGATAGCGAAAGATCATTTCTTCTCAAAGTGGGTAAAATACCAGTAAGAATAGGAGATGCTCCAAGACCATAGATGTTTTCTCTGATGAGATTAAGGCGATGAACCGTCTCCTTCTCCAGGTTACTCAGGCATTTTCCGGAAAATGTTTGGGGGGTGAGCGTAATTTCCAGATTGAACAAAGCCAGTTCCGTTTCCAACCAATCGTACTGTTTCATTCTCTCTAAAGCCTCAATCGCCAATGTGGCAGGCTTCTGATTTCGGTCAATCAGAACCATCTCTTGCTCAGCACCTATTCTTTTAATGTCCTTTTCAAACCAGTCGTCCCTGAGCATTTTTTCCAGTGCATGTACATCATCCAGGAGCGACCGGATGAAGGCTCTTAGCTCCTCCTTATCATTAGGTAAATGGACTTTTTGTTCACCCATGGGAATACAAGTTGTATCGTTTTGGAATATAAGATAAGGGTTAGAATCGATTAATTCACAAAGATTCTCCTTACGTGTGTATGGGATAAGAAGCCATAAAAAAACCCCCGGTTGATATGCCGGAGGTTCGATTTTTCATTTAGTCAGACCTGGTCAGACGGCCATTGCTGTATTTCTGCTATAATCCAAAATGGAATCAATCGATTTTCTGGAAGGTGAAAAGGTTACCTTTGGTAATTCTCGAACTGCTTTCTTTAGCATTTCGTACTCTTCTGCAAGTTCAAAATCAAAGGCCATTTCTTCCCGAATCTCTTTTTCCCGGCCAGCAGAGGTTTCATGATAAACCAGTCTTACTAAATCGTTAAGTGTGTAGTTTTGCGTCATATAATAAGCTTTGGTTAACAAACATGCCTTATTAACTTATCCACCCAGCTAAATATTGCATGCAAGTGCCCTCTTATTTGTTAATTTTTTTTATTCAACTCGTTCATATACAGAGGAATCTGAATATGAATTGCCTTGGGAATCCACCACGACCTGAAAATCAGTTTCTGAGACACTATTCAAATTCAGGTTCCTCCCAGATAAGCTCTTGAGAAGGAATCCATAAATACCGCTCTAATTGCGTAATTTGATGCTCTACCACCGTTACACCTTCTCTTTCAAGTCTCGATTGCATTTCTTCCGGCGGTTTGAAATGGTGCCGGCCAGAAAGTTGCCCTTTGTGGTTCACCACCCGGTGTGCCGGAATTCTGTTTCCGTCGGGCAGTTGTTTCAAAGCCCATCCCACCATCCTGGCTGATCCCAATGCCAGGTAATCTGCAATGTGTCCATAGGTGGTTACTCTTCCTTTTGGAATCTGCTTTGTAACTTCATAAACCCATTCAATATAATGTTGTTTCTTCGCCATCCAGATGAAGCTGATAGCTACCAATATAAGTAATTTGACGGACGCCCGTTTCTTTGCATCGTATATGCCTGATTTGTTGCTGATGCCGTATCAGCGAGGAAATGATTTAGATAATTTACTCGAGTGGTTTCGCCAGGTTAAGCCCTGGATTGAAGGTCCCCAATGGGGCCTTGCCATCACCGGTAATTTATCCGGTGAGGAAAGAGAGAAAATTTTAGAGCTCGGTATCAAAACCCTTCTTTATGAAGGTGAACCCATGAATTTAGAATCTATCGAAGAATTCGATATGCTGGTTAAGTGTAGCTCCGCCACTCGCATTGAGCAAATGGAGAAGATGAACAAGATCAGTGGCATTGTGACAGATTATAACTCAGCACAGAAAATATCAGAAATCGTTAAAACAGATTTGTTTGTTCAGATCGAATCAGTAGAGGATTGGAGAAAAATTCAGGTTTTGGATTTTCAAATCAGCGGCGTTGTTCTACGTGGAGATGAAGAAGAAAAAGTGGGAATCCGTTCTTTTGAACAGTTGAGTGATATATTGGAAGAATTGATCGATTTAAGATAGCTTCTTCCTCACCAGCTGAGCCAGAAGTTTGCCGTCAACCCTACCCGCAGCACGGCTGGTAGCGGCCGACATTACGGAACCCATATCTTTCATACTATTGGCACCTGTCTCGGAAATAATTTGACTAACCATCGCCTCTGCCTCTTCTTCAGTCATGGCGACGGGTAGATATCGTTCTATGACATTGATCTCTTCTTCCTCGACTTTGGCCAGATCTTCTCGCTTTTGCTTCAAATAGATTTCCAGTGATTCCTTTCGTGACTTGACCAACTTCTGTAATAATTTAATTTCGTCTTCATGATCGATTTCCTTTCCCGAACCATCGGTCTTGCGCAGCAAAATAGCCGATTTGATGGCGCGAATTGCTCGCATCGAAGCCTGGTCCTTGGATTTCATGGCTTCTTTTAAATCTTGCATAATTTTACTTTCCAGACTCATGTTTCTCAGAATGATTACTCTAATGGCAAAGATATTAATCTTCGGCTTAGCTCCAGAAAATCAGTGACAGATAATTGCTCTGGCCGAAGGGTCAGGACAGGATCATCTGGAGAAAGGAGGGCTGGCCATATCGATCGAAGCGAATTCCTCAGCATCTTTCTCCTCTGATTAAATGCTAATTTTACCACTTGTTTTAGCTTCTTCTCCAGGATTGAATCCATATCCGCAGATGGCAAAGCAGTAAGCCGGATTACGGCAGACTGAACCTTGGGAGGGGGAGAAAAGCACTGAGGAGAAACACTGAATAAAAATTCCACTTTGTAAAATGTTTGCATCAATACACTTAGTATTCCATAAGTCTTAGATCCGTGTGCTGCGGCGATACGTTCCGCAACTTCTTTTTGAAACATGCCCACCATCTGTGGGATCTGCTTCCGGTAATCCAGCATTTTAAATAGTATCTGACTCGAAATATTGTAAGGAAAATTACCGACAAGAATAAAAGGACCCGGGAAGAATTGGTCGAGTTTACAGGAAAGAAAGTCAGCTTGAATAATCTGGTTACCTTTCTCTGGAAATTTTTTGGTGAGAATATCGACCATATCACTATCCGTCTCAATCATGACTAAGTCTGGATATCTCTCCAAGAGGAACTGGGTGAGCATGCCTTTGCCTGGTCCAACTTCCAGGACCGGGTATAGTGACGGTTCAGAAATTATCGAAGAAGCGATCTTTTCTGCAATCGAAGGCTGATTTAAAAAATGCTGACCGAGGCTTTTCTTGGCTTTCATTGTGGTGCCTCAAAAATAGTCTATCTTCGCCATTTCTTGAGGCTAAGATCTAAAACCATGCAAAAAGTAAGAATTGGAATAACGGTTGGAGACATAAATGGTGTCGGTTTGGAAGTGATTATTAAAAGTCTCGCAAACCCGAAGATTAACGAACTATGTACCCCGGTTATTTATGGTTCATCCAAGGTAGTTTCCTATCACAAGAATATTGTGCGACCACAAGAGTTCAACTACCAAAATCTTTCAAATGCGAGTGCTTTAAATGATGATAGGATCAATTTGGTAAATTGTTGGAACGATGATGTTGTGATCAATCTGGGCGTTCCGGATGAAGAAAGCGGGAAGGCGGCCTATATATCCCTTGATCAGGCAACACAAGATTTAAAAAACGGTTTGATTGATGTGCTTGTCACTGCCCCCATCGATAAGCATGCCATGTCCCTTGCTGGATTTCCAGCAACAGGGCATACGGAATATCTTACAGAACAATTTGAGGCGATGGGAAATCTCATGCTGATGGTCTCCGACGATCTGCGGGTCGCTGTTGTTACTAACCATATTGCAATCAGTGAGGTTGCTTCCCAGATTACCAAGGATTTGATCATCCAGAAGGCGTTGACGTTTTATCAAAGTTTGCAGATGGACTTTGGGATAGAAAAGCCCCTGATCGCGGTTTTAGGCCTTAATCCTCATGCTGGTGATCAGGGCCTGATCGGTGGCGAAGAAAAGGACATTATTATTCCTGACATTGAAGAGCTTAAGAATAAGGGTTTGTTAATAGGTGGACCCTATGCAGCGGATGGTTTTTTTGGATCTTCTCAATTCAGACAGGTCGATGGGATTTTAGCCATGTATCACGATCAGGGTCTTGTGCCATTTAAAACCTTAAGTTTTGGAAAGGGCGTGAACTTTACCGCCGGATTACCCATTGTACGTACCTCCCCTGATCATGGTACCGGCGCAGCTATCGCCGGGCAGAATATAGCAGATGAAACTTCTTTTCTTAAATCGATGTTTTTAGCTATTGATATTTTTCGAGCCAGAGGTGATTTTCAGAACTCACACTTAAACCGACTGCAAAAAGGTGCTCTTGATGAAGAGGCAGAGGGAGAAAGCTCACCGGAGGAATTTTCAGAGTAGGATTCGGCATTGCTGCTTTAGATCGAAAAAAAAGATAATTTTGCATTCTCTAAAAAAACTAGCCTATGTCAAAGACAAGGGAAAAAACCAGATATTCAGACGAAGAGCTCAAAGAATTTGAGGCAATCATAGACGAAAAACTGACCAAGGCTAATAAACAACTCAAATTCTACCTTACTCAATTAGAAGAAATGGCGGACAATCCAGATGCCAAGGTAAAGGGTTTGGATGATGGTGTGGGATCATTGGAAAGTGATCGAATCACCTCTATGGCAGCCAGACAACAAAATTTGATCCAGCATCTTGAAAATGCAAAGATTAGGATTAAAAATAAAGTCTATGGTGTATGCCGTGAAACCGGGAAGCTGATCAGTAAGGAGCGACTTCGCGCAGTTCCTCATGCAACCTTAAGCATTGAAGCAAAGCAAAAACAGTAGTGCAGTACAGATTGTGGATGGTTTTTCTAAAATGGATCAGTATTGAAGTTCACCAAAGAGCATAAGCTTTTTATTATCGTTTTAATTATACTGGTCATAGACCAGGCCTCCAAGATTTGGGTTAAGACGCATATGCAATATGGAGATCAGATTTCCATATTCGGTATGGATTGGGCCTTCATTCATTTTGTGGAAAATAATGGAATGGCATTTGGCATCACCTTAGGTGGCAAAGCGGGAAAATTATTTCTTAGCCTCTTCCGCATTGGAGCCGTGGGGTTCCTCATCTATTATATTCGTAAGCTTATCCAGGCGGGAGCCAGCACGGGAGTGCTGGTGTGTTTTGCTCTGATCCTCGCCGGAGCAATCGGCAACATATTGGACAGCGCATTTTACGGATTAATCTTTTCCGAATCCTCTTACCATGGCGGTTTGGCTGAGCTATTTCCGGAAGGAGGTGGCTATGCTACCCTCCTGCATGGTAAAGTCGTCGACATGCTGTATTTCCCGATGATCGACACCTATCTCCCCGAATGGCTGCCCTACTGGGGAGGAGATCGATTTCAATTTTTCAAGCCGGTCTTCAATGTTGCAGACTCTTCAATCAGCATTGGTATTATCAGTCTGCTGATTTTCCAAAGGCAGTTTTTTAAGACTCCGGTTCCTCAAACAGAAGAGCAGCCGCAAGTTGCTGCTGCTATCAATTCTGTTGAAGAAGAGTAAGGGTAAATTTTCTCTATATAATTCCTTTGATGATGATTGGCCTATGGACGGCCATAGAAGTGATTTATTGCCGTTTCCGCCACTTCCAATGCCCGGTAATTCAGCGTATAGTGAATGAATTTGCCATTTCTCTCGGCAAAAACCAACCCGGCCATACGTAAAATGCGAAGATGTTGAGAAGTAATCGATTGTTCGATTTTGAGCGTATTATAAATTTTGTTGACGTTAATTCTGCGGTTTTGGTCAATAAATTCCAGAATTTTCAGTCGAAGGGGATGAGCCAATGCTCGTACAATTTCGCAAGAAAGGTCTAATTTCTCACGATTGAACGTAACCTTAGTCCTGTTCATAAGTGTAGTAATTTTCTTAGTTTGAAATGCCTTAGTCAGGACAAATATGCATTAAAAAAAATTTATATACAACATTCTCAAATAAAAAAATGCTGTAATATGTTCGTATTACAGCATTTTAATAAATCTTCGGAACAAAGTTGCAGTAAAACTGTAAGTAATTATGTACAAGTTCTTGATATCAAACGCGTTTGATTTATAAGTTAAACAGCAAGTTCTTCTACGAGTTTTGAAATTTGGGCGAGTCTACTCTTATCAAGCGAGTAATAAATAAACTTTCCCTGACGGTCTGTTCTCACTACGCCAGCACGTCTTAAAATGGCCAGGTGTTGGGAAGCAACAGATTGTTCCAATCGAAGTTTGATATAAATGTCAGTGACAGTCATGGACTCACCCTCCTCCAAGAGGTCAATGATTCTTTGCCGTAGCTTATGATTGACAGCTCTTAGTACGAGGACAGCTTTACGCAGTTCCGCATAATCAAGAAGTATATCCTTCTTTCCATGCTTCAGCGTGACATTTTCGTTCTTCTGCTTTCTCATATCTAAGTATTTTACAATTTTTGGAATCCGTTCATTCCAATACCAAAACTGTACCAAAATTTATAATACGACCGAAGAACCCGCCGTCATCATTGAATAGTACAAGGTTAAAGATACAACAAATTTTAATAAATTTATATATATAACTCACAGATAATCTAGGCTATAGAACTTTACGAGGTTGGGTAATATGTGGCGATTTGAGATAATTGGGGTGAAATGATTTCGTAACACAATAATCTTTTTTAATATGTTTTTCAAAAGCGAGGTCCACCAGATTTTTCGCTGATGGGGGTTGAACATCGATTTGAAGTGGACTTGGGTGGTTGATTTCCTGATATTTTTGGCTTCCTGGACCGCAAAAAACAAGATTGCTTCCTTCCGGTAGTATTGACAAGTGCCAGTTTGGATATAACGTTATCACCTGATCTTTAAGTTCCATCGTCATGTCAGGACGGTAAATGGCACCATATACCTCATTTTTCCTGGCTTCGATCATTGGAATAGCAAAAATAGCTTCGGGATGGTGATGGAATGCACGATAAGCTATGCCACTGAGTGTACTTATTGCAATCAAAGGGATACCAAGAGCAAAGCAAAGTCCTTTCGCCGCCGACACGCCCACCCTCAGGCCGGTGAAAGAACCGGGTCCCTGACTTATCGCTATCGCTTCAATTTCCTCCAGCGCGATTCCTGCTTCTTTTAAGCAACCATCAATATGTTTCATGATCACCGAGGCATGATCGTTTGGAGCGGAGCTTTCCCTGATCGAAATCAGTGATCCACGATCACTCAACGCCACTGAACAAATAGTAGCGGATGTTTCAAGACAAAGAATCATTGGGACATTAAAAGTTCAAAAATCCGGCTTCCCGACAAAGAATCAACATACCATGCAAGGGATGGTGCTATTAGAGACCTACTTTCTTTGCAGGTATCTCCGATACACTTCCGGTTGTCTGAGAATATCGGATGCCAGTTTAATATCCTGATCATTTTGAAGTGACTTTTCAATCCGACCCGTTTGATATTGATATCTGCTCACTATTTCCCGCTCGAGAAGCGATACAATTTCATCTTTATTCTCAAATAAATCATCTGATTTTTCTTGATTAATCTGATCCCGTATTGCATTGATGTTTGATTCTATCAGTTCCTTGAAATGCTCATCTTCTGCAGCTACCATCAACTCTTCAAGCTCTTGCTCAGTATTGGTCTTGAATTCGACTTTCTTATCGTGGACGAATTTGACAAAATCATCAAAATCACTAAAGTCAAAATCCCTGGCATCACCGATTTGATCATGTTCCTGATGATATTTGGTGGCGTAGTGGAAAATAAGGTCATCCTCGGTCAGAAATCTCACGATCGCCGATTGATTCTTGATCCCGGTTTCAACATCAGGGATAATGCCACCGCCATCCAGTACTTTGCGTCCACCTCTCGTTTTGAAGACAGCTCTTTCCCCATCAGGAATATCTATGGGTTCTCCATCCCGGTAGCTCACACTCTGAATGCAACGACCACTTGGTATATAATATTTAGCGGTAGTTAATTTTAGCTTAGCATTATATTCTAGGTCGACGGTATTTTGAACTAAACCTTTTCCATAGGTCTTATCACCCAATATTACACCCCTGTCAAGATCTTGTACTACCCCACTGACGATTTCTGAAGCGGAAGCGGTATACTTGTTAGTCAGGATTACGAGCGGCATTTCCGGCACCAGCGGCTCATTGACGGTATTAAAACTGCGATCCCGGTCCCGAACTTTTCCTTTGGTTGTAACGACGACCTCATCTTTAGGAATAAAAAGGTTGCTGATGTGAACCGCCTCTCGCAAGTACCCACCTCCATTGTTTCGCAGATCAAAGATTAATCCTTTCATCTCCGGATGGTTCTTTTGCAGGTCACGAATTGCATTTTCGACATTCTTGCCGGCGTTATTGGTAAAGGTGGTTAAGACTACATATCCAATTTCATCATTGATCATCCCGGAATAAGGGACATTCTTGACCGCTACCTCGTCACGCTTTACCTTTACTGTCCGGTCCTTGTCCTCTCCTGGTCTCCTTATGGTCAAGGTAACTTCTGTGCCGGGAAAGCCCTTCAGTACGTCATTGACCTCATCGGCCTTTTTACCCTTGGCGTCTTTTCCCTCCACGGCGATAATCATGTCTCCTGCCTGTAATCCCGCATCGATGGCTGGTCCACCTTCATAGGGATCAACTATGGTGACATACTCTCCGATCTTTCGGACATTAGCGCCGATTCCATCATATTTGCCCTCCGCCATGTAACGGTAACTTTCTATATCTGTCTCGGATATGTAGTTTGTGTACGGATCCAAAGTCTCTAACATAGCTTCAATGCCGGTCCGCATCAATCTGGCCGGATCGATGTCATCAACATAATGTGTATTTAGTTCCTGGTAAATATTGGCGAAAATCTCAAGGTTCTTGCTGATCTCGAATTGTTTGTTGTTTCCTTCAATAAATGCAGATAGGCCTACAAGAAGTAAAGCAAATGTGAGCAGTCTGAAATATTTCATCTTAATCTTTGATTTGTAAGTAGATAACGTGTGTGTCCTTTCAGTTGTTTCGCAAAAACAGATGCCGTTCCTGAATTATCATGATTTCAACTAGTATGATGCTCTGAAATGAAGTCCTCCAGAACTTTTTTTAATTGCACTGGTTGGTCTGCATGAACCCAATGGCCAGCGCCTGCAATGGTTTTGATTACGGCATTTGGAAACCATGTTCTGATCCGTGACTCATAATCTGAAGCCAGGTAATTTGAGTTGGCTCCCTTAATGAATAGAGTCGGGCCAATATAAGGTGTCTCAGAATATGTGGGAGCAGCTAGAAGATTTGAATACCCGTTAGCGATCGCTTTCAAATTCATTTTCCAGGCGAAGGAACCATCCTTCGATCTGGACAGGTTCTTCATAAGGAAATTTACGATTGATTTATCATCTATCTTGTCCGCAAGCTGGTCGGATATCTCTTGTCTTGAGTTAATCCCCACAAAATTTATATTCTGTAAAGCCTCTATTATCTTTTCATGTCCTCCTTGATATTGTACAGGAGCAATATCCACGACAATGAGCATTTTCACCAGAGACGGATGATCCAATGCTAACTGCATTGCTGTTTTACCACCCATACTATGACCCATAACAATGGCACCGTCATACATCCATTGTGATTCCATGGTTTCTCTGACGTCATTGGCCATCTCTGTATAAGAGATGGTTTGATTATGATCCGACTTTCCGTGATTACGCAAATCGATCAGATAGACCAGGTGATTAGTGCTTAATTCGCGTCCAAAAGATTGCCAGTTGTCCAGCATTCCCAGCATACCATGTAAAATGATAATCGGATCACCGGAACCAAAAGATTTGAAATGTAGTTGCATAGCCGTGTTCTATTCGATATCCGAATGATACCAAATTCTTTTATCATTGCACTGGAGTAACACATTATGAGTTTTAAACTGGAATCACCGTTTGAGCCTACGGGCGATCAGCCTGAAGCAATCGAATTACTCTCACAGGGGGTAGAATCCGGTGACAAAGCCCAGGTTTTATTAGGGGTAACCGGATCAGGTAAGACATTCACTATAGCCAATCTGATTGAGAAGGTACAGAAACCCACGCTCGTCCTGACTCACAACAAGACGCTTACTGCTCAGTTGTATTCAGAGTTTCTTTCATTCTTTCCCCATAATGCGGTGGAGTACTTTGTTTCTTATTATGACTACTATCAACCGGAGGCCTATATGTCGGTTTCAGATACTTACATTGAAAAGGATCTTTCCATCAATGAGGAAGTTGATAAACTGAGGCTGCGAGCTACCTCTTCACTACTTTCAGGAAGGCGGGATATCATAATTGTGGCATCTGTATCCTGTATCTATGGTATGGGCAATCCGGAAGACTACAAGACAGGAATTATCCGGCTTTATAAAGGACAGGTATTGCCGCGAAATACCTTTCTCTACAATTTGGTTGATGGACTTTACTCGCGTACTGAAGCCCGGTTTGACAGAGCAACATTTAGGGTCAGGGGCGATACAGTAGATATCAATCTTCCTTATGTTGACTATGGTTACCGGGTGAGTTTTTTTGGGGATGAAATCGATGATATTCAAAGAATAGAAGTGGAAAGTGGCAAGAGGATTGAGGGACTCGATCATGCGGCAATCTTTCCGGCCAATCTCTATGTTGCACCCAAGGACCGGATGAGGGGAGTGTTGGAAGCTATTGAGGATGAGCTCTTTGATCAGGAGAAATATTTTGAAGAAGAGGGTCGGTACATTGAAGCTAAACGGATAAAGGAACGGGTCACTTTTGATTTGGAAATGATGCGTGAGCTGGGATACTGCAATGGGGTAGAAAATTATTCCCGTTTTTTCGATGGCAGGGAACCAGGTACCAGACCATTCTGCCTACTGGATTATTTTCCATCTGATTATTTGATGGTGATCGATGAAAGTCATGTGACCATACCACAGGTTAGGGGTATGTGGGGTGGAGACCGGGCAAGGAAACTCAATCTGGTTAATTATGGATTTCGGCTGCCTTCTGCCATGGACAACCGTCCCCTTAGTTTTAATGAGTTCGAAGAGTTGGTAAACCAGGTTATCTATGTCAGTGCCACACCTGGAGACTATGAGTTGGAGCAGACAGGAGGCCTGATTGTGGAGCAGGTGGTACGACCGACAGGATTGCTGGATCCACCTATCGAAATAAGGCGTAGCCTGAATCAGGTAGATGACCTTCTCGATGAGATAAATAAGAGGATTGAAGCAGGAGAGAGAGTACTGGTCACCACGTTGACAAAGCGTATGGCTGAAGAACTTTCGAAATACCTTACTCGCCTTGAGATTAATTGCCGGTACATACATTCGGAAGTCGATACCCTGGAAAGAGTGGAGATTCTTCAAGATTTGCGTCAGGGCCATTTTGATGTCTTGATTGGCGTAAATCTTCTTAGGGAAGGGCTTGATCTGCCGGAAGTCTCTCTTGTAGCTATCATAGATGCGGATAAAGAGGGATTCCTGAGAAATGACCGGTCATTGACACAAACGGCAGGCCGGGCGGCAAGAAATGTAAATGGATTGGTGATATTTTATGCGGATAAAATCACTGAATCGATGCAACGAACCATTGATGAAACCAATCGTCGTCGAGCCAAACAAATGGCATACAACGAAGAACATAACATCACTCCCAAAACGGTTAAGAAAGCAATAGAAGCGCGATCGATCCTGGACATTCGGGGACATGTCGAACCAAAAGCCTACGTCGAAACGGATGAACCTAATATTGCTGCTGATCCTGTGGTTCAATATATGAGTCGTGACCAAATCGAGAAAACGATCCAGGAGACAGAACGGAAGATGAAAGATGCAGCCAAGGATCTGGACTTCATATCGGCAGCACAGTTTCGTGATGAACTTTTTGCTTTGAGAAAGAGATTGAAATCACTTTAGTCAATGCATGTCCAATTTCAGACCGTTATCCAATAGGTAGGTTTAGTTCGAATCCAGTACTTTTGCACCTTATTTAGTTCACATGTCAACACCAGCTACAGTTTCTTTTCATACCCTCGGATGCAAACTGAATTTTGCCGAGACTTCCACAATTCGTCAGCAATTCGAAAAACAAGGTTACCAAATACAGTCATTTGACAGTGGAGCTGATATTTGTGTCATTAATACCTGCAGCGTCACCGACTTTGCAGATCGTAAATGCCGAAAAGCAGTCAGACAGGCCCTGAATAAGAATCCAGAAGCTAAAATTGTGGTGATTGGTTGCTATGCTCAACTTAAGCCCCAAGAAATCGCCGAAATAGAAGGCGTAGATCTGGTTTTAGGGGCTTCAGAAAAATTTAATCTGCTTAATTATGTGGATAGAATCGAAAAATCCCCGGGAAAGGGATGGGTTAGGGCGGATGCGATAGAAAGCGTAGAATCATTCAAAGAAGCCTTTTCCTACGGAGATCGAACGCGGAGTTTCCTTAAGATCCAGGATGGTTGTGATTACAATTGTTCTTTTTGTACCATTCCCCAGGCGAGAGGTAAAAGTCGAAGTGATTCAGTGGAGAGTGTTCTCCAAAACGCCAAATTAATAGGTAATCGGGGTATCAAAGAAATTGTGCTCACAGGGGTGAATATCGGTGATTTCAGAGACGCTACGGTGCCTTCGAAAACTGGTAACCAAGGCGCTGATTTCTTAGATCTAATTATGGCTCTGGAAGAGCAAGACAATACGGATAGATTCAGAATATCCTCCATCGAGCCCAATCTTTGTTCTAATGAGATTATTGAGTTTGTCGCCGGATCCGGAAAATTTATGCCCCATTTTCACATGCCCCTCCAGTCTGGAAATGACAAACAACTGCGGTTGATGCGGCGTCGCTATAAAAGATCGTTGTATGCTGATCGAGTTGCCTGCATTCGGAACAGTATGCCGCATGCCTGTATCGGTGCGGATGTCATCGTGGGATTCCCCGGTGAAACCGAGGAAGACTTTAAAGAGACAAAAAGATTTCTGGCAAACCTTGATGTCAATTACCTCCACGTTTTCACATATTCGGAACGGGCTAATACCATTGCAGCAGAAATGGGTGAAATTGTTCCCATCCAGGTCCGGCGTCAGCGCAATGAAGAACTCCGAACTTTGTCCGGTAGGAAACAAAGAAAATTCTATGAACAACATAGGGGAACCAGTCGCCCTGTTCTTTTGGAAAGAAGTAAAACCAAGGGGTACTTGTCCGGATTCACTGACAACTATATAAAAATTTTAATTCCAGCCTCTGAGGAAGTGTCTATAAACGAAGTGATTGATCTGGATTTGCTATCTATGGATCGCAAAGGATGCATGGAGGCATCGCTTAAAAGTGGAATCCCATTGTCAGCATCATCATAAAGGGCTTTGTATCTTCAACATCTTTAAGAAAGTCGGTAAGCCCTGGTTCCAGCGCAAGGTCCAGCGAAATAAATGACACGTCGACGCCTGTAGTAAGATGGACTCCAAATATTCCTCCAGATAAATCGTCTAAGGATGTGTTTCCCCGTACACCGCTAATAAATGAAAAAGCTCCCATCGCGGAGAGACGCCAATTAAACTTTCTTGCCGATATAAGACGTCCCTCGA